>NZ_JAVDTG010000005.1:0-486373 GCF_031455715.1 Flavobacterium sp. 2755
CATCCCGAACAGAGTAGTTAAGCCCGCCTGCGCAGATGGTACTGCAGTATTGTGGGAGAGTATGTCGTCGCCTTTCTTTGAAGAATCCTCATCATTTATTTGATGAGGATTTTTTGTTTTATAAATGTTTTGTAAACTAAATTCAAAGAAATAACGTGTGATAATACCAGAATCCCTGCAGGTAAAACCGCAGGCTATGTTTATTCAGTTTAGAAATTCCAGATTCGAAAAGATATTTATAAAATTATTATTAGGAATGAGAGTAATATTTGTTTCTTTTACAACAATATGTTTTAACACGTCTTTTTATTAAAATGACAACTAGAGTATATTTGCCCATAGATAATGTCTTAAAACTTATTTTTTGCTCGTTAAATTATAGAGTTTAAAGATTTTTTATTTCTATTTTGCTCTTAAATAATATATTCTTCTAGTTTGTTGGGCTTTTAAATTGTACCATTAAATCAAAAAAAAGTTTTAATTTTAAATTGAAATCTTTCCCCTATTCTGAAAGATTATTTTTAAAGAAAATTGAAATGTCACAAATTAATGCAAATCCAAAAGTTGATTTCTTTTTTGATGAAGCCAAGAAATGGCAGGAAGAATTAGATTTAATGAGGACAATCGCTTTCGATTGTCAGTTAACTGAAGAATTAAAATGGGGAGTTCCATGTTATACTTTTCAAAATGCCAATATTGTTTTAATTCATGCTTTTAAAGATTATTGTGCCTTTTTGTTTTTTAAAGGTGCTCTGTTAAAAGATACAGATAATATTTTGATTCAGCAATCTGAGAATGTACAAGCGGCAAGACAAATACGTTTTACTAATCTTAAAGAAATAATTGATTTAAAAGATATTTTAAAAACATATATTTATCAAGCAATAGAAATTGAAAAAGCAGGTTTGAAAGTAGAACTGAAAAAAACTTCCGAATTTGAAGTATCTGAAGAATTTCAGAAGAAATTAGATACTATGCCTGATTTGCAAAAAGCTTTTTTTGCACTTACACCTGGAAGACAAAGGGCTTATCTTTTGCATTTTTCTCAACCGAAACAATCTAAAACCAGAGAATCGAGAGTTGAAAAAAATATCCCAAATATTTTAGAAGGGAAAGGTTTGAATGATTAAATCAGTCAGGTAAATATGGAAAGTGAAAATAATATTCAAAATAGAATACTTCAAAGTAAAATATTGCTTAAAGTTCCAACGGATATAGTTTGGGAAATGTGGGAAAATCCCGAACATATTGCAAATTGGTGGGGACCAAACGGTTTTACAAATACAATTCATAAAATGGACTTTAAGGAAGAAGGCGAGTGGAATTTAACAATGCATGGACCGGATGGAAAGAATTACCCAAACCGCAGTATCTTTAAAGAAATTATCCCACTTAGAAAAATTGTCTTCGAACATTTCAATCCGCATTTTATTACAACTGTTTTATTTGAATCTGAAAATTCAGAAACAATACTAGACTGGACACTTTTATTCGATTCTGAAGAAATGTTTGATATTATTGTAAAAGCTCACAAAGCAGATCAGGGACAAAAAGAGAATATAGAAAAGCTTGAAAAATATCTCTCTGAATTTATTTCCAAATAATTAATTCAAAAGTCATGAATAATCAAAAATATAAATTGTCATCAGAACAGCAAGAATCATTGTTAAGTATTCTTGAAGCACGTTTTGAAAATAATAAACATCGTCATCAAAATATTGAATGGGAAAAAGTTGAGTCAAAGCTAAAAGCTAATCCTGAAAAACTTTGGTCTCTTGACGAAATGGAAAGAACTGAAGGAGAACCAGACGTTGTAAGCTATGATGAAAAAACAAATGAATATATTTTTTATGATTGTGCAGCAGAAAGTCCAAAAGGACGCAGAAGTATTTGTTACGATCATGAGGCATTAGAAAAAAGAAAAGAGAATAAGCCAAAAGACAGTGCTGTAAACATGGCTTCAGAAATGGGGATTCAAATTTTGAATGAAGATGAATACCGCGAACTTCAAAAACTTGGAAAATTTGATACTAAAACATCAAGCTGGATTTTAACTCCTGCAAACATCAGAAAATTGGGCGGAGCAATTTTTTCAGATTTTCGTTATGATACCGTTTTTGTATATCATAATGGTGCCGATTCGTATTATGCTGCGAGAGGTTTCCGTGGTTCATTAAGAGTTTAAAGAATAAAAACAAATATGATATTAGCCTTCGATACTTATTATTTTGATAATAAAGCAAAAACTGTCTGCCTTGAATTTGAGAATTGGAATGAAGACAAAAACTTTAAAGTTCACACAGAAATAATTGATAATGTTGCGGAATATATTCCGGGAGAATTTTACAAAAGAGAATTACCGTGTATTATCAGTTTGTTAAATCAAATTGATTTGGAAAATATAGAAGCTATAATTGTGGACGGATTCGTATATTTAGATGATGATAAAAAGTATGGATTAGGCGGACGTTTATATGAAAAGCTAAATAGTAAAATTCCGATCATTGGTGTGGCCAAAACTAATTTTGCAAGTATCGAAAAAGATAAAAAGCCTTTGTTAAGAGGCGACAGCGCAAAACCATTATTTGTAACATCTATTGGAATTGATTTAGAAGAAGCTTTCCAAAAAGTTGAAACTATGGCGGGCGAATTTAGAATGCCGACTTTATTGAAAGAGTTAGATCGTTTAACGAAAGAGCTTTAATTATTTATGGATACACAACTTTGGAATCAAATCGAAAATTTTGATCTCGACAAACCAAATGATCAATACGGATTTTCAACAAGATTAGCATTCGAAAATAGTTGGACTATTTACTTTACTAAAACAGCGATTTTAGAATATAAAAAATTCATGTATCTGGCCGCAACTTCAAACGAAATGGTTTCGCCTTCAGAAATTGTAGATATTGTATGGCATCAGCATTTAATTTTTACCAATTCGTATTCTGATCTCTGTACAATTTTGGCAAAAAGAATTGAGCATATTCCGTCAACACACAATAAAGCGGAACACGAGAAATTCCATAAAGCAAAAGAAGTTACTAAAAACTTATACGAATTAAATTTTGGAAAACAGCCAGAAGAAATTTGGACTCTTGGAAATCCAATGGATTCTCTCCAATTAGACAACGCTAATTATAATCTCGGAATATTAAAAATATTTTTTTTAGGAGCATTTACACTTTTAAGTTTTCCTATTTCTCTTCTTATAAAACCAGTTTTAATTCAAATTGGTAATCCATATTTTGCATGGTATTACATATTCTTGTTCGCTTTGATAACCTTTTTAT
This sequence comes from Flavobacterium sp. 2755, assembly GCF_031455715.1. NCBI lineage: Bacteria > Pseudomonadati > Bacteroidota > Flavobacteriia > Flavobacteriales > Flavobacteriaceae > Flavobacterium > Flavobacterium sp. 2755. The sequence goes on from NZ_JAVDTG010000005.1 coordinate 3,294, forward strand.
TGATGCAATTTGTTAAGAAAACTTGTGATTCGTTGATTGAAAAAATTAAGTCGAAATTAATCATTAGCAATCTCACACCTTTAGAATTGGTCTTCTTTCAAAAAAATAATCTAGACTATGTAATTCATGGAGTCGTAAATAATTTAATTGAAAATAGAAGAATTCAGGTTACAGGCAATAAATTAAACTTAATCGATGATACGCTAACAAACGATCAATATGAAAATTGTGTTATTGAGATCATGAAAGAATATGATTTAATACCTTATCTACAGTTACATCAGTTAATTATAAACAAACCAATATTTCAACAATTAAAAAAAGGAGTCGAAAAAATTAGAGAAACGATTTTAGATTCTAAGCAATTTTTATTTATCATAAAAGTAACGCTGGTAGTTTTTGGACTTCTTTTAAATATAGGCTTTAGCAGAATTATTACAGGAGTTTCTAGAGGAAAAGCTATAACTAATATTGTTATTATAACCATAATTTTAGCAGCGATCTCTTATCGTTACTATAAGAAAGTAGTGAACTATTTATTTTTTCATACAATTCACTCCTCTTTTAAAGAAGGAAAAAGTAATACTAATGTTGAACAAGACTGGCAGTGGAATTATTTTTTATACGGAGGACTGACAGCTTCTTTTATGCCTTTGGTCATGCCTGCAAATAACAACTTTTTGTCATCAAACAGTAATTCAGGATGTGGAAGTTCTGGAGGAAGCTCATGCGGGAGTTCTTGTGGCAGCTCATGCGGAAGTTCATGCGGTGGCTGTGGCGGTGATTAATTTATTTCTTAATCGTCATTTTGGCTAACCAATTGTTCAAAATGACTAAAAACAACTTCAGGCTTCGGCTGATCTTTGCATTATAATCTTAAAACAATTAAAAATGCAAAAGACAATTTTTATTACAGGAGCTTCAACTGGTTTAGGAAAATCAGCAGCAAAATTATTTCAAAGCAAAGGTTGGCAGGTAATTGCCACAATGCGAAATCCGGAAAAGGAAACAGAATTAACTTCATTAAAAAACGTAATCGTACTTCCGCTTGACGTTACAAATTCGGAACAAATTATTGAAACAATCAAAAACATTACAGAGAAATATTCTGTAGATGTTGTATTAAACAATGCAGGCTACGGACTAATTGGAGCATTAGAATCTTTAAGCGAAATTCAAATCGAACGCCAGATTGTTACGAATCTATTTGGTGTTATTAGAATTTCAAAAGCTTTTACACCACATTTTCGTGAGAAAAAAAGCGGTACTTTTATAAATGTTACTTCTACTTTCGGATTAATTGGATTTCCGACTTGTTCTATTTACAGTGCAACAAAATTTGGTGTTGATGGTTTTTCAGAAAGTCTTGCCTCAGAATTAACCCAATTCGGAATTCAGGTTAAAGTTGTCGCTCCTGGCGGAATGAAAACCGATTTTGCCATCCGTTCTATGGAAGTTGGACAGCATGAAGCGTATGAAAAATTAACCGCAGAAGTTAGTAAAGGTTACAGTGCAGAGCAATTAGAGAATTATACAAACGCTGAAGATGTTGCTCAAATTATATATGAAGCAGCGACGGATAATAAAAATCAATTGCGATATATTGCCGGAAATGATGCTAATGCGTTATACAATGAAAGATTGAAAAATGGTGCTGAAACTCAAGTACAGAATATAAAAGCAATGTTTACTTTTTAATTTAAAATAAGATGAAAAATCAAGCGATAGAATTAACGACTTTTAAATTAAATGGTTTTACAACACAGCAATTTATTGAAGCGAATGCAGCAATCGACGAATTTTTAAAACGTCAAAAAGGATTTCGTTCCAGAACAATTTTCGAATTGAAAAAGGGAATTGTTTACGATATGTTGGTTTGGGAAAGCGCAGCAGAAGGTACAGATGCCATGCATAAATTAATGACGGAACTTAGCGATTCTGTTGTACATGATATGATTGATCAAAGTACAGTAAGCTGGAACATTGCGCCAGTCGAACATTTTATAAATTTGTAAAATGAAAAATCAGCCTAAAATATTCAACAGCATTTCAGAACTGCATAAAGCTATGGGACAGCCAAAGCCCATGCATCCGCTTATTAGTATTTTGAATTATGGTGAAGCGATATTTGACCCAAAAGATTTTGAAAACGGAATTATTTTAGACTTTTATAAAATATCATTTAAAACTCATTTTTCGGGCAAGCTTCGTTACGGACATGGTTTTTATGATTTTGAAGAAGGCGGAATGTCGTTTGTTTCACCCGGACAAATTTTAAAAATGCAGGAGGAAGAAGCCGATTACAGCGGAATGTCATTAAATATTCATCCTGATTTTATTCGACCGTATACTTTAAATGCCAATATTAAAAAGTATGGATTCTTTTCGTATACGGCATCTGAAGCTTTGTATTTATCAGAAAATGAAAAAGAAACTATTTTAGGCGTCTTTGCTAATATTCAAAATGAGCTGAAGGAACGGATCGATAATTTTAGTCAAGACGTGCTTATTTCGCAAATTGAACTTTTACTGAATTACAGTAATCGGTTTTATAACCGACAGTTTATTACCCGAAAAGCGGTTAATAATGATGTGCTTTCAAAATTAGAAATTTTACTCGAAGATTATTTTAATAACGAGAAACCTCTTGAAAATGGTTTGCCAACCGTCCAGTTTGTTGCAGATGAATTAGGTTTGTCTGCCAGATATTTAAGCGATTTGCTTCGGAATCTTTCGGGGCAAAATACACAGCAGTTTATTCATGATAAATTGATAGAAAAAGCAAAAGAATATATTACGAAAGGAACTTTTTCGATTTCTGAAATAGCCTATAAATTAGGTTTTGAGCATCCGCAGTCTTTCAATAAATTATTTAAAAAGAAAACGAATATTAGTCCAATCGCGTTTCAGGAACAATTCAATAAAAATTAAATTATGGCATCAATAAATTTTGAACAGCTAAAAGAACGTTCTTTAGAAATAAGAAAGCGTTATCACGAATTAGAATTATCTCATCACGGAAGTGAATGGACAATAGAAGAAGATGCACTAGCATTTTTGACAGATGCCGGCTTAGTTGGCCGTAATGTGATGTCGCAACAAGGAAGATGGCCAAAAGGAAATACAGAACAGGAACTTAAACATAAATTAGGAGAATCAATTTGGTGGCTGACCGTTTTGGCCGAAAGAATGAATATTGATATTGAAAAAGCGACTGAAGAATTCTTATCCAGCACCGAAAATTTGCTCAGAAAATAACTTTTATGTTTTAAATCGTTTTTGCCAAATGACAAATTCTGCACCAATAACTTTGATTAACTTGCCTCTATGAAAGAATTTATAGATTATATATTGCAATTTGGAACTTTAAATCAGCATCAGCTGGATTTAATTGCGAGTAAAACAACTGTATTGGAACTTAAGAAAGATGAATATTTTTCGGAAGCCGGAAAAATTGCTCAGCAAGTCGGTTTTGTTTTAGACGGAATTACCCGCGTTTGTTATTACAACAATAGAGGCGAAGAAATTACCAAATATTTTATCGACGAAAATAATCTGGTTGTTGATATGGAAAGTTTCGACAATGATATTTGTTCGAATGCTTATGTACAGGCGATAACAGATTGTAAACTTTTGGTTTTTTCTAAAAAAGACTGGAGGGAACTTTTAGAAACAATTATTGGCTGGGACGCTATTGTGCACAGAATTATTTCAAAAGCATTGAGACAAAAAGTAGAAAGAAGAAGTCCGCTGGTTTCAGAAGATGCCACTACACGTTATTTAATGTTTCTGAAAATTTATCCAAATGTAATCAATCGCATTCCGTTATCTTATGTGGCTTCTTATTTAGGAATTACACAATCGTCATTAAGCAGAATTAGAAAAAATATCAGTTAAAATTGCTTTTTGCCAAATGACAAAAGATTCCATTTTCAAAGTAACCAACTTTGTATTATAATTTTAAAACAATTTAAAAATGAAATCAGTATTAATAACAGGAGCAAACAGAAGCATAGGATTAGAAATAACAAAACAACTTTCAAAACAAGGATTGTTTGTTTATTTAGGAAGCCGCGATCTTGAAAAAGGAAATGAAGTTGTAAAACAATTAAACAAAGATGGATTTCAAAACATAAAAGCCATTGAGATTGATGTTACCAATCCGGATTCCATTTTAGCAGCAAAGAATATTGTAGAAAACGAGCAGGGAAAATTAGATATCCTGATTAATAATGCAGGAATAAGCGGCGGTCAGTTTCCTCAAACGGCTTCAGATACCAGCGTAAAAGACATTAAAGATGTATTTGAAACAAACTTTTTTGGTGTTATAAGTGTTACTCAGGCTTTTTTAGAATTACTTAAAAAATCAGACAGTCCAAGAATCAGCAATATAACTTCAGGACTTGGTTCTTTGACTTTGCATAGTGATCCATCATGGAAATATTACGATTTCAAATCGGCAGCTTATGGAACTTCAAAATCAGCATTAAATGCATATACCATTGTACTGGCTTTTGAACTAAAAGATTTGTCTTTTAAAGTAAATGCAATTGATCCGGGTTACACCGCAACAGATTTTAATCATCATAGTGGACCTGGAACTGTAGAAAGTGCAGCATCATTTATTATTAAACATACGGTAACAGATGAAAACGGACCGAATGGACAATTCTTTAGTAATGACATTGAAGATGAAACAGGAGTAAGTCCTTGGTAAAAAGTTCAAATTGATTTTATAAAAAGACTCCAATTCTATTGGAGTTTTTTTTATGGTTAAAAAATAGCATTGTTGAAAGATATCTTTGTTTTAAATGATTAATTTAATCTTCTCTAATCTGGATTAAAAAATGGATACTAAACTTGCTCAAAAAGTTGTCGACGAAGAAATAGGAAGTGACTATACAATTTACAAAGTAGAAGATTCTGAAAAATATACTTTTGCCTATTATAAACATAAATATTATGAAGATGATGATGAAAGAGGGCATTTGGTTGGCGTTGGTCCTGTAGCGTTTAATAAAGAAACCAAAGAATATAAATTACTTAGTTCAGGAGATATTTTATGTGGAGATTATTTTGATTTTCAAGAGAACATTCAACAAGATATTCAGGAATCGGAATTTCCGGATTTTGATGAAATTAAAAAAGGAATTCTTAGAAGAAAATATGTTAATAGTGACGATATATTTTTTTTAGGAATTCATTGGGATAAGCAGTTTGGTGATAAATCAGATGTTTATCTTACTTCAAATAAGGAAATTGATTTTAAACAGTTTTTAATAGCAAGCTCATCCAACAAAGATTTTTTGAGTTTTATGGAGGAATATTGGAAAGATTTAAATCTAGATTCTCAAAAAAAGGATGACAATCATATAATCTTGAGAAGAATATTTTAAATGTTTTTTATTTAATCAGAAACAAAGTAATAAAGATGAAATTTGAAAATGTACAATTGGATTTTTATTCTAATTTTTTAGGAGAAGGTGAAATACGTTTGTATTGTAATAATAAAGATACCGAGTTCAAATTAAATATTTTTGAGAAAGCACCAAATTCGCATGAGATTATTCAGCTTCGACAGGGAGAAAATCAAATTTACCATTTTAGCATGTGGGAGGGATATTTCAATCAAATTAATCACCTTTTAGTTGAGAGAGTAAGTTTTATAGAACTCCCGAAATTTATTAGAGATTATCAAATAGGTGAAGGATGGGATTGGAATTTGTTTTACCAAAAAATTCCAATAACTGAGTTGGATTGGGTTTTAAATCAAATGGAATATCTGGTAAAAAATGTAGATAAATACAAAATGAATTTTTGGAACTTTGATTGTGTAGAAAACCTTTATTTATTTTTGAAAATTGTTAAAGGAAATAATCTTCAGCTGTATATATCTAAAGAATAAAAAAGACTCCCAAAATATTTGGAGTCTTTTTTATTTTAATGCAAACTGAATTTATTCATATTTCAAATATTTCAAAACATCAACTTTTGTTGCCTGATAAGCCCTTGAAAGAACAACTAATAATGTTAATGAAAGTAAAGCTGTAAATCCAATTAAAAAAGGATACATAGAAATGGTAATTCTATAGGCGAAATTCTCCAGCCATTTATTTAGTAAATAATAAACAGGGAATAAAGCAATTAAAAAACCAATTATACAGAAAAAGATATACTGTTTACAAAGTTCCATTAATAAAACATTCGTTTCTGCACCAAGAGTTTTTCTAATAGCGATTTCTTTCATTCGTCTTTCAATCGAATAAGAAGCCAAAGCAAATAATCCGAAAAGCGCGATTGTAATTACGATAATGTTCAATAAAGAGAAAAGATTTTTTTGTTTTACATAACTGCTGTATGATTTTTTATATTCTTTATCTACAAAATCATATAAAAATGGATAGTCAGAATCAACTTTTTTTGTCCACAAATTTTCTATATCGGCTATAGTCTGCGACATGGTTTTAGGATCGGCTGTTACATAAATATTGTTCAAAAGGCTCGTAAACCACGGCACACTTTTAAAATGAAATATAGTGACAGGAGGTATGGCTTCGCCTGGATTTCCAATATTAAAATCTTTTACAACTCCTACGATAATGGCTTTTTTTCCGTCCCAGTTAATTTTTTTTCCTATCGGATCTTTCTCGTTTAATAATTTTAAAGCGGTTTCATTAATCAGCATAGAACTAATAGTATCCTGAGAATAATCCGGACTTAAATAGCGCCCTTTAACGATTTTTATTTTCATCATTTCAAGAAGACCAAAGTCTACCGGAATATTATTTCCGTCTATATTTATGTCTTTGTAATGATATGAAATTACCGATTTTGCACCGCTTCCCAAAACAAATCCGCCGCCAGAAACTTCTTTTACTCCCTTAATACGCAGTAATTCATTTCTAATGCTGTTGTATTTGCGCATTCTATCATCAGGGCTAATTTTTTCACCATAAATATTTCGATAAGAGATGTTCAAAATCTGGTTTCCGTTAAAACCTACATCCTTTGAGTTCATATAATTAATCTGCTGATATACTATATAAGAACCAATAATAAAGAAAGCCGCCACAGCAAATTGAAAAATCAACATTCCATTACGAAGCCAGATACCATTTTTACTTCGGGCAAAATTTCCTCGCAATACTTTTAAAACATCAAAATTTGAAACATACACCGCCGGAAAAATTCCTGCTGCAATTATCATTATAATGAATATAACAAAAAGCTGAAGATAAAACTGATTGCTTTGTAATACAAGTGTTTTTTCTAAAAAAACATTATAATACGGCAGGGAAAGTTCTACAATAACAAGCGATATTAAAATAGAAAACAATGAAATGACTGCAGTTTCAAAAATAAACTGTTGTATGATTTCTATTTTCGAAGCTCCAATTATCTTACGAACACCAACTTCCTTAGCTCTTTTTACAGCATTTGCAGTAGCAGAATTGACATAGTTTACAATTGATAGTATTAAGACTAAAATTGATAATCCGGCAAAAATTAATAATAACTGATAATTCCCGTTGGATTCTATCAAACCACCGGTTTTAGTATGTAAACGAACAATCGATAACGGCTCTAAATGAGGTTTTACTTCTCCAAATTTTTGAATAAATTCTTGTGGATTCATACCTTGAGCTTTTGCCCGAGGTGCTATCATGTTCTCATAATAAATTTTAGCCAGATTTTTGGTAACAAGTTCTGCATCAGCTGGATTTTTTAATTTTAATAAAAGAATAAATTGAAAATTTCCCCATTGCTGAATATTGTTTTTCACTCGTGTGTCCATAAAATTGACTACACAGGAAGGATTAAAAACCGATTTTTTGTCTAGTTTATAAACACCTCTAACAACTAAAACCTGATTTTGTAAAACTACTTTTTTCCCTAAAGCACTCTCGTTTCCAAAAAGCTGCTGCGACAAATCTTGAGATATACTAATACTATTTACATCTGGCAGCGCATTTTTTATATTTCCTTCAATAAAGGAATAAGGAAAATATTCGAAAAAGTTTTTCTGTGCTACAACAATTTTATCAGACTGCACTTTTTTATTATTGTAACGAATAATTTCATTATCGTAATAGCCGTTTAAATAACAAAAAGATTCAACTTCTGGGCTTATATTTTTTATAGCAGATCCAATAGGCGCTGAACTTGAAGCCCAATAGGTCGTTGGGTCCATTTGATTGGCTACTAAAAACACATTGTCTTTGTTCGGGTTCCATTGATCATAACTCTGTTCGTCATTCCAATACAAAATCGCAAAAATTAAACCCGCAATTCCAATACTCAATCCCAAAACATTCAAAACCGTAAACAGCTTATTGTTTTTTATATGATACGTAAAAACATTAATCCAATTTTTCAGCATGACCTTAGTTTTTAGAAGTTACTAAAACGTCCACATTTCTTTGATTTAATTTCTCAGAAAGAATAACACCATCTTTCATTAAAATTATTTTCTGCGAAAAAGAAGCATCATAATCAGAATGCGTCACCATCAAAATCGTAGAACCTGCAGCATGAAGATCTGTCAATAATTCCATTACTTCATTTCCGTTTTTACTATCCAGATTTCCTGTAGGTTCATCGGCAAGAATAATTTTAGGGTCATTAATTAAAGCCCTTGCAACCGCTACACGCTGCTGCTGCCCGCCCGAAAGCTGCTGCGGAAAATGTTTCAAACGATGTGCAATACCTAAAACACCTGCAATATGCTCTATTTTTTTCTTTCTTTCAGATGACGGAACATTATTGTAAATCAAGGGCAGTTCGATATTATCATAAACCGATAATTCATCAATTAAATTAAAATTCTGAAAAATGAACCCGATATTTTCTTTTCGGGCTTTCGATTTTAATTTCTCTTTCTGGCCAATCATTTCCTGCCCCAGCAATTCATAACTTCCGCCAGAAGCGCTGTCTAATAATCCGATGATATTTAATAAAGTCGATTTTCCGCTTCCGGACGGTCCCATAATCGAGACAAAATCGCCTTCATTTATAGTTAATGAAATTTCGCTTAAAGCATTTGTTTCTACTTCTTCGGTTCTAAAAATTTTAGAAAGTTTTTTGATCGTAATCATAATTGATTTTTTAATGTTTGATTGCTATTCGTTTTCTGATTTTTTTGTCTTCTGAAGTAAAAGAAACACGCCCGAAAATTAAGATAATTAACAATGCGATTTATAGATATTTATTTTGCTATTTTTACTTCAAGAAGGCGTTAATAATTAATGATTTACAAGTAGAAAAGTGATTTTCATGCCAAAAATTTAAACCTTGTAACTGCCTTATTTTTAAAATTTTATTATCCGAAAAAAATCTATAGTGTCCACAATTGGACACCTTTTGTCCAAAACCGAACAAAAATGAAAAAGACAAACGCATCAATATTAATCATCGACGATCAGGAAGACATTCTTTTTGCATCAAAAGTGTACCTGAAAAAGTATTTTGAGAACATTCACACACTTAATAATCCGAAAAAAATAGTCGAATTATTGTCAAAAAATACCATCGATGTCGTTTTGCTCGATATGAATTACAGAATAGGTTTTGAAGATGGAAGAGAAGGTTTGTATCTGCTGAAAGAAATAAAAACGCTTTCGCCAAAAACGGTTGTGATATTAATGACCGCTTTTGGAAAAGTTGAAACTGCGGTTGAAGGCTTAAAATCGGGTGCTTTTGATTATATCTTAAAACCCTGGGAAAACAAGAAACTTTTAGAGTCTGTAAAACAAGCCGTTGACAAATCCCGAAAAGAACAAAAAAAGAACAAAGAGATTGAAACCGATAATGACTTTTTTTTAGGCACTTCTGAAATAATAAAAAAAGCATATTCACTGGCAGATAAAGTAGCCAAAACCGATGCCAATGTTTTAATTCTTGGAGAAAACGGAACCGGAAAATTTGTTTTGGCACATCATATTTACAGCCAGTCTGAAAGAAAAAACAATCCGTTTGTAGCAGTTGATTTAGGTTCGTTGAATTCGAATATTTTTGAAAGTGAATTATTCGGTTACGCAAAAGGTGCTTTTACCGATGCAAAAACCGATACGCCCGGACGTTTTGAAATGGCGCAGAACGGAACTATTTTTTTAGATGAAATAGGAAATGTTCCGTTGCATTTGCAATCTAAATTATTGCAGGTTATTCAAACCAAAACCGTAACAAGATTGGGTGAAACTAAAGCAAGACCTTTGAATGTTAGAATCATTACGGCAACTAATTTGAATTTAAAACTGGAGGTGGCCGATAAAAACTTCAGAGAAGATTTGTATTATCGCATTAATACGATGGAGATTGTGCTGCCGCCGCTTCGGGAACGAAACGAAGATAAAATTCCGCTGGCAGAATATCTCCTCGATAAAATGATTGAAAAATACGGAAGAAGTGAAATTACTTTTGATAAAAAAGTTTTGGAACAAATTGAAAAACACGCCTGGAACGGAAACATTCGGGAAATGGAAAATAAAATTGAACGCGCTGTTATTCTTTGTGAAAACAACACAATCACAGTTTCTGATTTAGATTTAGAAACCATAACTCCTTATGATGAAAACCCGGATGATATACAGCTTTCTTCTGTAGAAAAAGCGACGATTGAAAAAGCGCTTCTTAAGCACAGTAATAATATTAGTAAAACTGCGGACGAACTGGGATTGTCAAGAGGTTCTTTGTACAGACGTTTAGAGAAATATAATATCAATATTAACTAGAATGTTTAAAACATTGCAAACTTATAAACTACTTTTTTTTCGATTAATTGCCATTGTTTTGGGAATCGAAATTTCGATTTATTTCTTTAAAATCGATTTGCTTTTTACGGGCATATTTGGCTTTTTTATTGTTTTTCTGCTCATTCGCGAAATGTATTTTTATGTTCGCAATTTTGTTTTGCTTTACGATAAAACCATTTCTTCGATTCTGCAGAATGATTTTTCATCAGATTTTACGAAACATAAAGCCAATAAAAATTATGGTGATTTGTTTCAATTGTACGATACTTTAAAAGGCAGACAAAACGAACAGATTTCAAAAGATATTATTTACCGTTCTATTTTAAACAATATCGAAACCGGAATTATTATTTTAGAAAAACAGGAAAATGACTGGAATATTTTTTTAATGAACGATTATTTTTCGTCTCATTTTAATGTACCCAAAGTTTCGAAATGGAAATATCTTAAAAATCAATTGCCATCGCTTTGTGAAATTATTGAAGAAGATGATTTTCATGAAATAAAAACGTCTGTTGAAATTAGTATAAACGAACAAACCGCACAAACATTTGTTTTGCAAGCCTCCAGAACAGAGATTTTTGAACGGGAGTATTGTATCGTTTTACTCGATTCTATCCAAAATGTAGTAGAGAAAAAAGAAAAAGATGCGTGGGTTAATTTGATGAAAGTGATTTCGCATGAACTTTTAAATTCGATAACGCCCATTCGTTCTATTTGTCAAAACCTGCAGGATTTGGTAGAACAAGATTCACTTTCGGCAGAAGATTTAGAAGATATCAAAAACAGTGTTGAAACCATGTTAAGGCGAAGCGATCATTTGCAGAAATTTGTTGAAGGTTATCGAAAATTAGCCATGCTTCCGTCTCCCAAAAAACAAAAAATAGAACTGCAGCCTTTGATTGAAAATTGTTTGCAAATCATGAATCCGTTATTTAAAAAAGATGGAATTGAAGTTGTAAACGCAATTTCATTAAAACGTCCAATTAATGTTGACCCGCAGCAAACGGAACAGGTTATCATTAATCTTTTAACGAATGCTGTTTATGCCTTAAAAAACACAACTCAAAAACAAATTCTAATTTCTGCTGAAGCCAAAGAAAACAGAACTTACATTAAAATCACAGACACCGGAAACGGAATCGAAAAAGAAATCGAAAATAAAGTTTTCCTGCCTTTCTTCACCACGAGAAACGAAGGCACCGGAATTGGTTTAACGCTTTCTAAAAATATTATTGAAGCGCATGGCGGTTATGTTTCGTTTAAAACTGAGAACGGGAAAACGGTTTTTGAGATTTGTTTGGTGGAGGGATAATTTTTATTGTTTCAGATATTTCTTATATATTAGCGTAGTGATATTTGTTGTTACACTAAAGCGAAAGAATTATGAAAGTATTATATAGTATTCTTTTATGTATGTTTTTCTGTGCCAGTCAGGGGCAGAATGAAAAATCATTGGATGAAACAAAATCTTATATTGTTAAAATGATTAATAATTATGGCTGGGAGCAAAACTCTTCAAAAAGACGACTTCGCGTAGACTTTGAAGGAGATTTTTTGAAAATTATAACCATGAATAAAGATTTTGATAAATCTCTTGACGATGGTTCAATTTATAACTTTACAGTTGTTTACAGATTTAAAGGGCCAATAAAAGAACCGGGAGATATTGCACGCATTATTATTTGGGCTGATTTTTTATTAAATGAAAAAAATAATAAATGGAAAAAAGAAGCTCTGGATATTGACATTCATAACTATGAAATTGGTGAACAGCTAATGCTTGCATTTAAACATTTAAATAAGCTTTTATTGGAGAAAAAACCTTCTGTAGAAAAATTTTAAAGTAGGATTACAGAAGTTGTAAAGAAGAAATAATATAAAAAATGTTGATTATTTACCGATATTTAATTTTTACGAAATACTCCGTTAGGAGCTAAAAGTCGATAGAAAAATAAGAACCCAATAAATGAATATCCCGTAGGGATTATATATCTATAAAAAACCTCCAAAAATGATTTTTTGGAGGTTTTTGTTTTTCTATGAAACCATTAAAATTATTCCTCAATAATTTTTTTTCGATGTTCAATTCCCCAATCAGTCAAGTTATTAATAATTGTCTGAAGTGTTTTTCCATGATCCGTAAGAACATAATGGACACTTACGGGCTGCGTATCAAGAACTAATCTTTTAATTAGTTTATTTATTTCAAGCTCTTTTAATTCCTTACTCAGCATTTTGTTTGAAATGCCCACAACATCATTCAGGATATCTGAGAACCTTCTTTCATTATAATAACAAATAGAAGAAATAATAGATATTTTCCATTTTCCGCTCAATACATCCATTGAATCCTGCACAGCCATCATTTCTTTTTTGTGCTTTTCTTTCTCGCGTAAATTACATTCCATAAGGTTACTTTGTTACTTCAAGGTTACTGTTACTTTTAGTTACAAAGTTACTAAAATAAATTAAACTGACATAAATTTGCATCAGTAACATAATTTAATATTATAAAAATGAGTAAATTAAAAAATAAAGTAGCAATAATCACTGGCGCTTCAAAAGGAATTGGCGCTTCTATAGCTAAATATTTTGCAGCAGAAGGTGCTAAAGTTGTAGTGAATTATGCATCAAGTAAAGAGGATGCTGATAAAGTAGTAAAAGCGATAAAAGATAATGGAGGAACAGCAATTGCAGTACAAGGCGACGTTTCAAACGAATCTGATGTAAACAGACTTTTTGAAGAAACAAAAAATGCTTTTGGGACATTAGATATTTTGGTAAACAATGCAGGGATTTATCAATATGCGCCAATTGAAGAATTGTCAGCACAATCTTTCCATTCACAATTTAATATCAATGTTTTAGGATCATTACTTTCCATTCAGGCAGCTTTAAAATTGTTTGGTGAAAAAGGCGGAAATATTATCAATATCAGTTCCGAAGCAGGTAAATCACCTCTTCCAACAGGATCTGTGTATTCTGCAACCAAAGCAGCTTTAGACGCCATTACTATTTCTTTGTCTAAAGAATTTATCGGAAGAAATATCAGAATCAATTCTATTTTACCTGGAATCGTAGAAACAGAAGGTTCACATTCTGCAGGTTTTATTGGCAGTGAAGCCGAAACAAAATTTGTTGCCAGCACACCTCTTGGACGTACCGGACAGCCGGAAGATATTGCAAAAGTAGCCGTATTTCTAGCTTCGGACGATTCAGGGTGGATTACCGGAGAGAAAATTTCTGTTTCGGGAGGGATTTTCGGATTATAATTATTTCTAATTTTTAAAAGAACAAAATGAGCAAATTAAAAAATAAAGTAGCCGTAATTACTGGAGGTAATAGCGGAATAGGTTTTGGTATTGCAGAAGCATTCAAAAATGAAGGCGCTTCTGGAACTATAACCGGAAGAAATGAAGTAACATTAAATAATGCTGTAGCAGCTTTAAAATCAGATTTTATAGGTATTGCCGGAGATGTAACCAAAAGCGATGACTTAGAAAACATATTTAAAAAAACAGCTGAAAAATTCGGAAACATAGATGTATTGGTAGTAAATGCTGGCGGTGTTGTCGACGGCGTTCCTATGGCTGATATCGAAAATATTACCGAAGAAGGTTATGACCGATATATGGATTTGAATTTGAAAAGTTCTTATTTTACGGTAAAAAAAGCACTTCCCTATTTAAATGATGGTGCGTCAATAATACTAATTGGGTCGAGTGCGGCACATCGCGCTGCGCCGGGAATGGCAATTTATTCGGCAGCAAAAGCTGCCATTATATCATTGGCAAAAGGTTTATCACTAGATTTATTGCCAAGAAAAATACGTGTAAATACACTTTCGCCGGGATCTATAGACACACCAGTATTTGGAAAATTAGTACCGGAGGAACACTTAGATGCTGTAAAACAAATGTGGATAGATATTACTCCAGTAGGCAGACAAGGTCTTCCGTCAGACATTGGAAATGCAGCTGTATTTCTGGCGTCAGATGATTCTGCTTTTATTGTTGGAACAGAAATCTTGTCTGATGGAGGTCTAACCAATATCAGCTTGATGAAATGATAAATAACATATTTTAAATGAAAAACTCCAAAATCAAATGACTTTGGAGTTTTTTATTTTATCTAATTATTTTTAGAAATGCGGTATAAACATCATCTTTAATAGAAGTTCGCATATAATATAAATCTTCATCTTTGGTGCTTAAATCAAATTTAATTAAACCGGCATCACAATAATAAAATATAGTATCATCAATCGGAAATTCAATATTTGAAATAGGCTGAGTTGTTAGTTTCAATTCGAATGCAATTTCACCATTGTTTATGTCCAGCTGAAAAAGCCTTCCTTTTTTAGTATAGCCCCAAATATTATCACTGTCCTCCGTTATGTATTCTACATTATCATTTTGAAAATCCCTTTTCCAAATCTGAGTTCCTGTTTTTGAATCTACAGCATATACAGAAGAAACTGTTGTGCCTTGTGCAGCAAAATATAATTTTTTGTCTTTAGTAAAGATGCGTTCCTTAATATTATACTGATCTTCTGGTAATTTAAATTGCCATAAAATGTCTAATTTATCTGGAGTTAGTGCAAAAAGTACATCTTTTTCATTTGCTATAAATACATTTTCACCATCTGTTACAGGTTTACTGTGCATGCTTTGGTCAAAGCTTTTTTGAGCAAGGACTTTTCCTGTATTGGCATCAAAAACATATAAATTGGAAGCACTCGGAACAAAAACTTTGTTGTTAAAAAACAGTACCGGAATGTCGTTAGTTGGAGTATCCAGTTTGTAAGTCCATGCTAAACTTCCATCTTTTGTGTCAAGAGCATAAATATTACTGCTTCCGTTTTGGTTTTGAGCAGTTATATATAATTTTCCATTATTTACAACCGGAACCTGATCTTTAAGAACAATTTGATCTGTGATATTTCCTAATCTTGATTTCCAAAAAACATCACCGCTTTGGTTATCTACTGCAACAATTTCACCATTTATAAACGGAATGTATACAACGCCATTAGAAATAGTTACTTTATTGGCGCACATTTCAGTAAAAGGACTTGTAGCTTTTACAGTCCAGCCAATTTGCTCAGATTCTAAATCGTATGAAAAAAGAGCGCCGTCGTAATCATAAATTAAAATTGACGCTTCATCTAAAGGAACTTTTTTAAGCCCGCTTACAGCTTTATTCGTGACCTGTTCACTAGGCGGTAAAGTTTTATTATTAGTATTGGTAGTTTTTGATACGGCTGGCGTTTGCCCAAACGTATTTATAACAGCAAATACAAATAAAAGAGTTATTAGGTTTGTTTTCATTTTTAAGATTTGGGTTTGATGATTCGATTTTCTTTTCAACAAAAAAGCTGCCAAATAAAACAATCAACGTCAAATATAGTTAAAAATTGTTATAGGGTTTTAGAAGATATAACCTCGCATGGATATGTTTACGTTACGATAATGCGGTTTTGTAATACACAATCTTGTCATTTCGACTGAAAGGAGAAATCGCACTAGAAATTCCACAAAGTATATCACCAATCTTTGTCGATTCCCAAGTGCGATTTCTCCTTTCAGTCGAAATGACAAATCTTTGTGTTTATTTGGAGAGATTTAAATTATTTCCAGTTAAGTTTAATTAAATGGATCGAAGCAGTCATAATTTCGCTGTCTGTATATTTTTCCATCTTTAAATTCGAAAAATTGAGCAAAATGAGCAACCATTTTTTCACCAACTGAAATATTCCCTATGGAAACAGATAAAGTTCCTTTCCAAGTCGCTTCAAGAATTACAACATTTTCAAAAGAGTAAAGATTTTTGATTTCATATTCTTCTTTCGATAAAATCATTTTTCCTCTGTCTGCACCATCTTTTAAATCTTGAAGATTTCTATTTACCGTATTTTTTACAATTGCATTTGGATATTCAATTTGCTCAATTTCTGAATGGTAAAACTTTTCAAGCTCATTTGAGGATTGTCTTTCTTGTACCATTTTAAGAAATTCCACAACAATTTTTTCATTTTCTGATAAATCGGATTTCATAAAATCTTATAAATTAAATTGTTCTATAGTTTTTGAGAAATTACCGCTAAGATACTAGGAAAAGGGAAGATTTGAAAATAGTTTTTCAGTTAATACAAGTCTAAATTATTTAAATTTTAGAAAGAGGGAAATTATGATTTTGCAATTTACACAATCTTGTCATCTCGACCGAAGGGAGAGATCTTCGCAAGTAACTCCGCAGGGAAATCGTCAATCTTTGTAGTTACTTGCGTAGATTTACTTTGTCTGTTCACTTTAACAGCCACCTTTGCGAGGCACACGTTTATAAAGTACTTTATTATCGCGTTCTACATAGCTGCCCGATATTATTGGATACGAATACTTGGGCGCATATGATACACCATGGCTTTTTAAAATTATTGTGTCGTTAACTTTCAGACTGTACAATTGCTGAAGTTGGGACTTTTCTGGCTCAAATCTCAGAATATAATCTTCGCCATCAATCCTGGCCATCACTCCAAAACCTAATAGCGATCCCGGCGGAAGAGAAAGAGAAGTTACAACAGCCTCCATATTAGTAAAGTCATGGGTATACTTGCTTATTTTAGCAGCGCCGGCAAGTACTTTTTTACCTTGGGGAGACATTTCCCAGTTTTTGAACTTTACACCATCAGGGGTTGCTTCCCATTTTTTTAATTTGGCTTTCCTTTCAGCAATAGAGAGTGTTTTTTGGATTGGTTTTTTAGGAGTTTCATTTTTAATTTCACAATTTGTAAAAACTAGCCCACTTACCAAAACCAGCGGTAAGATCACCGCATAAATGATTTTTTTCATATTTTTTGAGGTTTAATTAAAATAGATCTATCTCCTGATAAATCTTGTTCGTGTTAGACATTCATTTTATTTTTCACATTCTTTAAAGTTGCTGTAACAAAATTACTCTGAGATATTTCAGCCTGAGTAACTTAGATTGTAAATAAAAATGTAAACTTTGTAAATAAAAATTTGACACTATGCATCAGAGTCGAAATCTCCTCTCCGGAAAAGGCAAGTACATCTTTGGATTGATACTGCTTTTATTTATATTTGCAATCTGCGTAGCTTTCAGTAAAACTGATGGTGACGAGTTTGCTATTGCAAGAAGGGAAATTTTGCTCCGCAGAATTGGTCATGAACTACTTTTACAATCGGGAGATAAAACATCAAGGGTTCTTCCCGTAAAAAAGATCGCTGAAAATGAGTACCAGATCAGGTTTGAGAATGAATTTACTTTTCAAACGGACTCTTTGGTGAATATTACGCAGCGCTTTTTAGCCCAAGATCCACTCGCACATGATTATGTTGTTAACGTAGTGAACTGTGAAAATACCAATGTAGCTTATGGATATGCTATTTCAGAAAATAAGAAAGATGATATTGTACCATGTAAAGGAAGAAAACAGCCCAAAGCATGTTACATGATTAACATCAAATTTAAACCATTGGGTATTTATACAGCAAAGAATAAATATTTTTTGGTTGGCGGCCTGTCATTTTTAGCATTTGTTGGGTTTATTTTTTTTAGATCTGCTAAGCCGAAAGTAACTTTACCTAATGATTCTGCTAGTTTGTTCACTTTAGGCTCGGTAGTATTTGATGCGAAAAACCGTAAGCTGACCATAAATGAAAAAACATTAGACCTCACCGGAACGGAAACCCGTTTATTGCTCATTTTTGCATTGTCTCCTAACGAGACCATAGAGAGAAGCCGACTGCAAAAAGAGATATGGGAAGATGAAGGCGTTATTGTGGGCCGCAGTCTGGATATGTTCATATCAAAGCTTAGAAAAAAACTGGAACATGATCCGAATGTCCAAATTGTTGTTATACGCGGAAAAGGGTATAAGCTTAAAATTACTTCTTAAGTAGAAAATTCATTTTGAGAATTTTGATAAATAAAAAAGCTCCATTAGAAATAATGGGGCTTTTTAGATGTTTATCAAGCGGATTGAAAGTATTATGCCGAAGCACTTTTACTCTGTTTTATTTCTATCAATAAGATTTGCCATATTAGAATTAAACAACGGAAGATTTTCATCTAAAGAAGAAAAGAAATCAAGATCGGCATTTTCTACTTCAATAAGAGCTTTTTGCAAAATTGTTTCGCCTGTATTCGTTAATCGAATAGTTTTTGCTCTTGTATCAGTTTCGTGTTCATGTCTTGTAATAAAACCTTTTTCTTCCAGCGTTCGCAATACTTTTGATACCATCATTCTGTCGGCATTGCTTTGGTTCGCAATGTCAATTTGTGTTACAGAATTACTTTTTTTTGAAAGCCAGCCCAAAGCAGCCAATAATACAAATTGAGTCTGTGTTAAATCTAACGGATCTAAAACTTTTTTTAGTTTGCGTTGCCAAAGCATTGTTAGTTGTCCAAGTAAATACCCAGGGCTGTCTTTTGGACTTTTAAAATGAAAATTAATTTCCTTAGCCATAATAATGTTGAAGCATTTGTGTCAGTATTAAAAATCAAGTTTATTGGTTTCAAAGATAGCCATCAGAACCTTTAGTAGATTGTGGATAGCGGAATTTTTTTCTTCCTTAATCTGTTTCTAAAATTACTGATTATTTACTTTTATTTTGTCTCCAAAAAAGTAAGTTTATAACCGTCAAGATCTTTTACGTGAAAAGCTCTTCCAAACGGAGTTTCTATAATTGGCCCCGCTGTTGTTATTCCGTTTTCTATAAATTTCTCTTTTAATTCGTCTACATTTTCGGTAACGGCAAACCAAAGTGCTACGCCAACTCCTAATTCTCGATCTTCTAAAGGTTCAAGCGGAGTACGAATAGCAAAACTTGCTTTTCCTTCGTCGTATTTAAAAATACAAGCCTGCGGATTAGTATTTCCAACTTCAAATCCTAATTTCTTTTCGTAGAAGTCTTTTGATGCTTCTAAATTTTTTACCTGTAGTGATGCAAATGTAAGTTCTCTCATTTTTTCTAAAATTAAATTGTTGTCGCAAATATAGTATACGTGACAACAATATGCAAATGAATTTGCTTTTTTGTTTTTAATTTTTGGAAGTTACACAATCTTGTCATTTCGACTGAAAGGAGAAATCTCACTAGAAATTCTACAAAGTATGTCGCCAATCTTTGTCGATTGTCGAGTGAGATTTCTCCTTTCAGTCGAAATGACAATGCTTTGCGTTTATTTTAATATCTATATTAGAATAATTGAAAATTACAAGTTGAAATCATTTAATTTTGGCTTAGTTTTATTAAAAAAATAAATTGTAGTTGTATATGAAATTCTTCGGATATAAGATTAATGCACAATTAATAACAAAGGATTTGATAGGTCAAATACCGGATAAATATGAGCACTTTTGTAACAAAGATTATACGCATTTTTCATTAAAAGGAAATATTGAAGATGCTAAAAATGAATTTAGTCTTTATGAAACCATTAATAATTTAATTTTTAATAAAGCAAATTTGTCTTTAATGGGAAAAGAAATAATTACCATTGTAGAAGAATTTAAAATTGATAGTTTTATTGTGCTTTATACTGAAGATCCGGGCAGTTCTTATCCGCTTTCTGAAATTATTATACTAATTATTAAGAATGGTGAAATACAACGTGAAAGCCTTTTAATGAATACTGACGAAGAAGGTGATTTTTTGGCTGATTTATACTTAGATTATGATTCTCTAGTTTGGTTTGAAATACCATTTGAGTAGAATATATTTCGAAAAATGAATTAAGAAAAAAATGAGCGTCTCGCTCGTGAACACACAGGGTTATGCACGAGCGAGACGCTCGCGCCAGCAGGAGAAGAAAAATTGAGCTTTATAAAAAGTAGATTGTAAAGCTACAAATCGAACATGTTTCTTATCGATTAATAGCTATTATGCTAAACCACTGTTAGTAGTAGTTTTAATTATAATACTCTGATATTGTAATAATTGTGTGTTTTTCTTTTTCTGAAATTTCTATTCCTTCAGAAATTAAATTGTCTTCTGGATCATCATCTTCAAACTCCAAAAAAAATGATGAATTACTATTATCAATTTTTTTAAATTGACCTTCAATAAGCTTTTTACAATAATTATTAAATTTAAATTTACAGGCTACATCGTTAATTTTTCTTATCAAAGTACTGTCTAATTCCTTATTTGGGTAAATATTGGTTTTAATTTCTACTGAACTGACAAAATGGGTACAGCCGCCTTTATACACAGTTAGAGTATCATTATTATATATTAATGTCGCTTTGTTACTTTTTGAATCCCAAACATATTTTTTGATTTCAAGTTCACTCAGCCATTCTTCTGTTATTTTTTTGTAATTGTCATCAAATGCACAATCTGAATCTTTTTCTAATTCATCATCATCTATTTTAACAACCGAATCGGATTTAATATTTTTAATTATAGTGTTTTCTTTTTGTGTCTTTTTTTCTGTACAAGAAAGGCTTATAATTAATATTAATACAGAATAGAATGTTTTTTTCATAAAATTACTCTTAAATAGGATATATGTTTAATGATGTTCGGCTTATTTACCTCAAAATTGGGTTGGTATGTCTAAAGAATGTTGGTATTTTTTTGTTTTAAAAATAGAACTTTTATTTGATAAAACTCCAAGCGTGTCTCTTATCTGTTTAATACTTTTTCCTGCTCGCGCATAAAAAAGGAATCGCATGATTTTAAGGTTTTAGATATTTTTTGAATGAGCATAAAAAAAGTCCTAATTTTCATTAGGACTTTTTTGTGGGGAGAGCAGGATTCGAACCTGCGAAGTTCACACAGCAGATTTACAGTCTGCCCTCGTTGGCCGCTTGAGTATCTCCCCAAATATGAAGGTGGATTTATAATCCTTGAACATTCGCAAAAGCGTAAAAAAAACTCCTTAATTTCTTAAGGAGTTTCTTGGTGGGCGATGAGGGGTTCGAACCCCCGACCCCCTCGGTGTAAACGAGGTGCTCTGAACCAGCTGAGCTAATCGCCCTATTTTACTAGGTTGCTATCGTTTGTGATTGCGAGTGCAAATATACGCTAGTTTTTGAGTTCTGCAAAGAAAATCGAATAAAAAATAAAACTTTTTTAAAAATAAACTATATCTCGCTGTTTATGAATTTGTTATTAAATCGGTTTTTTTAGACTTTTTTCTAAGATTTAAGTTTTACTTGTTACAAAGGCAATTCGGCAACGACAAAAGTGCTTCCGCCAACATAAATAAAATCATTTTTTGAAGCGTTTTGTTTGGCTTTCGCGAAAGCGCTTTCAACAGAATCATATTTTTCTCCAATTAAATTAAATTTCTCAGCCGCATTTTGAAGCGTTTCAGTCGGTAAACCTCTTGCCGAATTCGGACTGCAAAAATAATATTGCGCTTCTTTCGGAAAAAGCGGTAAAATAGAATCTAAATCTTTATCGTTTACAACACCCAAAACAATATGCAGTTTTTCATATTTTTCATTTTGAAGCTGATTCATCACAACAGCTAATCCGTGTTTGTTGTGCGCCGTGTCACAAATAATTTTTGGGTTTTCTCCAAGCTGCTGCCATCTTCCTTGTAAACCAGTATTTTTTACCACATTCAATAAACCTTCTTTTAATTGTTCTGTCGAAACTTTGAAATCGGTTTGATTGTTCAGAATTGAAATCGTCTGCTGAACCGTCTTTTTATTATGAAACTGATAATCCCCAATTAAGTCAGACAAATAAATTTGATCGATTAAATCTGAAGCAAAAGAAATCGGTGCATTGTTTTCTTCGGCTTTAGCCAAAAATACAGGCTGAGTTTCATCTGTATATTCGCCAATAACAACCGGAACATTTGGTTTAATAATTCCCGCTTTTTCGCCCGCAATAGCTTCAAGCGTATTTCCTAAAAATTGCGTGTGGTCTAAACCAATATTAGTAATTACCGAAACCAAAGGCGTAATAATATTTGTTGCATCCAGTCTTCCGCCTAAACCAACTTCAATAATCGCAATATCTGTTTTTTCTGAAACAAAATAATCAAATGCCAAACCAACGGACATTTCAAAAAAACTCATATCATTGGCTTCAAAAAAATCTTTGTGTTTGGAAATAAACTCGCAAACAAAATCTTCTGAAATTTCCAGGCCGTTTACTTTAATCCTTTCCCTGAAATCTTTTAAGTGTGGCGACGTATATAAACCTACCTTATAACCCGCTTCCTGCAAAACCGAAGCCAGCATGTGCGATGTTGATCCTTTTCCGTTTGTTCCCGCAACGTGAATCGTCTGCAATTTCTTTTCGGGATTACCAAGATGTTCTGCCAGTAACTTGATGTTTGTCAGGTCTTCTTTGTATGCCGAAGCACCCTGCAGCTGATACATTGGTAATTGATTAAACATCCAGTTTGTTGTTTCCTGATAGTTCATTTTGTTTGGATAAAATAGTTGCTGATTGAAATAATTTCCAGTTTTTTTAGTTTAATATAACAATGAAAATTATCTTTATTGCAAAATTGAAATATTTTTTAGAATTAATTATTAAAAACCAGAATTAAAATATGTTTAGCTCCATTCAACTACAAGCTGATACTCTCGCAAACGCCTCAAACGTAGTGATCGAAAAAATTGCTCACCCAGAAACTGAAATTTCTGTTTTAGGATTTATCTTAAAAGGAGGTTTCTTCCTAATACCAATCGCATTTTTATTGTTTTACACGATTTACGTAATTTTTGAACGCTACTTGTATATCCAAAAAGCTTCAAGAATTGATGCCAGATTAATGCAGGATGTTGCCGATAAATTACACGCCGGAAACATTGAATTAGCCAGAACAATTGTAGAAAGAAATGATACAGCTGTTGGAAATATTTTAAAAGAAGGCGTTTTAGTAATTGGAAGACCAATTGCCGAAATCGAATCTAACATGGACCGCGCCGCCGATATCGAAATTGGCGAAATGGAAAGACGTTTAGGTCATTTAGGTCTTATCGCTGGTATTGCGCCAACTCTTGGTTTCATCGGAACTATTTCTGGGGTAATTAAAATTTTCTACAGTATTTCAGTTACAGAAAATATCAGTATCGGAAATATTTCCGGAGGTTTATACGAGAAAATGATCAGTTCCGGTTCAGGACTTATCGTGGGTATTATTGCTTATAGTGCTTACCACTTACTGAACGGAAAAATTGATGATTTTGCTTTAAAAATTCAGAAACAGATATTAGAATTTGTAAACATAATTCAAAGATCATAAGGTATGTCGATTAAGAGAAAAAGAAGATTTCACGCTGAGGTTGCGACTTCATCTTTAAGTGACATTATGTTTTTCCTGTTGTTGTTTTTTCTTATTATTTCAACACTGGCAAACCCAAATGTTATTAAGATGACGCTTCCAAAAGCGAAATCAAATGAAAAAACGAATAAACAGTTAATCAGTTTATCGGTTACAGAAGACAAACAATTCTATATCGACAAACAGCCCGTTGCTTTTGAAAAATTAGAAACTACTTTAATGAATAAAATTGGAGCAGATAAAGATCAAACTGTCGTAGTCCGAATTCCGTTTAATTTGCAAGTTCAGGATTTAGTTGATGTATTGCAGATAGGAGTGAAGAATAACTTGAAGTTTGTAATTGCTACGAGTCCGAAGTAAAAAATGTACATAATCAAAGTCATTGCGAGGAACGAAGCAACCTCACTAAGTATATCTTTGCGTTTACTTATAGAAGTGAGATTGCTTCATTCCTCGCAAAGACAAGCGTGATGAATAAATTAAAAAGGCCTTCTGAGAATCAGAAAGCCTTTTTTTATGAGAACAGATTTCGTGAAAATCCGTGAAATTCGTGTTTTAATTCAAGTTAAAATTATAAATAATCTTTCCAACTTGTTTTGCGGCTGCATTTTCATCGGCAGACCATTTTGTGTTTAATGCGGCTATTTTTGCTTGTTCTAATAAACAACTAGCCTTGTTTGTAGTTCCTTTTATTCCGGCAGTTGCACTCACGGTTTTTCCATTTTGATCTACCGTAACTTCAACTACAACAGTTCCTTCTTCGTTACAAGTATATTTTGGAGCTGGCTTAGATAAAGCTTTTCGACCATTTAAAGAATATCCTGATCCTCCGCCAGAACCACCACCGCTTCCCGGTCCATAACCGCTTCCTGTACCAATTCCAGTTCCACTTCCGTTACCGCCTCCGGTTCCTCCGCCTGAGCCGCCAGATCCGTAATAACCTTTAGAGTTTAAATCTCCTCCCGGTTTTCCTTTATTTCCTGCTGCTTTATCATCGCCGTCGCCGCCTTTTTTCGAACCTTTTAAAATGCTTGATAAAGCATCGTTTGTAGAATTTGAAACTTTTGGTTTTTCGGGAACAGGTTTTTGTATTGGTTTTTCAACCGGAGTTGGTTTTTTAGGTTTTTCTTTTACAGGTATTACAACATCAGTTTCATCGGCTTTTGAATTTTCCTGAGAAATAATAGCCTCTTCTTCGACTGCTTTTGCCGGAGCTTGTTTTACTTCATTTTTTACATTCAGAACTTCGCTTTTATAATTGGCTCCAGAACCTAAATCGCTGTCGCCAAAATTTACCGTTACGCCGCCACCGCCTCCACCGCCATCTGCAAGTGCAACGTTATTTTCAGGATTGTATGGAGGCCAAAAACGTATAAAAAATAATAAAACAATTAAGGCTGTATATATAAGAATAGTAAGTGCCAGCGATTTCTTTTTATCAGAAGAAATAGCAGCACTTGCTTTGTTAGGATTAATTTTATACTGGTTCGTTTTCATTGAACTAATTTCGATTCAGAGTTTTGTAATTGTATTATTAAAAACGTTTAAAATTAGTAAAAATTGTTTAGAAAGAAAGAGCCGTGGGTAATTTAACCGCAAAGCTGGGTTTTGTTTTTTAACCGCAAAGTTCGCCAAGGTTTACGCAAAGAACGCAAAGTTTTATTTGTTTAGATTTGTGTAAATCTGTGGGCTGAATAGGAGGCAAAGTTCTCAAAGCTGGGTTTTGTTTTTAACCGCAAAGTTCGCCAAGGTTTACGCAAAGAAACGCAAAGTTTTTTTTTATTTAAATTGTGTAACTCTGTGAGCTGAATAGGAGACAAAGTTCTCAAAGCTGGGTTTTGTTTTTAACCGCAAAGTTCGCCAAGGTTTACGCAAAGAAGCACAAAGTTTTTTCTATTTAGATAGTGTAAATCTTTGCGTTGAATAGGAGGCAAAGTTCTCAAAGCTGGATTTTGATTTTAACCGCAAAGCACGCTAAGGTTTAACGCAAAGGAACACAAAGTTTTTATCTGTTTTAATTTGTGTAAATCTGTGGGCTAAATTGAAGGCAAAGTTCACAAAGCAGGAATCCAAATAATCCTTTTAATCTGTGGCAAAAAAACGAGCCAGATTCGGCTCGTTTATATATAAAGTATAAAATAAATTATACTAACTGTTTCAATGCAATTTCGAATGCCGTTGCACTGATATTTGTTTTTGATGAATTTAATGCGTGCGCTTTTACAATTGCATTTTTTATAATTTCAGAAGTATCGTTAAAAATAGCCTCATCTGTCATTTGAACTTTTTTCTCCATGAAATAAGCGAATACTCTTGCCATTCCGCAGTTTGAAATAAAATCCGGGATCAAACTTACTTTACGGTCCACTTCTTCCATAATAGAACCGAAGAAAATTTCTTTATCAGCAAAAGGAACATTCGCTCCGCAAGAAATAACTTCCAATCCATTTGCAATTAAGCTGTCGATTTGGTTTTGAGTAACCAATCTTGAAGCAGCACAAGGCGTGAAAATTTCAGCACCAATTGTCCAGATTTTAGAATTGATTTCTTCAAACGGAATCATATTATCGGCAACTAATTTATTTCCGTCTTTATTTAAAAACAACGTTCTGATTTCTTCAAAAGAAAAACCATCTTCTTTAATTAATCCGCCGTCGCGATCAATAATTCCGATCACTTTTGCTCCCATTTCAGCTAAATAAAAGGCAGCTGCAGAACCAACGTTTCCAAAACCTTGTACGATTGCTTTTTTACCTTTAATGTCTCCGCCGTAAGTTGCGTAAAAATGACGAACCGCTTCGGCAACGCCATAACCGGTAATCATATCAGCAACAGTATATTTTCTTGTAACGTCTGGTGAGAATTTTGGGTTTTCGATAACCTTAATTACACCCTGACGTAATTGACCAATTCTATTAATTTTATCAGCTTCTGTAGGTTTAAAATGTCCGTTGAAAACACCTTCCTGCGGATGCCAAACACCACATTCCTCTGTCATTGGGATTACTTCGTGAATTTCATCAACATTTAAATCTCCTCCAGTTCCGTAGTAACTTTTTAATAATGGAGAAACCGCTTTGTACCAACGCTGTAAAACTCCTTTTTTGCGAGGATCATTCGGGTCAAAATTTATTCCAGATTTAGCACCGCCAATTGCCGGACCCGAAACAGAAAATTTAACTTCCATTGTTTTGGCAAGCGACAAAACTTCGTTCATGTCTAAGCCTTTTCTCATTCTTGTTCCTCCGCCGGCAGCTCCTCCGCGCAGCGAATTAATTACAGTCCATCCTTCAGCTTCTGTTTCAGAATCTTTCCAGTTAAAAACAATTTCAGGTGCTTTATTTTCAAATTGTTGTAATAAATCTTTCATTTTGTTGTGATATGTTTATTTTGTGTAAATGTATAAAATAGAATAATGCGAATAATGTATTTTGTATCAAATTTATTAAACAAAAAAGAAAAGCCGAAAACTATCAGGTTTTCGGCTTTCTGAATATGTAAAATTTTAAGGATTATATTCCTAATAAGTGTTTTTTCAAAGTTTCGTCAACTGGTTTATCAGAAAGCCAGATTCCGAATAATGCTTTTTTGAAATCAAATCCCTGAACTTTTCCTTTCAAAACTTCATTTTTAAAAACATTGATAGTTTGGTCAAGTGGATTGTAAGCTAAAACAAATACATCTTTTTCTGTAATTGCATCGCTTAAGTATGTTTTGAATTGTTCGATTCTTGGTCGTAATTGTTCCAGATTACTTCCTGCAGATTTTTCGAAACCAACATTCATTGCTTTAGTTAATTTATTCGAAGAAACCATAGATGATGTAATTTCAATTCGAATTGCCATTTCAGTATCACTGTCAATAATAAACTTTGGGTCCTGGCTTAATTGCGATAAATACAAGGCCTGCACATAAACTTCTAACCACATTTTTGATCTGCCGCCAGCGCCGTTAAGCTGTAAAGTTTTGTTTTGATATTCTATTTTTCTAGGAACAGTAACGCCGTTTACTTCTAAATGAGTCTGGGCAGAAACTGCTGAAAATTGTAAAGTTAAAAGGAGTGTAAGTACTAGTAAAATCTTTTTCATGCTCTGTCAATTATTTAATTTTAAGGCAAAAATAATGTTAATTTATCAATATTATTGTCTTTTTTTGGAAGTTTTTTTTTAGTTGTTTTTGATTTTTTTTACTCTATCGGTTTAGTAATCAAATTAGTAAGACTAGCTTTACGTAGATTTACGCGCTTTAGGAATTGTTTAATCTTTTCTGCGGAGAAAATGGCTTGAAATTTACTTTTTTGAGGTTTTTAAACCGCATTTTTTAATCTTGTATTTTACAAAAAAAGCTGCAAAATTATAGTATGTTTGAAGCAAATGATAAATTATTACGAAAACGTTATCGTTATTCTTGTCGATCTATTAAATTTATATGCATGCATTGTAAAATCCGCATTTAAAAATTATCTTTGGAAGCCTTTTAACCATAAATTGGCTTTTCAAAAAAAACAAATAAAAAACCACAAAACTGAATTCTGAATTCGGTTTAGAAAAAACAATAAAAAAAAAACTATGGATTTTAATCTTACCGAAGAACATTTAATGATTCAGCAAGCTGCAAGAGATTTTGCTCAAAATGAATTATTACCCGGAGTTATTGAACGTGACGAGAAACAAATTTTTCCAACCGAGCAGGTTAAAAAAATGGGTGAACTTGGGTTCATGGGAATGATGGTTGATCCAAAATACGGTGGAAGCGGACTTGATGCAATTTCTTATGTTATTGCAATGGAAGAAATTTCTAAAGTGGATGCTTCGGCTTCTGTAGTAATGTCTGTAAATAATTCTTTGGTTTGCTGGGGATTACAAGAGTTTGGAACGGAAGAACAAAAACAAAAATATTTACCGGGATTGGCTTCAGGTCAAATTCACGGGGCTTTCTGTTTAAGTGAGCCAGAAGCAGGAAGTGATGCTACTTCGCAAAAAACAACTGCGATTGATATGGGCGACCATTATTTAGTAAACGGAACAAAAAACTGGATTACAAACGGAAACACAGCTTCTGTATATTTGGTAATTGCTCAAACGCATCCTGAATTAAAACATAAAGGAATCAATGCTTTGATCATGACGAAAGATATGCCAGGTTTTTCTATTGGTCCAAAAGAACAAAAAATGGGAATTCGCGGTTCTGATACACACTCTTTAATGTTTAGTGATGTAAAAGTTCCGAAAGAAAACAGAATTGGTGAAGACGGTTTCGGATTTAAATTTGCTATGAAAACGCTTGCCGGAGGTAGAATTGGTATTGCGTCTCAGGCTTTAGGAATTGCTTCCGGAGCTTATGAACTGGCTTTGAAATATTCTAAAGAGCGTAAAGCTTTTGGAACTGAAATTTGTAATCATCAGGCAATTGCTTTTAAACTGGCAGATATGGCGGTTAATATTGAAGCGGCTCGTCATTTATGTATGAAAGCGGCTTGGGATAAAGACCAGCATAAAAATTATGACGTAAGTGGTGCAATGGCAAAATTATTCGCTTCACAGGTTGCAATGGATACTGCGGTTGAAGCAGTGCAAATTCATGGAGGAAATGGTTATGTAAAAGAGTACCATGTAGAACGTTTTATGCGCGATGCAAAAATCACTCAGATTTACGAAGGAACTTCAGAAATTCAAAAAATCGTTATTTCAAGATCTGTTATCGCAGGATAATTTTCTATAAAATAATTCATAAAAACCTTTTGAAGTTTAGGCTTTAAAAGGTTTTTGTTTTTTCTGGGCTTTAGATTGGCACACGGATGACACAGATTCGCTTCGCGAAAACACTGATAAAAACGGATTTTTTTATGTTAGGAAAATAAAAATCTGTGTCAATCCGCGTTTTCGCGAAGCGAATCTGTGTCATCCGCGTTCCTAAAACTTATAATTAGATTTATTGTTAATTTAATTACATTTACACCAACAGATTTAATTTTTATGTACGAAGATTTAAAATATTGGTACTTGCGGGATCATAAATTGTTTAGAACGCTGAGTTATTCACAAATCAAGCAATTGTGTATTATTACCGGTTTTAAAAAAGCATCAAAAGGAGAAATTATTTATTTTTCTTCTTCAGATGTGCCACGTATTTTTTTACTTAAAAAAGGGAATATAAAAATTGTTGCCATTGATGATGATGGTAATGAAACGATAAAAGACATTATTCAAAAAGGAGATTTATTTGGCGAATTGACTTTGGAAACAGACAATAAAGTCGAAGAATATGCAAAAGTACTTTCAGATGATGTTGCAATCTGTAGTTTTTTAATGTCTGACTTTGAAGATTTATTGCTGCGAAATCCAACTTTGGCACTTTCATATACCAAATTTGTTGGGTTAAAAATGAAGCGCGTTAAAAATAGTTATGCCAATTTAATTTCTAAAGATGCCAAAACGAGATTGTACCAATTCCTAAAAGACTGGGCAGAACAAGAAGGCGTTAGAAACGGAAACATGGTAGCAATTGAAAACTATTTAACCCAAAATGATATTGCTCAAATTATCTGTACTTCAAGACAAACAGCTACGCAATTACTAAATGAAATGGAAACCAACCAGCTCATAAGTTATAATAGAAAAGAAATTATCATTCAGGATATCACCAAATTATAATTATTTTAAGCGAAGTGTAAATTAGCCGACATTTTGCTTTTTCATAGTACAATAATTTTACATCATCAAAAAGATGTAAAACCACTACACTATGAAAAAAATGCTTTTAATTTTTGTGGCAGCGCTAACCTCTGCTGCTCACGCGCAAAGCGAGATTCCTAAATCGGTGCTTGATATTGCTCCTTTATTAATAGGAGAAAAAATCCCGGAGTTTACTTTAAAAACTGCTGAAAATGCAGATGTAAACCTTTCAGAATTACTTAAAAAGAAAAAAACAGTTCTAGTTTTTTATCGCGGCGGCTGGTGTCCGTATTGCAATTTACATTTGCAGGCATTGGCTGGAGCCGAAAAACAAATCATCGACTTAGGTTATCAAATTATAGCCGTAAGTCCGGATTCTCCAGAAAATTTAAAAATCACAGAAGAAAAGGACAAAGTAAAATACACCTTACTTTCTGATTCAAAAGGAGAATTGATAAAAGCCGTAGGAATTGCTTATCAGGTTCCGGAAAACTACAAATCAGTAATTAACGTACATTCTAAAGGAATCAATACCAGTTTACTGCCAGTTCCTTCTGTTTTTGTTGTTAATACTGAGGCCGATATACTTTTTGAATATATCTCGCCAGATATTAAACAGCGCATTTCCACAGAATTATTAGTGTCAGTATTAAAAAACCTTAAATAAAACAAAGATGAAGAAGTTAGTATTATTGTTATTGATTTTAGTTTCAGGCAGTTCATTTGCTCAAAATGATGCCAAAAGAGTGAGCCAGTATAATTTAGAAAATAAAATAGGAATTCAGGGTTATGATCCTGTTGGCTATTTTAATCAGGGAAAAGCAGTTAAAGGGAAAAAAGAAATTTCAACTTCATATCAGGGAGTGACTTATAATTTTTCTTCAGTTGAAAATAAAAATGCGTTCTTGAAAAATCCATCAAAATATGAACCTCAATATGGCGGATGGTGCGCGTATGCAATGGGAAGTGCAGGTAAAAAAGTAGAAATTAATCCAGAGACTTTTAAAATCAGCGATGGAAAACTTTATCTGTTCTACAATGCTTATTTTAATAATACCCTGAAAAGCTGGAACCCGGATGAAGCAGAGTTAAAAGTGAAGGCAGATAACAACTGGAAAAAAATATACAAATAACCCGAAGCCATGAAAAAGGAAATTTTAATATGGATTTTGAGAATAACGGCTTCGGTAATTTTATTGCAAACCTTGTTTTTTAAATTCAGCGGAGCAGAAGAAAGTATCTATATTTTCTCGACTTTAGGAATAGAACCTTACGGAAGAATTGGTTCTGCAATTGCCGAATTGATTGCCGCAGTTTTGATTTTAATGCCCAAAACAACATGGCTTGGCGCACTTGGCGCAGCCGGAATTATGATTGGCGCTATTTTGTCACATTTATTTGTTTTAGGAATTGAGGTTCAAAACGACGGCGGATTACTTTTTGCTTTAGCTGTTATTACATTATTATGCAGTTTAGGTTTGCTTTATTTCAATAAAAACAAATTGTTTAATCTTCTAAATTAAAAGTTATGTTACTAAAATCAATACGCCGGAGTTTAGATGAGTTAACGGATTTATTAAATCAATTATCTGATAAAGATTATTCAAAATCCTGTCAGGCTTTAAGCAATGCCACTATTGGCGAGCACACAAGACATATTCTGGAAATGTTTCAATGTCTTCAAAATGGCTATGAATCGGGAATTATAAATTATGATAACCGCGAGAGAAATATCAGAATTCAAACGGAGACCGAATTTGCAAAACAATGCATTACCGAAATTAAAGCCGGATTGCAAAGCGAGAATAAAATAATGTTTCTGGAGCAGTTTATTGATGGACTTAATATGAGAATTCAAAGTAATTATTACAGAGAATTGCTTTATAATCTGGAACATTGCGTGCATCATCAGGCTTTAATAAAAGTGGCTGTGCTGCAATTTGAGAATATTTTAGTAGATGAAAATTTTGGCGTAGCGCGCTCGACTATCGAATATAGAAAACAATGTGTACAGTAAGTTTTATAAATAATAAAGGAGTTGCCATTATTACTTCAAACCGGGACGAAAAAGTAATTCGTCCCGGTGCTGTTGTGCCCAGAAATTACTGTCACAATGGCAAAAATATAATGTATCCAAAAGATTCAAAAGCAGGAGGAACCTGGTTTGCAATGGATGAAAACGGAACTGTTTTGGTTTTATTAAATGGCGGAATTACAAAACATATTCCTGTACTTCCGTATCGAAAAAGCCGCGGTTTAATTGTTCTGGATATTATTGAAAAGGATTCACCTAAGGATTTTTGGACACAAATTGATCTCCATAACATTGAACCTTTTACACTGGTTTTGTATCAGGAAAAAATGTTGTATGAATTGATTTGGGATGGTTTCAGTAAAAGAACAACAAAGCTGAATGAAACTCAAAACCACATTTGGTCATCGGTTACTTTATATCCTGAAGAAATTAGAAAAGAAAGATCCAATTGGTTTTTTGATTTTGTAAAAGATAAAAATGAAATCTCGGCTCTGGATATGCTGGATTTTCATAAAAATACACACAGCGATGACGTGCAAAACGGTTTAATCATTAACAGAGAAAATATGATGAAAACATTAAGCGTGACGCAAGTGGTGACAGAACAAAATAAAGGTGCAATGAAATATTACGATTTAATAAAAACAGAAGATTTTTCAACCTCTTTTATTCGAATTTAAAATGTAAACCTATGAAACTATTTTTTCACAAAGTAACCAATTGGGAATATTGGCCCTTTCAGGTTTTATACATTCCTATTTATTTTCTTTGGGCTTATTATGCGGTCAAAGCAAGATCAATTTTTTTCTTTAATGCCTCCAATCCCAAAATTAAAAATGGCGGTTTTATTATGGAAAGTAAAAAACAGATTTACGATTTACTGCCTAAAAAACATTATCCCAAAACAGTTTTGATTCGGGAGAAAACGGAGTTAAAAGACATCGTTAATTTACTGGTCGAAAAACAAATCTATTTTCCATTAATCGCAAAACCAGATATTGGATTGCGCGGTTCTGGAGTAAAAAAAATAAAAACTGTTTCTGAATTGACTGATTATGCGAGTAAAGCAAATTTTGATTTTTTACTGCAGGATCTTATTCCGTTTGAAAAAGAAGTCGGTATTTTTTACGTACGCCGTCCGCTTCAAAAAAACGGAAAAATTACAGGAATTGTTTCTAAAGAATTTTTGATTGTAACCGGAGACGGAAAATCTACAATTGAAAATTTAATCAAACAAACTCCCAGATTTGAACTGCAGTTTGAGGTTTTAAAAGAAGAATATGGAGAAGAGCTGCAGCGAATTTTGCCTAAAGACGAAACATTAAATTTAGTTCCATTTGGCAATCATGCCCGAGGGGCAAAATTTCTTGACGGAAGTGATTGGATTACACCAAAATTAACAAAGACAATTGATGAAATTGCAACTCAAATTCCGGGATTCTATTTCGGACGTTTTGATATCATGTACAACACTTTTGAGGAATTAGAACGAGGAGAAAATTTTCAAATTGTAGAACTCAACGGCGCCGCGAGCGAGCCTACGCACATTTACGATCCCAAACATTCCGTATGGTTTGCCTGGAAAGAACTGGCAAGACATATTACTTATATGTATGAAATAAGTGTTGAAAACCATAAAATGGGAGTTCCATATTTAGATTACAAAGTGGGAATGCGCGAGTACAAACTGCATTTGGCGCAAAACAATAAAATCATGAACTTTTAAAAATGAAAAGTTTAAAAAATAGCTTAGTTGGATTTGTCGTGAGTTTTCTGGGCTCAATTCCGTTAGGATATTTAAACCTTGTTGGATTAGAAATTTATACCAAATCGGGACTTCATGATTTAGTCTTCTTTTTATTCGGAGTTATTGTAGTAGAAACTTTTGTTATTTATTTCACACTGCTTTTTGCTAAACAACTCACTAACAATAAAAAATTAATGAAGATTATTGATTTTTTTGCGGTAGGATTTATGTTTGTTTTGGCCTTTGCTTTTTATTTCAATTTTAATCAGGAAACAAAATCAAACGGAATTTTACAGAACTATTTAATCTATTCTCCGTTTGTAATTGGGATTATTTTAAACTGTTTCAATTTTTTACAGCTTCCTTTTTGGGCGAGCTGGAATCTATATTTGCTTAACGGAAAGTACATTACCATCGAAAGAAAGTTAAAATATTATTATATTGCAGGAACTTTGATTGGTGTTTTTTTTGGGATGTTTAGTTTGATTGTAATTTTGCAGACTTTTTTTCAAAAAACGAATCATTTTTCAGAGTATATAATGCCGGTTTTTATTCCCGCTTTTTTCATAATTCTGGGAAGTATTCAGGTATTTAAAGTGTATAAAAAATATTTTAAATCAGCAGTTTTAGAAATTTAATCTAAAGAGCATCAAACTTTCGTTTATGAAAAAACTATACTTTCTTCTTCCATTTGTTTTTATTGCCTGTAAAACGAGCACACCAGCTGTAAGTGAAAAAGAATCGAAATCAGAATCAACTGAAATAACTTATAAAGTGGAAGAATCTGAGGTTTCTGATTTTTTAAAATATCTTTCTTCAGATGAATTAGAAGGACGTGAAACGGGAACAAAAGGAATAGAAAAAGCGGCAGTTTTTTTAGAAGATTTCTTTAAAAAGAATAATGTAAAACCATATTTCGCTTCTTATAGAGATACCTTGACTAATTTTAAATCTCCGGCTTTTAATATTGTTGGCGTTTTAGAAGGAACAGATCCGGTTCTTAAAAATGAATATGTTGTTTTAAGTGCACATTACGATCATATCGGAATTGAAAAAAAGAAACAAGCTGACCAAATTTTTAATGGGGCCAATGATGATGCTTCGGGTGTAACCGCTGTGGCGCAATTGGCAAAATATTTCAGTAAAACCCATTCCAATAAAAGAAGTATTCTTTTTGTGTTTTTTGCCGGAGAAGAAAAAGGCCTTTTGGGATCAAAAAGTATGGCTCCGAAACTTAAAGCAAAGAACTTCAATTTATACACACAATTAAATATCGAAATGATTGGCGTTCCTATGAAACGTGATTATTTGGCATACATAACAGGTTTTGATAAATCGAATATGGCCGAAAAAATAAATGAATATACCGGAAAAAAGACAATTGGTTTTTTACCAAAAGAAGCCGAATATAAACTGTTTTACAGATCTGATAACTTTTCGTTTTTTGAAGCTTTCGGGAAACCGTGTCAATCGATAAGTACTTTTGATTTTGAGAATTTCGATTTTTACCACCACGTTTCAGATGAATTTAAAGTAATGGATATTCCGCACATGACGGCTTTTATTCAGGAGTTTTTACCTGCTGTAACTAAAATTGCGACAACTCCAACAGAAGAAATTGTAATGAATAAATAACAGTCCATTATTTTGGTTTTGCTTATTTTTGCTGCATGAAAAATATTATTGTTACCGGAACGAGTAGAGGAATTGGATATGAATTAGCATTGCAGTTTGCCAATGCCGGAAATCAGGTTTTAGCGATTTCGAGAAAAATTCCAAAAACACTTTTAGAACATCAAAACGTAACTTGCTTGTCAATTGATTTAGCCAATGAAACTGCTTTGCAGGAAGTAGAAAATTTTCTTTCTTCGACCTGGAAAAAAGTCGATGCTGTTGTGCATAATGCCGGAGCTTTGTTATTAAAACCTTTTGCAGAAACCACACAAGCTGATTTTGAAAGTATTTATAAAGTAAATGTTTTTGCTGTAGCAAATCTTACCAGAGTTTGTCTGCCGTATTTACAAAAAGGAAGCCACGTTGTAACAATAAGTTCAATTGGCGGTGTAAGAGGAAGTTTAAAATTTGCAGGATTAGCAGCTTACAGCTCAAGTAAAGGTGCAGTAATTACTTTAACCGAATTATTAGCAGAAGAATATAAAGAGAAAGGTATTTCATTTAATGTTCTAGCTTTGGGTTCTGTACAAACCGAAATGCTGAATGAAGCTTTCCCAGGTTATCAGGCTCCAATTTCTGCTGAAGGAATGGCGACTTATATTTACGATTTTACATTAAATGGAAATAAATATTTTAATGGAAAAGTACTTGAAGTTTCATCAACGAACCCATAATTAAATTCCAATTGAAAAATAACTCATAACTCATACTTTATAATTCATAATTATTTTGAGCGATACATTAGCAAAATATATTCCGGAACATGCAGTAAAGCCTGTTTTTGATTTGATTGTAGCCAATCAGGTTCATCTCAAGATCGTAAATGAGCGTCAGACGCGTCATGGCGATTATAGGAGAGGGCCGAGCGGTAAACATGAAATTACGGTTAATGCGAGTTTAAATAAATACCGATTTTTGATTACGCTGATTCATGAGATTTCCCATTTAGTTGCTTTTGAGAAATTTGGGAGAAATATAAAACCGCACGGAAATGAGTGGAAATATTCTTTTCAGCGTTTAATGGTTCCGTTTATTCGTCCAGAAATATTTCCGAGTCATTTGCTGCCTTTATTGGCACGTCATTTTAAAAACCCTTCGGCGAGCAGCGATACAGATACTACTTTATCTTTGGCTTTAAAACAATATGATTTGACCAATGATAAAAATTATGTTTTTGAAATTCCATACGGAAGTGTCTTCCGAATTAAAAACGGTAAAATATTCAAGAAAATAGCGGTTAGAACCAAACGTTTTGAATGTCTCGAAATAAGTTCAGGAAAGACCTATCTTTTTAATCCAAATGCTGAGGTTGAACTTCTGCCCGGTAATCATTAGAATATAAAAATTCCAATATATTAAATTCCAAATTCCAATTTTATTAAGATTGTAGTTTGGAATTTTTTTATTGAGATTTCCCCAATTTTATTGAATTTCAAAAACGGTTAGTTTTACGTATATATAAGATATTCGATTTGTCTATATTTAGAAAATATTTCATTCTTATAAATAGATTATGATAAAAAAACTACTTAAGATTATTTTTGTTCTAATGCTTTCCAATTCAATTTATGCACAAGAAACCAATGAAACTTCAAACCCAATAATTTATTTTGAAGGTTTTGGAGGGCCTACAATTGGTCAGAGTGTTGGTATTTCCGGAGGTTTGGAATTGAATTATCAAACCGGAGAAAATCTTTTTACTTTTAGATTTACAAATGCAGTAGGATATTCTGAAAGATCAGATAATTATATCATAATGCCGAGATATTATAAATCAGAAGATAATAAAGAATATGCTTTTTTATATGGAAGACGCTGGCTGAGCTCTAATCATTCTTATAGCGTTTCGGTTGGTGTGAGTCGTAATAATTTAGAAATGAAAAAACTAGTAGAATCAATTGATCATGAAGAGTTTGAATCTGAAGAGGTTTTTTCGGCTAAATCTATAAGTTATTATGGTGTACCTTTTGAAGCTAATTACAAATGGTTTTATTCAAAAAAGAAATCTAGACTTATCTATAATGCCATAATTCCAAGTGTTGGTGTTAAGCTTTTTGGAAATTTTGGAAAATACACTTTTATTGGCGCAGGAGTAACAGTTGGTTTTGGCTTAAGCAAAAAATATTAGAGAGAATTATTATAAAAATTCCAAATTCCAATTTACTAAGATTGGAATTTGGAATTTTATTTATTGAGATTTCCTATATAATTGAAATTTAAAAAACTTCTAGCCTTTCAAATAAGCTTCACGTACTTTTTTAAACAAGTTTGAAGAGTAAACAAATTTGACAATGTCTTTGTTGTAAGTTATAAAGATTTCTTCTTTAGTTCCCTGCCACGCTTTTACTCCTTTTTTTAAGAAAACAATATTCTCTCCAATTTCCATTACAGAGTTCATATCGTGCGTATTAATTACAGTTGTGATGTTGTATTCTTCTGTAATTTCCTTAATCAAATTATCAATCAAAGTTGAGGTATTTGGATCAAGACCAGAGTTAGGTTCATCACAAAATAAATACTTTGGATTATTTACAATCGCACGGGCAATCGCCACACGTTTCTGCATACCTCCAGAGATCTCAGAAGGAAGTTTTTTGTGTGCATCAACCAAGTTTACTCTTTCTAAAACAAAATCAACGCGTTCTTTGATTTTAGCTTTATTATCGTTTGTGAACATCTTTAGAGGGAAAGCGACATTTTCTTCAACAGTCATTGAGTCAAATAAGGCACTTCCCTGAAAAACCATTCCAATTTCAGTTCTTAATTCTCTTTTTTCATCCGGATCTAATTCCGAATAAACTCTTCCGTCAAATTCAATTGTTCCCGAATCCGGGGTATGAATTCCTAGTAAAGTTTTTAATAAAACAGTCTTACCAGATCCACTTTGTCCAATAATCAAGTTGGTTTTTCCAGTTTCAAAAACCGTCGAAACGCCTTTTAAAACTTTGCTGTCACCAAATGATTTTTCTATATTTTTTACTTCTATCATTATCCTAATAATAATTGAGTTAATATATAATTAAAAAGAATAATACAAACAGATGTCCAAACAAATGACACCGTACTAGCTTTACCCACTTCTAATGCTCCACCTTTCATGTAATATCCGTGAAAAGATGGAATTGTAGCTAATAACATTGCAAAAATTAAAGTTTTAATGAAGGCATATGTAATGTGAAACGGAATGAATTCCATTTGAGCACCCTGAATAAAATCCTGACTGGTCGAAAATCCGCCGTATGCACAAGCAAGCCATCCGCCAAAAATTCCCAAAAACATACTAATCCCAATTACAAAAGGGTACATTAATAAAGCTACTATTTTAGGGAAAACAAGATAGTTTAAGGAATTAACACCCATAACTTCTAAAGCATCGATTTGCTCTGTAACACGCATTGTCCCGATACTTGAAGTAATGTAAGATCCCATTTTTCCGGCCATAATTACCGAAATAAAAGTGGGGGCAAACTCCAGAATTACAGATTGACGTGTAGCAAAACCAATTAAATATTTTGGAATTAATGGATTAGTTAAGTTTAAAGCCGTTTGGATGGCAACAACTCCTCCAATAAAAAAAGATATAAAGCAAACGATACCAAGAGAGTCGATTATTAAGTCATCGATTTCTTTGAAAATCAAATTTTTCATAACAGGCCATTTAGTCTGTTTATTGAAAATTTCTTTAAGCATTAAAAAATATCTTCCTATTTGGGATAAATAACGAATTAGCATCATAAGTTTTACAAATATTGGCTAAATTAAGGATTAGTTTACAGTTTACCGTTTCACTTTACAGTTTTTTAAGTTTTAAAAAACTAGAAAAGCTTTTGTTTCATTTTTTGTAAACGGTAATTTCTAATAAATTTAGCTTGTTCAGAGGTAACTAATAAAGGAGTTTTAGCTTTTTTAGCTTTCAAAAATCCTTTGATATAATCTAGAAACAGGAAAGGTTTTTTCTTCATCATCGCCAGTTTTGCCGAAGCAATTGCCGTGATCCAAAAACCATAACCTAAAGTATAAAAAGCTTCGCCTTGTTTATAACGAGCTGTTTTGTTGTAATTAGCGCCTGTTGGCTTTAAATGCTTTACATGTAAAGATTCATCGGTAACAATTTTCCAATCGTAATATTTACACAATAATTCATCTACAGTATCCCAGCCCATTGCCGGTTTTAAACCGCCAATTTGCTGATAAGTCTCTTTTCTATATGCTTTTAATGCACCGCGAATATGATCTTTATCGGTTAAGTTTTCTAAAACCCATTCGCCGTTTTTATCGATATAACAAAATCCGCCAGCCATTCCAATTTTTGGATCGGATTCAAAATGTTTAATTATGGTTTCAAAATAATTTGAAGGAAAAATTAAATCGCCGTCTATTTTTACAATAATATCGTAATCAGAATCCAAAGTTTCAAAACCTTTTTGGAAAGCCTGAATTACTTTGCTTCCCGGAAGGTGAATCGCATCTGAAGTTTTGTTTACAACAGAAATGAAAGGATTATCCTTTGCAAATCCCAAAACAACTTCTTCTGTTTTATCAGTAGAATTGTCATTTACAACCACAACTTTTGATGGCAAAACAGTTTGAGAAACCAATGATTGTAAAGTCAGGCCAATTAAATCTTGCTCGTTGTGCGCGGGAATGACGATATAGTATTTCATGTGAAAAATTTTAGATTTTAGATCTCAGATTTTAGATTGTGTAAAAGTCATCTATAAATCAAAAATCAAAAATCGTTAATCTGCAATCTTAGTTCTTAACTTTTTCAGCAACAACAAGATAATATCTTGGAGTGAAATATCTAAGTAAAGGTCTCAATCCAAACTTTTTTACCGGATGTGTAAATTGCAAACGATCTGTTATTTTCCATCCCGTTTTTTCTAAAAGCCAGTCTAACTGCCAATCTTCAAATTCGTGATAATGTCTGTCCCACATATCAGTTTTTGAGCGATATGCCGGAGAAAACCATAAACGTAACGGAATTGAAATTAACAATTTATCGCATTTTACATTTTCTAAAATTGTATATGGATTTAGCAGATGTTCGAAAATTTCAAATGCCGTAAAAACAGTATAATCTTCTGTTTGTAAAGCCGTTTGATCGTTGTCTAAATCTTCGCCTTTTGTGTTTTTTACGGTATAACCATTTTCTTCCATTATTTTAGAAAACGGATTTGGTACACCAAAATCAAAAATGGTTTCTGATGTGCTAACGTGCTTTTGTAAAAACTCTAAAGTAAGTTTGAATCTTTTATTCGGAAACGTTTTTTCGTACATAGTTATTGCGAGGAACGAAACAAGCTATCGTTCTTGATTTTAATTAGGTCGCAAATATACTAAAAAAGTATTCAGTGTTCAGTTTTTAGTGAACAGTGTAGTTATTAGATTTACAGTGTTCAGATTTTAGTCAGTGGAATTAATTATTTCTTTTTAAACGGAAATTAAATTCTGCATAAAATGCGCTGAATACTAAAAACTGAACACTGATTACTATAAATTAATGTCTATAAACGAAAGCATTGATATTCATTCCGGCTCCTACAGAAGCAAAAATGATAACATCGCCTTTGTTGATTTCTTGATTTTCAATTTTTCCTTGTAGAATCAAATCGTATAAAGTTGGAACGGTTGCAACACTGCTGTTTCCTAAATCATGAATACTCATTGGCATAATATCTTTAGGAGCTGTTTTATCGTATAATTTGTAGAAACGTTCGATAATAGCCTCGTCCATTTTTTCATTTGCCTGATGAATCAGGATTTTTTTCACATCGTCAATGCCAATTCCGCTTTGATCCAAACAACTTTTCATAGCTAATGGAACGTTGCTTAAAGCAAACTCGTAAATTTTACGACCATACATTTTGATGTACTTAATATCCGGATCTAAATCTGGATTGTATGATTTTCCGAAGAAAAGATAATTTGCTTCATCATTAGCATAAGTAGCACTTTCATAAGATAAAAGACCAGATTCATCAGTAGAAGCTTCTAAAATAGAAACTCCGGCTCCGTCAGAATAAATCATCGAATCACGATCGTGATCATCAACAACTCTTGAAAGTGTTTCTGCACCAATTACCATAACTCTTTTTGCCATTCCAGATTTAATGAATGCATTGGCTTGAAGAACTCCTTCAATCCACCCCGGACATCCAAAAAGAATATCATAAGCTACACATTTAGGATTTTTGATACCTAATTTGTTTTTAACACGAGTCGCTAAACTTGGCAAAATATCAGTTTGATGCGTTCCGGTTTTTACATCGCCAAAGTTGTGGGCAAAAATAATGTAGTCTAAAGTTTCGGCATCGATTCCCGCATTTGCAATTGCTTTTTCAGCTGCAAAAAAAGCTAAATCTGATGCTGTATATTGAGGTTCGGCATAACGGCGATTTTCAATTCCGGTAATACCTTTAAATTTTTTTATTACGACTTCATTCGGGTAACCAAAAGGGGTTCCATCTTCATTCAAAAAAATATGCTTGTCAAAATCTGTGTTTTTTACTTCTAAATTAGGAATATAACTCCCAATGCCAATAATTTTTATTTTCATTTTTTTCCTTAATTATCCGATAAATTTCCTGCTAAAGTATAAATAAAAACATGATAACTATCATAAAAAATACTATGCATGCATATAATTATGAAATAACGATTTTTTGAATGATATAATGGTTATTTTCTAATGATTTTTTAATTTTTCCGAGATTTCAAACGATTGAAGTCAAAGTGGTAGTAAAAGTTTTTTTTGTTTCAGGTTTGAGGTTTCAAGTTTTTGTTTAGACTTGAAACCTGAAACTTGAAACAAAAACAAAACCCGACAAGTTTTTAAAACTTGTCGGGTTTGAATATTTATAAGAAAAATAATTTCTTAGTTTTCCATATAAGCTTCAATAGGAGCACAGCTGCAAACTAAGTTTCTGTCACCGTATGCATCATCTACACGACGAACTGATGGCCAGAATTTATTTTCAGCAATATACTCTAATGGGTAAGCCGCTTTTTCTCTAGTATAAGGGAAATCCCAAGCATCTGTAGTCAACATTGCCAATGTGTGAGGTGCATTTTTCAATACATTGTTTTTATCATCGGCAGTTGCAGCTTCAATCTCTTTTCTGATCGAAATAAGAGCATCACAAAAACGATCTAATTCTGCTAAATCTTCAGATTCAGTTGGTTCAATCATTAAAGTTCCTGCTACCGGGAAAGAAACCGTTGGAGCGTGGAAACCGTAATCCATTAAACGTTTTGCGATATCACCAACTTCAATTCCGTTTTCTTTAAATGAACGGCAATCTAAAATCATTTCGTGCGCTGCTCTTCCGCATTCTCCAGTATAAAGAATTGGATAGTGTCCTTCGAAACGAGATTTCATATAGTTCGCATTCAAAATTGCATGTTCAGTAGCACTTTTTAATCCTTCAGCTCCCATCATTGTGATGTAACCATAAGAAATTAAACATACTAAAGCAGATCCGTAAGGTGCAGATGAAATAGCTGTAATCGCTTGTTCTCCGCCTACTTTTAAGATTGGATTTGTTGGCAAGAACGGAACTAATTTTTCGTTCACACAAATTGGTCCAACTCCAGGTCCACCACCACCGTGAGGAATAGCGAATGTTTTGTGTAAGTTTAAGTGACAAACATCAGCACCAATTGTAGCAGGATTTGTTAATCCAACTTGCGCGTTCATGTTTGCACCATCCATATATACTAATCCACCATTGTCGTGGATTAATTTAGTGATTTCAATAATTGAAGATTCGAAAACTCCGTGAGTAGAAGGATACGTTACCATTAAACAAGATAAATCATCTTTATGCTCAATCGCTTTTTCTCTTAAATCTTCTACGTCAATATTTCCTTCCGGAGTCGTTTTAGTAACGATAATTTTCATTCCAGCCATTGCTGCAGAAGCAGGATTTGTTCCGTGAGCCGATGATGGAATTAAACATACATTACGGTGACCTTCGTTTCTTGATAAATGATAAGCACGAATAGCCATTAAACCAGCATACTCTCCTTGAGCTCCTGAGTTTGGCTGTAATGTTGTTCCAGCAAATCCTGTAATTACATTTAATTGCTGCTCTAATTTTTTAAGCATTGTGATGTAACCTTCAGCTTGTTCAACTGGAGCAAACGGGTGAATGCTGTTCCAATTTGGCATTGACAAAGGCAACATTTCTGAAGCTGCATTTAATTTCATCGTACAAGAACCCAATGAAATCATTGAATGATTCAATGATAAATCTTTACGCTCTAATTTTTTGATGTAACGCATTATCTGACTTTCTGAATGATGATTATTGAATACATCATGCGTTAAGAAAGGCGATGTTCTTTCTAATGAAGCCGGTAATTGACTTGCTTCAGTTAATTCAGAAACAGTGAAAGTTTCTTTTCCTAAAGCCTCAGCAAAAATGGCAATAATTTGGTTGATGTCGGCAATTGAAGTTGTTTCGTTTAATGAAATCGAAACTGAGTCAGCATCAGGATAGAAGAAGTTTACTTCGTTTTTCTCCGCTACAGCTTTTACTTTTTGAGCATCAGCTTTTACTAAAATAG
This sequence comes from Flavobacterium sp. 2755, assembly GCF_031455715.1. Taxonomy (NCBI): domain Bacteria; kingdom Pseudomonadati; phylum Bacteroidota; class Flavobacteriia; order Flavobacteriales; family Flavobacteriaceae; genus Flavobacterium; species Flavobacterium sp. 2755. Next base: position 48,030 of record NZ_JAVDTG010000005.1, read on the forward strand.
TATCAAAGTAAGCCGTGTTAGTTTGGAAAACTCCTAATTTATTTAAAGCTTCAGCAGTAGTAACTGCCGATGCGTGAACTTTGTTTGCAATATATTGTAATCCTTTTGGTCCGTGGTAAACTGCATACATTCCAGCCATAACCGCTAGTAAAACCTGAGCTGTACAAATATTTGAAGTCGCTTTTTCACGTTTAATGTGCTGCTCACGAGTTCCTAATGCCATACGTAAAGCACGGTTTCCGTTTACATCAATAGAAACTCCAATAATACGACCTGGCATTGAGCGTTTGTATTCGTCTTTAGTTGCAAAAAATGCAGCGTGAGGACCACCGTAACCCATTGGTACACCAAAACGTTGTGTAGTTCCAATCACTACCGCAGCTCCCATTTCTCCCGGAGAAGTTAAAGCAGCCAATGATAAAATATCAGCAGCAAAGGCAACTTTGATTTCATTTTCTTTTGCTTTAGCGACAAAAGCGCTGTAATCATTTACCTGACCATATTTTCCTGGGTATTGTAAAATAGCTCCAAAAAACTCAGTTGAAAAATCAAATGTTTCGTGGTTTCCAACAACTAATTCAATTCCAATAGGAGTTGAACGTGTTTGTAAAACTGATAAAGTCTGAGGTAAAATTTCTTCAGAAACGAAGAATTTATGTGTATTGTTTTTCTTTTGATCTCTCGTACGAACATCAAATAATAACGCCATAGCTTCTGCAGCAGCAGTACCTTCATCCAATAAAGAAGCGTTTGCAATTTCCATTCCTGTTAATTCGATAACAGTAGTCTGGAAATTTAAAATTGCTTCAAGACGACCTTGAGCAATTTCTGCCTGGTAAGGCGTGTAAGCAGTATACCATCCCGGGTTTTCGAAGATATTTCTTTGAATTGGAGCCGGAACAATAGTTGGATGATAACCCAAACCAATATATGATTTGAATACTTTATTTTTCTTTCCTAATTCCTGAATATGATTTGCAAATTCATACTCTGTCATTGCAGGATCCAAATTCAAAGGCGCTTTTAAACGAATATCGTCCGGAAGGGTTTCATAAACAAGTTGTTCGATCGAGTCAACGCCAATTGTTTGTAACATGTGTTGAAGATCTGTTTCTCTTGGACCAATGTGTCTTAAAGCAAAAGCATCTGTTTTCATCTGTAGCAGTCTATTTTTTTAAAGATCAAAAGTAATTTACCGAGTGTTTCTATACGATTTTACAAGGTTTATTACAATTTATAGTAAATGTGTTGTTTTTTTGTGGCGCAAAATTAAGTATTATTAATAATTTAATGGGTATTTTTAACTTCAATTTTTATCAAATTTATAACTAAAGAGTTGATTTGTTACCAATTGATTAGATTTGAGGCATGAAACTTCTAAAACAAATATTAGATTTTTATTTAAACAGCAGTATTCACGTGGCTTTATCGTGTTATGCTTTAGTTCGTATTACTTTTCATTTCTTTCATATTCAGTATGATGAACCTATGGCATTGTTTGTTTTTTTCGGAACAATTGTAGGATATAATTTTGTAAAATATGATGCTTTGGTTCGCGTGAAAAGAAAACCGGTTGGCATTCAATTAAAAATTATCGCTGTTTTAAGTTTCATTTCGGTCATTTTAGTCGGCTATTATTTTTTCCACCTAAAGCGAATTACCCAAATTGTTTCCGTAGTAATTTTTGCCATAACAGCACTTTATACTTTACCGTTTTTTCCAAACAGAAAAAATGCCCGAAATTGGGCAGGTGTAAAAATTTATATCGTAGCACTTTGTTGGGTTGGTGCGACTTTGGTTTTGCCATACATTAATGCCGAAATTCCCTTTACAGCTAACTTTTTTATAAAATGCGTCCAGCGTTTTGTATTGGTTTTTGTCCTGATTTTGGTTTTTGAAATAATAGATTTAGCTAATGATGATCCGCATTTGCAAACCGTTCCGCAAACCATTGGAGTAAAACGAACTAAGATTTTAGGATTTTCTCTTTTAGTTCCTTTTTGGGTTTTAGGAATTTTGTCTTTTACGCTTCACGATCTTATTATCAACCTGATAATGGTTGTGACTTTAATGCTTTTTATCTTTTTTGCTAATACAAATCGCTCTCGATATTATACTTCTTTTTGGGTAGAAAGTGTGCCCATCTTTTGGTGGCTGATGATTGCGTTTTTATAAAAAGAAGTCAAAATTTCTAAATAATTTGGGCGTGCCCCTCCGGGTCGGGCTATCCGCTCCAAGTCCTCGCACTTCCTTCGTCAGGCTGTGGGCTATCCGCTTCTATCCCTCACGCAAACCGTAAAACGAGAAAATTCATTTTCCAAAATATATTATTTATTTTCTATTGAACATAGCCAATGGTTTCAACCATTGGGACGGTTTCTTTTGACAACGTTTCCCACGGTTGAAACCGTGGGCTATGTTTGAATTGTAGAGTTTGAAAATAAATTTTGATTTAATTGCCTCCAGCTTTAGCTGGAGGTAAAAAATAAGTCTCCTAAGAGGGCTTTAGCCAAATGATAAAGTTTGGCTAAAGCCAAGAATATCTAATCCTATTTCTCCTCCAGCTAAAGCTGGAGGCAATTGAAATTATTTTTTTAATCTGCTCAGGTCTGCTCCCGATAGCTATCGAGACTGCGTGAAACAAATCAACAATAATCTATTTCGTTTTTTGTTCCGCCAAAGCTTTATTCAAATCAGCTTTTGCTTCATTTAATTTCTTTCTTTTTTTGTCGATTTTTTTTTTGCTTTCTTTGTCTTTAATAGCTTCGTTCAAATCAGCAGTTCTTTCGTTTACTTTTTGCTGTTTCTCTTTAACTTTTTTGTCCAGATCTTTATTGACTGTTTTTGTGGTACAGTTTTTCTTGGTCTGCGCGATAGCATCTTCAACACCTTTTATCTGGTTTTGATTTCCTGCTTTTTTAGCAGCGGTTAATTTTGTATTTAACTCACATAATTTTCGTTCGCAGCCTTTTAAAGTTGTGCAATTGCTTTGCGAAAATCCAATAAAAGAAACAGTAAAAAGAAGTACAGTAAATATCGTTTTTAATTTCATAAGTATGTTTTTGATTAATTTATCTGAATCATTCAGAAATGAATTACTTATAAAAGTAAGAAAATTATCTTAACTAAGTTTTTCTGAAACTTCTTTCAAAACCTTATTTCTTTCCAAAAGAAACTGAGTCATATGTTTTTCTAAAAATAAAATATCGAAAAGTTCTCCAAATATTCCAAACGGAGTTTCGTATTGTAATATATCTTTCATGATTGTTACACCATTTTGTTCTTCAAAAATATGTTCATGCCTGAAAGATTTGAATTTTCCTTCTTCCATTTCATCCACAAAATAATCGTAGAAATCCATCACGGGAATTCGGGTTTTGTGCGTGAGATAAAACCCGAAATGTCTGCCACGCCAGGTTACCGTTTCGTTTAAATTTATTAAACCAGATGTCACGCCGGCAATTGCTTTTTCTTTTGTAGGACTTGCAGATTGCTGGTGAATATCGATATTTCGTGAGGCGTCAAAAACGATTTGTTTTGAGGCTTTTATTTTTGTTGTGAGGTGTATTGTTGTCATGATTCTTCTTGATCTTTAAAATATTGCGTAAAAAATAATCCTGTTATAATTGATGAGATTGAATAAGATATGGCAAGGTCAAGCCATACAGTTCCATTTATAAGTGCTGTTGTTATAAAAATTCCAATTATTACGATGATAATTAGAGATGTTTTTTCATTAATCGTTTTTATCTTTTTGTTTTTAAAAAAGGTAAAAAGAACAATATAAAAAACATAAGTTGGCAGGGAAAATAGAAGCCCGATGAGTATTGTAAGTGGATATAGTTGAAAAAAATCAAAATAATTGTTTGGACTCCAATTGGTATTAAGACCATTTATCACTGCAAAAATAAGTGGCCCACATAATAGTGTGAAAGTCCGTCTACCTGTAAAGGTCCAATTCATTTTTTTAATAAATTTTTAAAAGCATTATCAATATCTCCAAATTTAAATTGAAATCCATTTTCCAAAAGCCTTTTCGGAATCACATTTCTACTCTTCAAAATCAATTCAGGTTCTGTTCGAATGAAGAATGCTCCAATTTCCAGAAAGAATTTATTTAAGGGAATTCCAAAAGGAAAACCAACAGTTTTTTGAAGTTTTTTCATAAAATCGGCATTTCGAATAGGTTCGGGAGAAACCACATTTATAACGCCTGTAATTTCTTTTTGAATAATAAGATCAACCGCATTCGCAAAATCTGCCTCATGAATCCAGCTTACAAACTGATTTCCTTTTCCTTGTTTTCCTCCAAAACCAATTTTAGCCAAAGTCTTCAACGGAATTAAAGCGCCTCCTTTTTTTCCTAAAACAATAGAAGTTCGCAAAGCTGTTTTTAGCGTATTTGGAGTTTCGGTTTTAAAGAATGCTTTTTCCCAGGAAAGAGCCACATTTATGGAAAAATCATTTCCAATTTCTCCATCAACTTCATCCATTTGTTTGTCTAAAGAAAAACGATAAATAGTTGCTGTTGATGAATTCAGCCAATGTTTTGGCGGATTTTTACAATTCAAAACTGCTTTATTTAGAATCTTGGTGCTTTCGATTCTGGACCAAAGAATTTCTTTTTTATTCTCTTTTGTATAACGACAATCAACAGATTTTCCAACGAGATTAATTAAAACTGAAGCGTTTTCTAATTCATTTTCCCAGCCGGAAAAAGTTCTGGCGTTCCAGTTTACATATTTAATTTTGTCAATTCTATGCGATTTTCCTCTAGTCAGAATTACAATTTCTTCAAATTTATCTTTGAAATGATTGACTAAAACTTGTCCGAGAAAACCAGTTCCGGCTGCGATTATGAGTTTTTTCATTGAGGGTAGATTTTTTGCCACTAATTGCACGAATTTCCACTAATTTTTTTGGAAATGTTTTTGTTGAATATTAATTCGTGAAAATTCGTGCAATTAGTGGCGAACATTATTTGTCAATTAAAAAGTATTCTTTTTTTCAATATCTGGAAATACATCATCAATTCTTCTTGCCAGTTCTGGTAATTTAATTGTTGGAACTGCCGGAAATAAATGATGTTCTAAATGATAAAACATGCTGAAAGTAATTTTGTTTTTCCAGCCTTCTCGCTGTGTTCTGGCAAATTCCGGAGAATCTTCTGTATCATGATGCACTGTCCAAACCGCGAAGAAAGCCATTAAAAATTCGGCGAAGACCATTATAATAAAATGATAGATCAGGAAATGAATTTGAAAATAGAAAATTATAAAGGTTACTACAGCAATTGAAAAAAGTTCTAAGATTACATTTTTGACATAATTTCTATTCCCTTTCTGCAAAGTTACTTTATGAATCAAAAACATGTGAACTGGTCCATAAAGAATAGCGCCGTACCAAGTCATTTTTGCTGATTTTCCTTCGTAATCTTCCTCAGACAAACAATATTTATGATGTCGGATATGATTGAATTTAACGGCATGAATTGAAACCATCAATAAAATACTATTAGAATAAAGTGTAAACCAGGTTAAGAATTTGTTGGTTCCCAATGAATTATGAAAACCATTATGCACTTGTCTTAATCCGGCTAAAAAGAAAAAAGCTGAAAAAGGAATGGCTGCTAAATAATAACCAAAATAAGCAAGTGTCATAGAAACTAGAAACCACGGAATTGTCAAGTTGTTTTCAATTAGCATTTCTTTAAAGCTAAGCGTTTTCAAATCTTTCCATTGCACTTTTCTGAGTATTTCCTGATGTGTCATTTTTTTATGATTTATGGTTTTCTTTAAACCCGACAGGTTTTTAAAACCTGTCGGGTTTGTTTAGGAATTTTTATGCTTTAAAGACTAATCTTTCTTCTCTTTGAGCTTCTTTAGCTTTTCGTTTTCCTCTAAAAAAGAAATACAAATTGAAGAATAACATGATGCCAAGATAAATAGAAAATCCTCCAATTTTATAACTTAAGTTTTCAATTAATTCCTGATAACTGTCTCTATATAATTGCATTTCTAAGATCATTAAGGCAAAACCAATGTTTAAAAGATAAAAACCGGTTTCAAAAAGTTTGTTGGTTGCCTCAGCAATTTCTTCTCTGCCTTTAAAGATGTCAAGCATAAAGATTTTTCCGTTTTTAAAAAGCGTTTTAGAAACGTAATAAGTTAAAAATAAAGCAACTGGTAAATAAATGCTATAACCGATTAAGATTTTTGTAGTTTCCATAATATTTAGTTTTTGTTGTTATGAATTAGTTTTTGAATGTATTTTGTTATAATTAAAATGTTGAGGTAATGCAGAATTGAAATAATAAAAATTATGACAGCTGTTTTTATACAGATAGTTTCAATCAATTGTGTTGATGAAATAATTTTCTGCCAGGAAATTAAAGTCATAGCGCAATAACCAATATTTAAGAGGTAATAAGCTAAAAGCAAAACCTGATTAATTTTTTGGCAGATGTCAGCGTGATTCGGGATCAGATCTGCAACATAAATATTTCCGTTTTTGTAGCAGATTTTTCCAACTTTTAGAATGATGAAAGTCGTAATGCTGAGATATATTAAATATCCAATGATGTTGAAATTCATGACTGGTTTTATTTATGGGTTAATACATTTCTTCTAAAACTGGAATTGCCTGTAGTTTTCTTTTATTTTTAACGGTGATTTTTGAGCCTTTAGCCATGAAAACTGAAGTTGGCTGCGTGTGCTGAAGAAATCCAAAATCCTTTCCATAAGTTTTTTCAAAATCAATATCAATTGTATGATTTAAAACTTCCAGTTGTTCCCATCTTGGATGTTGTACTTCATATTCAAAAGTTGTTTCTTCATCAATTTTTGTATATCCGAAATAATGTTCTGTTATAAATTCAGCTTCAGAATCAATTTCAATTTGAGTTAAAACATTTTTGGTTTCCAGTTTAATTGTATTCCACTTTTTCTCATTTTTCCATTGATAAATAAAAGTATTGGTATTCTCATTCTCAATAATTTCATGTCTCATTTTCTGAGTTTCATAATGTTCCTGATACAAAGTATTAGCGATAAAAGTGATAGCTTTTTTAGGAACAATTTCTTTAATGAAAACTACACCGCGTTTCCATTCACCATTTTCAAAACGTTTTACATAGAATCTTAAATTCACTTCTTCAAAATCTACATGAAACGGAACTTTCAATCCTAAAACCTTTGTGTTTTTAAACATAAATCCAACAAGACTAACATAACATTTGTTGTTCCAGATATCTATTTCAGTTCCTGCAGGAATATATTTTTCCAATAATTTAGCATCAACTTCATAATTGAAAAGTGCTAAGTTTTTCCATTCTGCTTTTAAGAAGTTCATTTGTGTGCTTTTTTGTAAATTATTATTGAAAGGTATAAGGCGAGGACAGCTGGCATTCCAAATATGAAATGTTTTTTAAAAAAGTACTCTGGTAAAAAAGGGTTGATAATAAATAAGGTTATAAAATAGAAAATAACTCCGTATACATATAATTGAAGATTTCTATCTCTTGGCTCATCGGCAAGCATACTTCCTCCAATTGCAACCTGAAATAATCCTGTCAAAATGCTGAAAAGCAATCCATATACAAAGAGGCCAGAAAGAGGGGAATTGTCTAAGAGACCAATCAAGATTAAAATAGCTGGAACTCCGGTAAAAAAATAATTGAGGTAATTTATTGCTTTCATAGTTATTTATGTTCTAAACTTTTCCGAAAAATGAATTTTGGTAATTTTAGTTTTTTGTTTATTTCATTATCCTAGATTATATTCATATTCAGCTACTATTTTTCTCATTATTACATAAAAATAAATTGCAATTGACATAGGGAAAATGACCATTAAAGACCATTCGATTGCGTCGTTTGATGTTGGAAAATAGTAATGTTGTATGTGAAATAATGTAAGTTCAGAAACTGTTGCTATCCAATAATAGGTTAGGTTTTTTTTAGCATAATCCGAATGATTAAATGTTTTTATTGTTAAATAAACAGCTGAAATTACTTGAATAATTCCCAAAGGGATTTGTGCCAGCATTCCAAGGTATACAGTTAAAAATAATATTAGAGTAGTACACAATGCTATTTTGTTGATTTTTTTAAGTGTTTTCATAACTATTTATTATTTTTAAACTTTCAGAAAAAAATGAAAGTTTTGATTAAATTTTTTTACTTCATCATTTTTATAACCAATTTTCCTAACCAGTTTTCATTGAATTCAGTCATTTTGTCCAGCATATTATCTGCTTTTAAAACGAAATCGTATAATTTGGAAGTTTGATCCACAAAGTGTTTTTCTTCAGCAGAATCTTTTGCTTCAATCGTCGAAACTTCTTTTAAGATTTTAAGCGCAGGTTTAATTTCTCTTTTGCTTCTTTCTCTGGAGATTTTTGCTGCTAATTCATCTAAATCTTTTTCGGCAGTAAAGAATTCTCTTCTTTCGCCGGCTTTAAATTCTTTATATACAATTCCCCAATCCATTAACCCTCTTAGGTTCATGCTTGCATTTCCGCGTGAAATCTGCAATTCTTCCATAATGTCTTCCATAGAAACAGCTTCGTTTGAGATCATTAATAAAGCGTGGATTTGCGCCATCGTTTTATTAATTCCCCATTGAGAACCTAAAGCTCCCCAGGTTTGTACAAACTTATTTTTTGCTTCTTTGAATTCCATAGATCAAAAGTAATTAAAAGTTTTTAAACTTTCAAAAATAATTGAAAGTTTATTTTTGAATTGTTTTATTCTTTTTTAGACTAAATAAAAACGTGTTTCATGTATTGGTTTTAATTGATTGATAACCAATATTCTTTGTTCTGCGGCAATTTTTTTATTTGGCTAATGCATCTGCAATAATTTTGAAATCAGAAAAAATAAGCTAGCAATCTTTTTTTCAAAGCTTGTTTCAAGTTGGAAAGAATAAATTTTATGACATTCTCCCTGAAACAGCAAATCAAACAAAATCACTAAGTGGAGCTGTCTCGCACAGAAAAAAAGCGGCTGCGTAAACCGAAAAGCAGAAATAGAGTAGGTCATAAAATTTTAAAAATTAATTATCATGGCAATTCAAACAGTAGGAAAATTTAAATTAAATCAACAAGGCGGATACGTTTGCAGAACTGAGTTTGTATACTTAGACTCAAATGGTCAATTACAAAGTTCTTCTCAAACTGGTAATGAACTTTTAGGTCAGTCGTATACGACAGATCCGGGAAGCCTTGGCGTACCGGACGGATCAACGCTTTGGATGAAAATCTGGGTTATGGCGGGACACGATAATCAGGCGCAGCAAGCGTTTATATATCAGTCGGGAAATTCGGCTGTTGCTGATTACACTTGTTCAGGAACGACACTTTCTAATCATTTAGCTTTAGATGGCGTAAGTTCATAGTAACTTAAATAAGTTTTAAAACCACTGATATTGCAATACAATATTGGTGGTTTTTTGTTTAAAGCAGGTGTTTATACGGGTAAAATTTTCTTGTGTCACGCTTAACCTGTTTCATGTCAAAGAAACTCCATTTCACATCATTTTTTCTTTTATGTCTACTTATCTGATATAGTTTTGAAGTAGAAATAAACCAAAGTATTCTTATTTAAACATTCTAATTTAAATAAGAATATAAAAATAAAATATCAAATAGGTGGAGCAGACCCCACTTAAAAAAACGAGGCGGTTCCGAAAAGCCTTATGAGTAGGAAGACCAAAAAATACAAAAGTTATGGCAGATTTATTAGCAGGTGCTTATTTAGCAAATGGCACAATAGGAAATGTAGGAACACCAGGTGCTCCAATTGCAACATTTAGTTTAGTTGTTGTACCATCACAACATTCTGTTTCTGGTACAGTAGTAATTACTCAGGCTATAAATGGTCCTGATGCTCATATTGTTGTTCCTGTAACTGGAAAAATATATGCAGCAGGACTTGGACAGTATACACAATTAGTTAGTTTAAAAGGACAATATGTTCAAACTTTTCCAGCTCCGGCAATTGGTGCTTTTTTAGCCGATTTTGACGCTCATTTAGCCGTTAATGCAGATTGGAACGGACTTGGAGGTTTTTCATACTACCAACATCATATTGAAAACGTACCTGTAAAAGCAGCAACAAATTTACAAGCAGAGTTGGCATAATAAGCGACCCCAAATATTAACAACTCGAATTACGAAACATATTAGGATTTAATTACGCCTGATTTGGTTACAGTTTTGATTGAAAGGGTCGTCTTTTTAGACGGCCTTTTTTATTACCAAAAATAAATAAATCACAAAAACATGAAAAGAAAACCTATTATTATCATCTTATTAGTTGTCTTTATTGCTGCGGCTGTTTCATTATTTTTCCTGAATAAAGAAAAAATATTAGGAAAAGCCGGAGTTTCAGGATATGCTAAAACGGAAGCAGCAGCACCTTGCGAGTGTGAAGCAAGCTGGTTTCCGCACGAGCAGACACCACCGCCTGCAGAAGGAGACGGAAGCCCTTTTGATACTTCAAGTACAACAAATTGTATTTTTCATCAATGGTCATGGCAGAAATTCCTTTGGGTAACAAAACCACTTCCATCCGGAAATCCATTGTTTTTAGATTCTTTGGATGTAGTTAGTCCTGAGATGGCGCCGGTTCCTCCGCAATTGGGATTAAAATTAGTTTTAAGCTCCATTAATCAGGCAGGTCCGGAAGGCGTATTAGTTTCTAACCCAAAATTTGTTTCTGGGAAAACGGCTGGCGATACGGTATATTATTCTATACACGTAAATAAAACATTACATGATAAAGCCATTATTGCGGCTTCTGAAATTAACAGCGGAAAAGTTCCTTATTCTAATTTAGACACATTTCCTGTTGGTTCATTAGAATTAAAAGTTTCATGGATTAGTACAGATGCAATTCCGAAAGAAAAAATTGGAGAGTATTTCGTTACTAAAGCAGCATTCAAAAATAAGCAAGGACAATATGTAGCAAAACCAGTTGCTTTGTTAGGAATGCATGTTGTGGGAGTTGTAAAAAATCATCCTGAATTTATCTGGGCAACTTTTGAACATAAAGAAATGGCTCCGGTTTATGACTGGAAAAACAATTCTGTGACTTCAGCAACTGAAATGCTGCTTTATCAAAGCGGAACAACTTCTGGCTTAAAAGGAATAAAATGGGATAAAGTAAACAAGAAACCATTAGAGCCGTATAAAGCTTTTGTTCTTTACGAATATGGAGTTCCTAAAGTGATAAGTACAAATGCTTATATGACAACGAGCCAGGCAGAACCTGCTAATTTTGACAACATTGATGCTATCAATAAATGTGTAGCCTCAAAATTAACGGACGTTTTCAAGAATTACTTCTACAACGGATCGATTTGGTTAAATACAGACGGATTAACTCCGGCGCAGCAAGCGCAAACTATCGTAAAAAGTGATATATCAAGTGTTCTTCCGGATTCATTGGCAAGAGGATCTGCTAATTTAGCCAACATTACAATGGAGACTTACACGCAGACTTTTCAGGATAGTATACATAAAATTAATGCTGGTAATTTAGCAAATTGTTTTAGCTGTCATCAATCTCAAAATTTTGACACTACAAGAGGAATTGGAAAATCTCCTTTGTATTTAAGCCATGTGTTTGAGTCTTATTTGTATACTACAAAACCTCAGCCGGCAACTGCTAAAAATGTTAACTTAAAAGCTAAACGTATTGAAGAAACAAAAGCACTTAAACTTAAACAGTTTGAAGAAGTGTTTGTTCGTCGACATAAATAGTTCATTTTTTGGAAAACAAAAACTGTCTTATTTTAATTTTGCTCCAAACGAAAAGCCGAAGTATTACTTCGGCTTTTCTATTTTATCTTCTTTAGAATAATTAGAAAGGCCATTAATATTAATTGGATTTCTTAAACATCAAATGAATTTTTAATCCTGATAAACGGGGTTTCTTATTGTAACAATTAGTTACGACAAGAAACTCCGTTTTTTTATATCTCCATTTTATTTTTTAGACCCTTATAAAAATGTAAATAAAACCTTATCTAATGTGTTTATGTTTTTTAAGAATAATCTTATGTATTGTTTTTTCTCTTTCATGACAAAAAATATTCTTCTTATAACATTTCTGTAGTAAATATCTGTATATCAAGATTAATTTTAAAGTATAGAATAAAAGCAGCCGGCAGAATTTATTTTATCAATTATTTCTATTTGATTTTTAAGAACAGCTCTTTTTATATCATAGGCGAGTATAGTTTCTTAAAATATCCATTGTGAAATTACAGTAGTAGTGAAGCAGAACTCACTTTAAAAAACGAACTGTTTCGCACAGAAAAAAGCGAAGGCGGAGCTGAAAAGCCTTATGAGTAAGACCCAAAAAATTTTAATTATGCAACCTATACCTAGAAAAGTTAAAAATGTAAATGTGTATCCTTATATAGACTGGAAAGGCGGAGGCGTTGGCCCTGTTATTCTTCCTGTTATCGAAGGAGCCAGCGGAACTTATGCCGTTGGTACACTTATTACATCTGTATTTTACAATCTTGATCTTACTGCAGTTACTCAAAAATCTAAACTGGGAGTACATCAAAGATATGTAGCAATTGGAGAAACAGAAGACGGAACTTCTTTCACTACTCCATGGATGTACTGCACAAATGCAGGTGATAATCCAGAATTTGGAAGAACCATCAACCTTCTTAAACCAGAGTTAGATGCTATTAACACAGAAGTTTTACCAGATTATATCATACTAGGACCACTTACTGATATTACTGTAACGCAGTCATTTCCTCCTCCGGCAATTGGAGAGGTTCTTCTAATCGAAAACGGAAAAGGAAATATTATCGCAACAAGAACAGGTACTCCTCATGAAATGGGAATTGAAGTAACTGGCGGAAATCGTGTTGGACAATTAAGAACAGGATTGAAAAACATCATGATTTCAGGAAAAAACAAAGATGGAAAAACGGTTACAATGGGGAATTTAACCTGTTTAAACCCAAATGATCCAGCCATTTTTCTACATCAATTTGGAGGTTAATAATCTATAAAAACAAAATAACTATGGGAATAATGATGCCTTACGGTGTAGCAGTCAGAGAAGCGATAGCTTCTAATGATTTAGCAAAAATGGAAGCTATTGCAGAACAAGCAAAACAGGTAATAAAAGATCAAGGGGACTTAAGTGCCGCTTTGTTAGAATTACTGGAAGCAATAGAAGCTCTAAAGAACAAAAAATAAAACAAACAAAGAAAGCTGACTTGTTCAGTATAACAAGGGTGAATCCGAAAAACCTCAAGAGTAGGAATAACTAAAAAACAAAAATGTTATGGGAGTAGTAATGCTTTACGCAGCAGGAATCAGAGAAGCGATAGCTTCAAATGATTTAGAAAAAATGAGAGCAGTAGCTGAACAAGCGAAACAAACAGTTAGAGAACAGGGTGACCTGAGCGCTGCTTTGGTAGAATTGCTAGAGGCTATTGAAAAACTAAGAAAGTAATCTAAAAAGAACGGTTTATCAAGCTTTGCTTTTTAAACCGTTCTTTAAAAAAATCAACAAAACCCTAAATCAATTAAGATGGATAAGACTTCTATACGATACAGAGTACGAGATGATTATAAAACAGCAACTCCGGTTCATGTTGTTTGGGAAATTACTCTTGCCTGTAATTTGAAATGCTCGCACTGCGGTTCCAGAGCCGGAAAAGTGAGACCAGGTGAACTAACTACCGAACAATGTTTTGACGTAATTGATAGTCTTAAACGTCTTGGTACAAGAGAGATCACAATTATTGGCGGCGAAGCTTTTTTAAGAAAAGACTGGCTTGACATAATTGCAAAAATCCACGAAAGCGGAATTGAATGTTCTATGCAGTCTGGAGCTTATAATTTAAACGAAGAGCGAATTAGTGATGCTAAAAAAGCAGGAATACGAAATATTGGTGTTTCTATTGATGGGTTACCGGAAACGCATAATAAAATAAGAGGAAGAAGAGATTCTTTTGATCATGTAATTCATTGCCTGCAATTACTAAAAAAGTACAATATACCTTCTAGTGTAAATACCGTAATTACAAAATTAAATCAAAATGAGCTAAGCGAACTTTTGGATGTTTTGATTGAAAACGGAGTAAGAAACTGGCAGATACAACTGGCAGTTGCTATGGGAAATGCCGTTGATCATTCTGAAGAATTGATCCTGCAGCCTTATGAATTAATTGACTTTTACGAAAAACTTATTGTTATATACAGAAAAGCACTAGCAAATAATGTTTTAATACAAGCCGGAAACAACATTGGCTACTTTGGCCCTTATGAACATATCTGGCGACAAGGAAATGAAAAATATTATACAGGATGTTCCGCAGGACATACCGGAATTGGCATTGAAGCCGATGGAAAAATAAAAGGCTGTCCGTCATTACCCACAACCGAATATACAGGAGGTAATGTAAAAGACATGAAGTTGGAAGATATTTGGCGATACAGCGAAGAAATGGTTTTCTCCAGATATAGAAATAAAGAAGAATTATGGGGAGGATGCAAAGGCTGCTATTACGAATCTTCTTGCCTGGCTGGCTGTACCTGGACTAGTCATGTCTTATTTGGAAAAAGAGGCAATAATCCTTTTTGCCATTATCGCGCCTTAGAATTAAAAAAGAAAGGACTTCACGAAAGAATAAGAAAAATAAAAGAAGCACCCGGACTCTCTTTTGATATTGGTTTATTTGAAATCATAGTTGAAAATGAAAAAGGAGAAGTAGTCGAAGTGCAGTCACCTCATAATGCTCCTCTGGTTCCGGTAGCAAATACAGACAGAGTTCCAAGAATTCCAAAAGCGCTTAAACTTTGTAATGGCTGTGATAATTATGTTTATGAAGAAGAAACGACCTGCACTTTTTGCAATGCCGACATTCAGAAAGTAAACGATGAATATGCCGCTAAAATGGAAATAGCCAAACGTTCACTGGAAAAATTAGAATTATTAATGATGAAATAATATGGAACTGCTAAAAAAGATTCAATCAGAAATTGACCAATATTCAAATACTATTGAAGAAGCTTTAAGCCTTTCTGAAATTACAATTAAATATGGTCTTAATTCGTATCGATATGGTTCCTCCAGTTTTTTATCTGATCTTTTTGATCCTATCGAAATAACAAACGAAACGGTATTTTACGATTTAGGTTCCGGTTATGGAAACATCATTTTATATGGAGCTGTAAAATATCCAAATGCGAAGTTTAAAGGGATTGAAATTCTGAAAGAACGACATGAAGTTTGTGCCGGTTTAATCGAAAAAGAACAAATAACAAATGCTGTTGCAATCTGCAGTGATATTTTAAAAGCTAATATTTCTGACGGGACTATTTTTTATCTCTACAATCCTCTTTATGATTTTCAATACGCCGAATTATTGGATAAACTGTATCAGATTTCATTACATAAACCGATCATCGTAATTGCAGAATCCAGATGTAATTTTTTTGATGAAGCCGAATGGTTAGAACAATATCACCTTAAAGATATTGATGTGGTTAGAAAAATTAAATACTATCGCTCAGTTAAGATTTTTTAAACCATCAAAACCAAGATTCCTAATTTTTTTCATTACAGAGATTATCCAACTCATGCCCGATATTAATGTGCTTATGGCATTTTTTAAAATCTGTAAATACTTAAAGAATAAGTTTACAAAAAGAAATAAACACATACCAAAACAAATTCAAAACTAATCAAAAATAAACCCTAAAACCCCAGCAATCATGACAAATCTAAGTTCAATTATTCTTCCGGTTCTTCAAGACATGGAAGAATCTTATTTAAAAGATCAACTATTAAAATTTCTTCCTAATCAAGAGGAATCATTCTCAAAAATCGAAAAAAGCTTCAAACAATTAACTTCAAAAGTTCAGGACAAAGAGCGTTTACAGCTTTTTTTTCACAGTTGGAGCCAAACCAATAACAGTGCCATGACAGTGGCAGGAATCAGCAACCGTATGACAATGCTGGTTCACAAAAACCAACCTATTGCAGACAAAGAAGCCCTTTTGCAATCTATTACAAGTTTAAATAGAATTGTAGACGAAGATTTAGCAGTTGTGGGCAGAGTTTTACACTCTCAGTTATTTTATACCATGGCAACCAATATTTGTACAGATGATGACTGGCTTTCACGTAAATATTTAAACCAAAGTGCTTATGAGTTTAAAGCGTGGAAAGACCAAAATTCACTGCGAAATAAAGATATCATGATCGCTTTATTGACAACTTTAATCCATGAAATTTATACACACGGTGAGGTAGAATATATTCTTCCAAAGTTTGAATCATGGCTTACAAACGATTACGGTTTTTCAGAAGAAGATCGTGACAAAACATTAGCCTGGATAAGCGTTCACTGCGGTCCAACCGAAAAAAATCACTTCTTTTTTGCCGTAAGTTCTATTTTTCATTATGCCAAAGCCATGAATGTTGATTTGAAAAACTACGATCTGGAACCTATCATTAAAGATTATTTAGCTAAAAAATCTGCCGTAATGGAAGATGTTATGGAAATTGAAGAAATTAGTTTATAATTCATATTTCAATAAATGATTCATACAAATAAAGAACCAAAAGCGCAGCTCATTGCCCCAAAAATAAGTCTGCAGCAAAATCAGCCTGAAAAACAGAAAAAATGGAAGGAATTATTTTCTGAATATTTTGAAAAAAATACAGGATTGGGGAGTCATTTTTTTGCTAATTCTTCGGTAAAACTACCTTTAGAATATGATAATGAAATGAATCGTTTGTGTTCTATTTTAAATTACGCTTGTAAAGCAATTGTCCAAAATTATTTTGAAGACGAAAGGATTCGAAATTATTATCAGCTGGACAAAGACCTTGAAGCTTTATTGAAAAAAAGCTACAGCGCAACATACAATCAGGGCTTTTATCGCCCTGATTTTTTATATGATACAAACAATCAGGCAAAAATTTGCGAGATAGGCGCCCGTTATCCGCTAAACGGCTGGATGATTAGTTATTATTTAAAATTGATGAATGACGAAATCAGTGAAACTAAAGATGGGCTAAGTTTTAAAGATCCGGATTTAAAAAACCTGATCGACGATTTATACTATCAATTTGCTCCAAATAAAAAATTGGCTCTAGTTCACGACGACGAAAAAGGAACCGAGATTTTTTATCTTCAAAAGGAATTAGCAAAACTTGGAGTTGAATTAATTTCGGTAAAACCTCAGGATTTAATCGTTTCAAACAATTCTATTTATGTAAACGGAGAACCAGTTTCGCAGTTTATATTAGAAATGGATCGGGAAGAACTAAAAAAAATAAAACCGGAAGTGCTCGATAAACTGATTGAACAAAACTGTTATTTTAATGATATCAGAACCTTAATCTTAATTCATGACAAAAGAGTTTTAGCCGTAATGTACGATGCCGACATAATGTATGATTATCTAAGCGAAGAAGATTACGATTTTTTAAAACAATACCTAATTCCAAGTTATGTAATTGTTGATCCCGCTGACTGCGATGTTTTTATTGAAAATGATCAAAACCTGATTTTAAAATTAAATAGCGGCGGAAGAGGAATTGGAGCTTACGTAAAAAGTGATTGTACAGCTCAGGAATGGGATGCCATTATTAGAGAAAATTGGAGCAAATATTTAATTCAGCATTTTGTAGAACAGAAGGAATTTAAAGACCTCGAAAACAATCGTCAGATTCATTTAGTAGGAATGCTGTTGTGTAAAGACGACAAAAACTATGGCCCCGGTTTGTTTCGCGGTTCAGATGAATCAGTTGTAAACGTGCATCAGGGCAGAGCTTTAATTTATCCAATAACAGAGTGAAAAATCATGAAACATACAGTTGTAATTCCTCTTTATAATAAAGAAGCGTTCATATACGATACGATTCGGTCGCTGGCTTTTCAGGAAAAAAAAGCCTCACAAATTATTATTGTTGATGATTTTAGTACAGATCAAAGTATGTTTTTGTTAAAAGATGCTCTGGCATTTTTTGCACCACAGTTTTTACTAACAGAAGTTGAGATTATTGAATTAAAAGAAAATAAAGGCCCGGGACATGCCAGAAATATAGGAATGGAACTCGCAACAGGAGATCTGATCAGTTTTTTGGATGCCGATGATTGTTATACTTCTTCTTGTTTAAAAGAAGTCGGCTTAATTATGGAACAGGAAAATATAGATGTTCTGGTACTCGGAATTTTATTAATTCCATCAAACTATTATCTGCCAAACATCTCATCCTTTAAAAAAGAAATGACTTCGCTCTCAAATGAATTGTTTTTGATTCCTAATATATTACACACTATTAGTTCTCCGGATTTTATTATGGGAGTTGGCAGTAATGTCGTAATCAGAAAAAAGCATTTAGAAAATATACGTTACGAAACCAATGTATCCCTAAACGAAGGAATTGATTTTTGGTATCGTGTTCTAAAAAGTTTAAAAGAACCGAAAATAGCATTACTAAACAAAGTCTGCATAGAAGTAAGAGAAGTTGAAGGCAGTTTGTCGAGAATTAAATATTCTAACTGGAAAGAATTAAAAATTCCCGTTACAATAGAAAGATACCATAAAAGTGAAAACAAATATGATCAGCAGCTCATGGGAATGTTATCACAAAGATGGCTGGAACATGCTATGGAACGATTACCATCGTGGTACCAAAAAATGTTATTCCTGACAAATCATTCTAAAAGCTTAATTAGGAATTGGTATTATTTCAAAAAAAGACCGAATTAAAATAAAAACTATGTCCCCAGATATTCCAAAAACAGAAAAATCAGAATTGCAGGATTATTTTGAATTGGCAAAAAACAATCCTTTATACATTGAGTTTTATAAAGAACATGATTGTGCAGAGAAAGCTCCGGTTCTTAGTAAAAAAGAATTGATGCCCATTTTAAAAAACAATTTTAAGCTACACGAAGAAAAAACAGGAGTCTATTTGGTACGTTCAGGTGGAAGTACTCAAAATCCTTTGGTTTTTCCCGTAGATATACAAGAAAATCAAAATCAGCGTCTTGCGATGGCAAAGGAATTGACGAAGAATAATTTTTTTACTTCGAAAACAATCGCTTTAAATATTTTTGGATATTCAGATATGTACCGCACGGCCGCCATAATGGATGATATTTTAGAAAAATGTCAATCAACAACATTAGCGTTGAGTGCACATGCCAGTTATAAAGATATGGAACAAGCCGCGGCTTATTTTAAGCCGGACTTTATAATGGGAACACCTTCAAAATTATTATGTTTTGCACAATTTTTACAAGAGAATAATCAAAAACTGCAAATCCAAAACTTGTTATATGCAGGAGAATTTTTAAGACCCGAAGTTCAAAAACTCTTGGAAAAAGTATTTGGACTTCAGCAAATTTACTCTATGTACGGCTCTGCCGAAACGGGAATTTGGGCATGGTCAGATTTTACTAAAAATCCTTCGTTGTTCTCCGTTATTGAAGGAATTATAATCGAGATCATTAATCCTGATAATGACGGATATGGTACAATTGCCGTTACCAATACTTTCCGAAAAAGATTTCCCGTTTTTCGATATGCTATTGGCGATTTAGGGCGATGGGTTAATGTACACGGAAAAGCTTTTCTGGAATTAAAATCAAGAGAAACTAAATCTTTTATACTCTCTGAACAGCATTATGATTTAGATGAATTTAATTTTCTTACGAGTTCTGCAACAGCTTTTCAGATTCAATTATCCAGTAAAGATTTTAAAGAAGTCGTTAAAATGCTGCTTGTACAAAATATTCCCCAAAACCAAAAAGCGGAGTTTATTGCAGAAAAATCAAAAGCATTAAAAAAGCGCTTAGATTACAATGAACGTTTTATGGAAGTTGAGGTTTTACTGGTTACAGCCGCTGATTTATATACAGATCCTAACACAACTAAAACCCCTCAATTACTAGATTTGAGATAAGAAAACTAAAAAGGTTTTATCGTTTATCTTCTTTAGAATAATTAGAAGGACCATTAATGTTAATTGGAGTTCCCAGAAAACGAGGTTCGCGATTTCTTAAAACATCAAAAAAAGATTTAAAAATGGAACCATATTCTCTAAAACAAACATATTTATATCCGTGATATTCTCCATTGTTTGCAGAGTATCCAGCCGATTTTATTCCAAGTTTTTGCCCGATATAAATCGCACGATTCAAATGATATTCCTGAGAAATTAATGTCGCTTTTTTAATCTTGAAAATTTGTTTAGCACGATACATTGTTGAATAAGTATCGAAACCCGCATAATCAATAAAGATTTTTGTAGTGTCAACTCCGTGATTGTAACAATAATTTTTCATTACAGTAAGTTCATCATATTCATCACGACTGTTATCTCCCGAAAGTAAAATTTTATTGATGCGTTTCATCTTGTACAATAAAATTCCCGCATCAAGACGATCTTTTAAATATTTGCTTGGCTGATTTCCATTAATTCCCGCACCAAAAATAATCCCCACATCATTTTTCGGAAACTTTTTAACCGAATAATAAATCTTGTTTTTGGTAGAAGATTTTACGTAATAGTTTACAGAAACAATAGCAATCAATCCAATAATTGCAAGATAAAGAACTATTCTAAAATATTTTTTCACGGCTTGTATTTGTAAGATTAAGATTCAAAAACACGAAGATAGTTAAAGTAAAGTCAAATAAAAAAACCGAAGCAGAAATGCTTCGGTTTCTAATATATCTAACAATCTAAGAAGTCCAAAAATCTAAGAAGTCTAAAGAAGACCTGCTCTTTTCAATAAAGCTTCTGGTTTTGGTTCCTGACCTCTAAAACGTTTGTATAAAGTCATCGGATGCTCCGTTCCTCCTTTAGAAAGAACATTATCTTTGAATTTCTTCGCTATTTCTTCATTAAAGATTCCATTTTCTTGAAAGAATTCAAAAGCATCAGCATCTAAAACTTCTGCCCATTTGTAGCTGTAATATCCAGAAGAATATCCACCTTGAAAAATATGAGAGAATGCAGTACTCATTGCATTTTCTTTTACATCAGGATATAATTGTGTATTCGCAAATTGTTCTGTTTCGAAAGCTTTTAAATCGGTAATGCTTGTTGGGTCTTGTCCATGCCAAGCCATATCTAATAATCCAAAACTTAATTGGCGTAACGTTGCTAAACCTTCCTGGAAACTTGCACTTTCTTTAATTTTCTGAACATATTCAATCGGAATAATTTCTCCCGTTTCATAATGATTTGCAAACAAAGCCAAAGCTTCCGGTTCGTAACACCAGTTTTCCATAATCTGACTTGGCAATTCTACGAAATCCCAATAAACAGAAGTTCCAGATAAACTTGGATAAACCGTATTTGCCAGCATTCCGTGTAAACCGTGTCCGAATTCGTGGAATAAAGTTGTTACTTCATTAAAAGTCAATAATGAAGGTTTTGTTTCTGTTGGTTTTGTAAAATTACAAACGTTCGAAATATGTGGTCTTTCGTTTACGCCATCTTTTACATATTGTGATTTGAATGAAGTCATCCAAGCGCCGTTTCTTTTTCCTTTTCTTGGAAAAAAATCAGCATAGAAAATTGAAACCAAATTGTTTTCAGCATCTCTTACTTCATAAGTCGTAACTTCTTCGTGATATTTATCGATATCAAAAACTTCCGTGAAAGTTAAACCATATAATTTTTTGGCAACTATGAAGGCACCGTCCAATACTTTTTCTAATTGGAAATAAGGTTTCAGCTTTTCATCATCTAAATTAAAAAGCTGCTGTTTTAATTTTTCAGAATAATATGCACCATCCCATTTTTCTAATTGCTCTATTCCGTCCAGTTCTTTTGCGAAAGCAGTTAATTCTGCAAACTCTTTTTGAGCCGCCGGTTTTGCTTTTGCCAATAAATCATTTAAAAAAGAAAAAACTTTCTCTGGGCTTTCAGCCATTCTTTCTTCCAAAACAAAATGTGCGTGCGTTTTATATCCTAATAAATTAGCTCTTTCAAAACGAAGTTTAGCAATTTTTAAAACATTTTCCTGATTGTCAAATTCGTTATTTTGAAATGCTTTTGCACCAAATGCAATCGCCATTTTTTTACGTAATTCACGGTTGTCAGCATAAGTTAAAAACGGAACATAACTTGGATGATCTAATGTGAAAATCCAGCCTTCTTTTTCCTGATTTTTGGCTAATAATCTTGCAGCTTCGATTGTTCCTTCCGGTAAACCTGATAAATCTTTCTCATCCGTTAAATGCAATTCAAAGTTGTTAGTTTCTGCCAAAACATTTTCGCCAAACTGTAAACTCAATTTTGATAATTCTTTGTCGATTTCTCTTAATTGGTTTTTCTTGTCTTCAGGTAAATTGGCACCGTTTCTGGAGAAGCTTTTGTATTTTTTATCTAATAAAGTCGTTTGTTCTGCATTCAGATTTAAACTTCCTTTTTGATCGTAAACCGTTTTTACTTTTGCAAATAAATCAGCATTCAAACGAATGTCGTTTCCAAATTCTGAAAGTAAAGGTGAAACTTCCTGCGCAATTTTCTGCATTTCGTCATTCGTTTCAGCCGAATTCAAATTGAAGAAAATACTAGAAAGACGATCCAAAATATCGCCTGAATAATCCATAGCCACAATTGTGTTTTCAAAAGTCGGCGCATCCGGATTATTTACGATTGCATCAATTTCGGCTTTAGCCAAAGAAATTCCTTCGTTGAAAGCAGGAACATAATCTTCGATTTTAATTTGCGAAAAAGGTGCAGTGTTATGTTTTGTATTGAAGTATTGTGTTAGTACGCTCATAAGTAGAGTTTTTTTTAAAGTAGTCAGTGGTCAGTTTTTAAGTGTTCAGTTCTCATGAAGACAACTACTGAATACTAAAAAACTGACCACTGATCACTAAATTTATTTATTAAGACCTTCAGCAGCTTTATTAACCGCAGCTTTTAATTCTTCTTTATAAGAAATAATAGTATCTAAAACTTTTTTATCGTGGCTTCCGATGATTTGTGCTGCCAAGATTCCTGCATTTTTTGCTCCGTTTAAAGCTACAGTTGCAACAGGAACTCCGCCCGGCATTTGCAGAATCGATAATACAGAATCCCATCCATCAATAGAATTACTTGATTTTACAGGAACTCCAATTACTGGAAGCGGAGACATCGAAGCCACCATTCCAGGTAAATGTGCCGCACCGCCCGCACCAGCAATAATTACCGAGATTCCGCGAGTATGTGCATTTTTACTGAAATCGAATAATTTTTCCGGCGTTCTGTGTGCCGAAACGATATCTACTTCAACTTCTACATTAAATTGTTTTAATATGTCGATTGCATCCTGCATAACTGGCATGTCTGAGATGCTTCCCATTATAATGGCTACTTTGCTCATTGTGTTTTTTGTTTGTTTTGTTTTAGGTTTAAAGTTTCAAGTTGTTGGAAACTGAAAACCGAGACTATAAAATGTTTATTTAGACTGTGACTGCGACTGTAAACTGCGACTAATCACTAATTACTAAGCGCTAATCACTTTAATAGTATTCTTAACTTCCTGTGCAATTCGTCTTGCTTCCTGCATATTTTCGTTTACGATTGTAACATGACCCATTTTTCTAAACGGACGCGTTTGTTTTTTTCCGTAAATATGTGGAGTAACGCCATCCCATCCTAAAATGGTTTCGATGTTTTCATAAACAACATCTCCAGAAAATCCTTCGGCACCCACTAAATTTACCATAATTCCGGCAACTTTACTGTCTGTGTTTCCTAACGGAAGATCTAAAATAGCACGTAGATGATTTTCGAATTGTGACGTATAACTTGCTTCAATAGAATAATGCCCAGAATTATGCGGACGAGGTGCCACTTCATTTACCAAAATCTCATCTTCATGAGTTTGGAACATTTCAACAGCCAAAAGTCCAACGTGATTGAATTTTTCAGAAACATTCAGAGCAATTGCTCGAGCTTTTTCGGCTACTTTTTCATCGATTCTTGCCGGGCAGATTACGTATTCAACCTGATTTGCTTCTGGGTGAAATTCCATTTCTACAACTGGATATGTTTTAATTTCTCCTGACGGATTTCTTACCACGATTACCGCCAATTCATTTTTGAACGGAACCATAGTTTCGGCAATACATTCTACATTTGGTAAATCATCCATATCAGAAATCTGGCGAATAACTTTTACGCCATTTCCGTCATAACCAAACTCGGTGCATTTCCAAACAAACGGAATTGTGATTTCATTATTTCCAACTGATTTTTGCAAATGTGCCGGACTTTCAAAACGTAAATACGACGCAGTTGGGATATTACTTTGAGTATAAAAATCTTTTTGAGTTCCTTTATTCTGAATTCCTTTTAAAGTTTTTGGAGACGGATATACTTTTAGTCCTTCGTTTTCTAATTGAGTTAAAGCTTCAAGGTTTACCAATTCGATTTCAAAAGTTAGAATATCCACTTGTTTTCCAAAATTGTAAACCGTTTCATAATCCATTAAATCGCCTTGAAAGAATTTGTTGCAGGCGATTTTACTCGGGGCTTCGTCACTCGGATCTAGAACATAAGTTTGTATGTCAAATTTTCTGGTATCGAACAAAAGCATTTTGCCTAATTGTCCGCCGCCTAATATTCCTAATTTAAAATCAGAAGAAAAATAATTCATTTTGTGTTGTGTTTTTGCAAAGATACCTTTTAATCTTTTTTTAGCCAAAATTTAGTTTTTCAGCCACGAATTCACGAATTCTATTTTAAAGTTTTGCCACGAATTACACGAATTTCCACGAATTCTATTTTTAAAATTTTGCCACTCCCGATAGCTATCGGGATAAAAGGATTAGAAGGATTTATCTCTGTGCGGGTTTTTGTTTGCCACTAATTTTTCAGATTCAATCTAAAAAATAATTCGTGTAATTCGTGTAATTCGTGGCAAACAAAAAATCCTTCTAATCTTTTTAATCTGTGGCAAAAAACTATTCAATTTTTTTCAAAACTTCGCGGGCAACGGCTTTGTATGCTGCGGAATGATCTCCGTAATCTTTATTTAAAATAACTCGAAGTTCAGGATGAATCCAGTCGTAATAATTTCCCAAGACATATAAAGTTCTTATAGAATAGGCTTTCGTAGCGACTTTTACATCATTTATGAGCCAATCGAAACTGGCTTCAATACAATCCTGAAGATTTTCTTCGGATAATGAAATACTGTTTTCGTTTTTCTTATAATGTGATTTTACTAAAAGCTGCACCACTTTTGCAATTGGTCGAAGCGAACTTTCATCTTTTAGAACTTTCAAATTAGAACAGAAAAAATCAAGATGAGGCTGAAGCCAGATTAGTTCTTCATATGATACAAATTCCAGAATCCAGCATGCTTTATGATTGTTTTTATTTTCGGGCGAAAAGCAAATCGAAACTAATTCTTCAAATAAAGATGGATTTTCAAGAATGTCTTGCGCGCACTTTAACCGGTTTTCCCGATAGGCACTTACATAATCCAGTTTTTCTTGTAATACAGAAAGCATTTTTTTAGGTTTGGGGGTGATTTCAAGCATCTAAAATAAATAATTTAATGAGATTGTTCCGTAATAATTTATAGGAAGTCCGGGATAATAATAACGGGGCGCCGCGTTTCCAACCGCAACGGCATTTGGCAGTATTAGAGAAGCATATTTTGTATTTGTAACATTATTTATTCCTGCAGAAAAATGTGTTGTCAATTTTGGCAAAATCTCAAATTGATAACCCGTTTTTAAATTAATAAGATTATAAGAATCAGAAAAAGCGGTATTGGCATCGTTCATCGGAATTTCATCTACAAATTGATAATCGGCATTGAAATAAATTCCAAGATTGGTGTTTAAAGTAATTCCGGCGTTGACTTTGTTTGCTGCGACTCCGGTTAATTTATTTCCGGAATAATCATTTCCGTTATCAACAAATTCTTTAAACTCGTAGTTTCCTAAAGATCCGGCTAAATAAGAATTCAGAGAAAAGAATCGATTGATTGGCCAATTGTGATTTAAGGTAATTTCGATTCCTTCATGAAATGTTTTTCCGACATTTAAACCTACATATTGATCATCGCCAACTCTTTTTGCGACCAATAGATCTTTAATTTCCATTCGGTAAACCGCAATTTCTGTGTAAAGTTTTTTATTGAAGAAATAGAACTTTCCGCCCACTTCAAAATTATAACCGTTTTCAGGTTTTATATTCGTGTTAATTGTGCCTTCGCTTGTCAGCGTTTCTTCTGTAGCTGGCAATGAAAATCCTCGACTGACAGAAAAATAAACAGTTTGCTGCAAATTCGGCTTAAATAATAAAGATAATTGCGACGAAAAAATCCCGTCATAACTGTATTCCTGATTTGTGTTTGTATTATAATTGTCGAGGCTGAATTTAGTTTTGTTATAATTTAAACCTGCCTGAATTTCAAATTGATTTGAAAGTAAAGTTCTTAATTGAGAAAAGATATTATAGAAATGTCTTTTTTGCCCGGTTTCGGTAAGCTGGTCGCCTTGTAAACTTCCTAAACCATTATTTTGCTGATACAGATTTTCGAAAGTATTACCTTTATAAGTATCCGTAAAATATTCAATTCCGGAAATAAAGTTATTTTCTATTTTCCCAATTTTAAAATTTCCGGAGAATTGCGTTCTCGCTCCCGTTGCAAAAGTATATTGGCGTAAAATATCAAAAGGTCTCGGTTCGTTGCTGTCTTTATAATTAATGAAAACCGAAGTGGAGTTTTTTAAATTTTCATTAATTGAAAAATCATAAGCCAATCCTCCCAAAGTCGATTTGTATTCTTTATATCCTTTTGAGGCGACCCAAGTTGGCGCACCAGATTCCGGATTATTTTCAAAAGCATTTTTATTTATCGAACTCGGAATAAAAGCTTTTAAATAAGTATAGTTTGAAAAATAAGTCAGTTTGCTGTTTTTCTTTCTGAATAATTCTCCCGCAAGCGTAATTCCTTCGCGTTTGTACGCACTGTTTTCCCGCCAGCCATCGGTTTTTAAATTGTGATAACTAATGTTTAAACTTCCGTTTTTTTCATCTAAACCAAAATTCACACTGTTTTTCAATAATCCAAAAGAACCAAAAACAGAACTTATTCCGGCACTTTGATTTCCGTTTTTAGAAAGCTGAGGCGAAATTAAAATCGCACCGCCCAATCCTGCGCCATAAACACTCGAAAGCGGGCCTTTTATAATCTCGATTTGGTTGAGGTTTTCGAGGTCAATATCGTCAATTACGGTTTCGCTGTTTCCGGAAGTCAGCGGAATACTTCCATAAAAAGCTCGAATTTTATTGGTTCCGTAAGTGGTTCGCGCACCAATACCGCGAATCGAAATTCGGGTTGTGGTAAAATTAGACGATTGCATAAAAACACCCGGAATTGTATTCAATACCGTTGTAATATCTGTTGTATTATTTTGCAGTAAATCTTTTTTAGAAAGAATTCCAATTGAAGCCGGCGTGTTTAATAAATTGTTATCAATATGAAGCGAACTGATTACAACTTCTTTCAGTTTTTCGGTTTTTAGAGAGTCAATATTTTTGCCTTCTCTTTTCTGTGCTTCAATGTTTTGGAAAACAAAAAGTACAAAAAGAAAAAGACAATATTTTTTTAAGGTCATAAATGATTCGAATTAAAAATGTAGTTTTTTAAAACACATAGAAACATAGGATTCATGGAGGCAAAAAAGGTGTTTCGCTTTTTAATAAAATATAAAATCTATGTTTCTATATGTTTAAATTATTGAATAATTGGAATTTATTTGTTCGCTGTAACCTTCCAAATCGTATTACTACTATCATCATTTACTAAAAGCGATCCGTCGTTCATAACGGTCACGGCAACTGGACGTCCGTAAACTTCAGCTTTATTTTCATCCGAAACAAAACCAGTTAAAAAATCTTCCGGTTTTCCAGATGGTTTTCCATCTTTAAAAGGAACAAACAACACTTTATAACCTGAAATTTTAGAACGGTTCCAAGAACCATGCTGCCCAACAAAAGCACCATTTTTATATTTTGCCGGGAATGCATCTTTAGTATAAAATGCCAATCCAAGCGAAGCAGTATGCGCACCAACGGGAACATCAGGAACAATTGCTTTTTCGACCAAATCTTTTCTTTCGCCTTTCATTCTTGGATCAGGAATACTTCCAAAATAAGAATAAGGCCATCCGTAAAAACCATCTTTTTTTACACTCGTAATATAATCCGGAACTAAATCGTCACCCAAATCATCACGTTCATTTACCGCTGTCCAAAGCTCTTTATTAACCGGATTCCAATCCATTCCAACCGGATTTCTCAAACCCGAAGCGTAGATTTTTTCGCCAGTTCCATCAGGATTAATTTCTAGAATTCCGGCACGACGAACTTCTTTGTCAACACCATGTTCGGCATTGTTACTTCCAGAACCTACAGAAACATAAATTTTGCTTCCGTCAGGACTTGCTAATAAATTTCGTGTCCAGTGATTGTTGTAACCTCCGGCAGGAAGCTCAAGAATTTTTTCTCCTTTTGTTTCTAATTTTAATGGATTGTTTTTATACGGATAACGGTATAATCCGTCGGTATTTGCAATGTAGAAAAAGTCCTTTAAAACCAACATTCCAAAAGGTCTGTTTAAGCCGGTAATAAAAACTTGGCGGGTTTCAAATTTCCCGTCTTTGTCTTTGTCGCGAAAAACCGTGATTTGATTTTTACTCGATCTTGTTCCGCTTTCTACCACAAAAATATCCTGATTTGGTGCGATATAAGTCCAGCGTGGGTTTTCAAAACCGTCTGCAAATTTGGTAACCGTAAAACCTTCTGGAGCTTTTGGCGTAACGCCGTTTGGCCAGCCAATAACTTTGCTGTTATTCGTTTTAGATTCAGTAGCATATGGCGGCGGAAGCGTAATGTCGCCAATAGCAGTTTTTACAACATTTCCGGGTTGTTTTGCAAGTGCTTCTTTTTCTTCTTTTTTAACTTGTCCGTTGCAGGAAGTCATTAAAATTAATAATGATATAGAAAATAGTGGTAAGTAATTCTTCATTGGTGTTTTGGAGTTAAATGATTATTCAACAACAATTTAGTAAATTTAAAAGTAGGGTTAGGAACGAATTTGTAATTATTAACTGATATTTAACATTCACAAAAAAGTCATCTTTCGATTCTATTTTCATGTGGGCAGATTGGTTGTAATTCTGTATCTTTGTCCATTATTTTAAATTTAAAAATAATGATACAACTTCACGATAAACAATTTGTTCCGTTTATTTCGGCTAAGGAAATTGATTTTGCTTTAACCAAATTAGTTGCACAGGTAGAAGATGATTTTGGAGATGATACTCCAATTTTTATTGGAGTTTTGAATGGCGCCTTTATGGTGGCTGCCGATTTCCTGAAAAAATATAAAAGTCCTTGCGAGGTTTCATTTATCAAAATGGCTTCTTATGAAGGAACTGAAACAACAAATTCAGTTAAAGAATTGATTGGAATCAATCAGGATTTGTCTGGAAGAAGCGTTGTTATTATCGAAGATATTATCGATACAGGAAATACGCTTGAAGAATTAAAACATTTATTTAAAGCACAAAATGTAAAACACTTTAAAGTGGCTACTTTGTTCTTTAAACCAGAAGCTTATAAAAAAGACATTAAAATAGATTATATCGGAATAAGAATCCCGAATAAATTTATTGTTGGCTACGGATTAGATTATGACGGTTTAGGCAGAAACCTGACCGAGGTATATAAATTAGCAGAATAATATTAAACAAAACACAACTATATATTCATTTTAAACTTCTTCAAAAAATAAGAAGTCACACAACTCAAACGTACTATGATTAACATTGTTTTATTTGGAAAGCCTGGAGCAGGAAAAGGAACTCAGGCAGAATTTTTAAAAGAAAAATACAATTTAACACACCTTTCAACAGGAGATATTTTTCGTTTTAATTTAAAAAATGATACTGAACTAGGTAAAAAAGCAAGAGTTTTTATGGATAACGGAGAATTAGTTCCGTGCGAAGTAACAACTGCAATGTTAATTGACGAAGTAAATAAACACCCGGAAAGCGCAGGATTTTTGTTCGACGGATATCCAAGAACTTTAGATCAGGCTGAGGCATTAGATAAATTTTTACCAACAATTGGTTCAAGCGTAACAGCAACGATTGCATTAGAAGCTGATGATGAAATTTTAGTAGCACGTTTACTGGAAAGAGGAAAAACAAGCGGAAGACCAGATGATCAGGACGAAGAAAAAATTCGTGTAAGATATCAGGAATACAATGAAAAAACAGCTCCGTTAATTGGGTATTATAAAGAGCAAAATAAGTTTCACGCCGTAAACGGTATCGGAACTATCGAAGAAATTACAGAACGCTTAACGTCAGTTATAGATAATTTGTAGAAGCTAATCCAGCTGTACGTTGCGAGTCCTCGCTAAAAAAATTATTTTTCCAAACCATAAAACGAGCTTCCGCTGGTCGCTGTTTTCTGGCAGGAAAAATTAGTTTTTTTAGCTCCGGGCTCTTCACTTCCATCTGGGCTAAAATAGAACAATAAGAATTTATACAAAAACAACGAACCAAACAAATAACGAATCTACTAAACATTGGAAATACTAATAATATTTTTTCTAATACTATTAAACGGAGTTTTCTCAATGTCTGAAATTGCATTGATTTCGGCACGAAAAAATAGACTGGAAACAGCAGCAAAAAAAGGGAACAAAAGTGCCAAAACAGCGCTCGATCTGGCGAATTCTCCAAACAAATTTTTATCAACGGTACAAATTGGAATTACCTTAATCGGAATT
Source organism: Flavobacterium sp. 2755 (assembly GCF_031455715.1). Lineage (NCBI taxonomy): Bacteria > Pseudomonadati > Bacteroidota > Flavobacteriia > Flavobacteriales > Flavobacteriaceae > Flavobacterium > Flavobacterium sp. 2755. The sequence goes on from NZ_JAVDTG010000005.1 coordinate 78,863, forward strand.
TTGACGGGTATTTATTCTGGGGATAAAATCACATTAGATGTAGAAACATTTGTGAGCGGTTTTGAAATTTTAAAACCATACGCTCATTCCGTTGCGGTTGGAATTGTGGTTGTAGTTTTAACATTTTTCTCTTTAGTTTTAGGAGAATTACTTCCAAAACGTATCGGATTAAATTATCCGGAATCGATTGCCAAAATGGTTGCGATGCCAATGAAAGTAATTTCGATTATCACGGCACCGTTCATTTGGTTGCTAACTTCTTCAACCGATTTTTTATTGAATGTTTTGCAGATAAAACCAACTGCTGACGGAAAAGTTACCGAGGAAGAAATTAAAGCCATCATCAAAGAGGGAACAGAAGTTGGAGAAGTTCAGGAAATTGAACAAGATATTGTGGAGCGTGTTTTCCATATTGGTGACCGAAAAGTAAGTTCGTTAATGACGCACCGAAAATCAGTAGATATGCTTCCGTTAAATGCTGATAAAACGAAAATAAAAGAATTAGTTGTTCAGGATTTGCATACGGTTTATCCGGTTTACAATGAAAACTATGATGATATTGTTGGGGTTGTAACACTGAAAAATATATTCGCGAATATCGAAAACGATAATTTTGATTTTGCGGCTATAATTTCTGATGCGCCTTATTTAATGGAGCAGACAACGGCTTATAAAGCGTTAGAAAATTTCAAAAAAACAGGTGTTCACTACGCTTTGGTTTCTGATGAATATGGTGTTTTTCAAGGTTTAATTACTTTGAATGATATTCTGGAAGCTTTAGTTGGCGATGCATCTGAGTTTTATAAAGATGAATTCCAGCTTATAGAAAGAGAAGACGGATCGTGGCTGGTTGACGGACATTATTCATTACACGATTTCTTAACGTATTTCGAATTAGACGAACTAACAAACGACTACGAAGTAAACACCGTAAGCGGAATGATTATGACCGAACTTTCACATATTCCAAAAGAAGGTGAGAAACTAATTTGGCAAAAGTTCATCTTAGAAGTTGTCGACATGGACGGCGTAAAGATTGATAAAGTGCTTGTAAAAGCGCTTAAAGAGTAGGGAAAATTTGTTTCAAGTTTAAAGTTTCATGTTTCAGGTTATGCGTTGCGCAAACTTGAAACTTGAAATCTGAAACCTGAAACTACACATAAACAAACAAAAATGACAGAAGGAAATTTTGTAGATTACGTTAAGATATATGTTTCATCCGGAAAAGGAGGAAAAGGATCTACGCATTTACATAGAGAGAAATTTATTGAAAAAGGCGGCCCGGACGGTGGTGATGGTGGTCGAGGCGGACATGTGTATTTAGTGGGAAATAAAGGACTCTGGACATTATTTCATTTAAAGTTTGCGCGTCATATTAAAGCCGGACACGGTGGAGACGGTGGAGGGGACCGCAGCACGGGAGCAGATGGTGATGATAAATTTATTGAAGTGCCTTTGGGAACTGTTGTAAAAGACAAAGAAACCGGAGAAGTACTTTTTGAAATTACAGAAGACGGCGAAAAAAGAATTCTTGCAAAAGGAGGAAAGGGAGGTTTAGGAAACTGGCATTTTAGAAGTTCGACAAACCAAACACCGCGTTATGCTCAGCCAGGTTTACCAGGTTTAGAAATGGACGTTATTCTGGAACTTAAAGTTTTGGCAGATGTTGGATTGGTTGGTTTTCCTAATGCTGGAAAATCTACATTATTATCTGTATTAACTTCAGCAAAACCAAAAATTGCCGATTATCCTTTTACAACCTTAAAACCAAATTTAGGAATTGTAGCTTACAGAGATTATCAATCTTTTGTAATTGCTGATATTCCGGGAATTATTGAAGGCGCTGCCGAAGGAAAAGGTTTAGGACATTATTTTCTTCGCCATATTGAGCGTAATTCAACTTTACTATTTTTAGTTCCGGTTGATACGCCAGATATTAAAGCAGAATATGATATTTTGGTAAATGAATTAACGAAATATAATCCTGAAATGCTGGACAAAGAACGTCTTTTGGTTATCTCAAAATGTGATATGCTGGATGACGAACTTAAAGCTGAATTGAAAGCAGAATTAGACGTTTCGTTTAAAGATATTCCGTACATGTTTATTTCATCTGTTGCACAGCAAGGTTTAACAGATTTGAAGGATAAACTTTGGAAAATGCTTAATGAATAATATCGTTTTATTATAAATTTAAAAACCCGACAATGTAAATGTCGGGTTTTTTACTTTCTGTGCGAAAAAACAAAAAGTATAAAGGATTTTACTTTCTAACTTAAATCCTGTGAAATTATAGTCCAAAGTTTTTAGAGATTCCAATGTTTAAAGTTTTTCCAAAATTAAACTTGAAATTTTCTTCTCTGTCAATGTTTTTTCCACTCAAGTTGTTGTAGTTTATTCCTCCAATAGAGAAGTTTACACCAAATCCGTTTTTCATGTTAATAAACACACCCGGATCAAAACTTGCATAAATACCTTTAGCGTTGTCTAATGTTCTAGTTTGGTATCCAGTTCCTAAATCTGCATAAAAAGAAAACATTTGAGAAAGTGGAGTTGAATAACGTGCAAAAGCTCCAATTTTATACTCTTCCTGTCTGTCTAATCCGCTTATTTTGCTGTTAGTAATTGAACCTTCAACTCCTGCAGTCCAATGGTCAGCAAATTGATATCCTACTTTTGGAGAAAATTCAAAATTTTCATATTTATCATCTCCAATTTTTTCTGAACCAAATCCAACATTTCCACCAAGTAAAATTGATCCTTTTTGCGCACTCATCATTGTTGTCACTAATAGAACAACTGCTACTAATAATTTTTTCATTTTTATTTTTTTAATTAGAAAGGCAAATTAAAGGAATAATTGTTTGTAAGAAATAGATTAAATTAAATATTTTTAATTGAAAGTTAATTTTTACAATTTTTATTAAGATTTAAAATCATGATTTCATTAAAGCTAAAATTTTATAAGTTTAATTAGCTTTTATCTTTTTATATTCTAATAATTTTTCTTTTTTGTCAAATTATGAATTTCGCAAAATCATCTTAATATTTATTTATTATGTTTTGTTTTTATATCGAATGTTTATTTTTTTTGCGAAAATGAGTTATATTCGCAGTACTTAAACAAAATAACATGAAAAAAATAGTTTTATTCTTGACCATGTGCCTTATGGCTTTTCCTGTAAGAGCTGATGAGGGAATGTGGTTCTTGATGTTTATCGAAAGATTGAACCATAGAGATATGGAGAAAATGGGCTTGCAATTAACAGCCGAAGAAATTTACAGTATCAACCACCATAGTTTAAAAGATGCAATTGTACAGTTTAATGGCGGGTGTACTGCTGAAATCGTTTCTAAAAGCGGAATGGTTTTAACAAACCACCATTGCGGATATAATGCGATTGCAGAACTTTCTACTGCAGAACAAAACTATTTGAAAGATGGTTTTTGGGCAAAAGATAAAAGTGCCGAAATGAAACCTAAATCTTTATACGTTCGTTTCTTTGTTCGTATGGACGATGTTTCTAAAAGAATTTTATCAAAAGTAAATGATACTATGACCGAAACTGAAAGAAATAAAATCATTCAGCAGGAGATTAGTTTAATTGAAACGGAAAATAGTGAAAACGGAAAATATACAGTTTCTGTTCGTCCATTTTTTCAAGGAAATGAATATTACTATTTTGTTTACCAAGATTACACAGATGTTCGTTTAGTAGGAACACCACCAGAAAGTGTTGGTAAATTTGGAGGAGATACTGACAACTGGGAGTGGCCTCGTCAAACAGGAGATTTCTCTATGTTTAGAGTGTATGCTGATAAAGACGGAAATCCTGCAGCGTATTCTAAAGATAATGTGCCTTTACAGCCAAAACATTATTTACCTGTAAGTATTAAAGGTGTAAAAGAAAATGATTTTGCCATGATTTTGGGTTACCCTGGAAGAACAAATCGCTGGATGCCGGCGGGAGGAATTGAGCAGAATATAAAATATGCTTATCCTGCTTGGGTTGAAGGTGCTAAAACAGGAATGGATGTAATGAAAAAGTATATGGATACAGATGCAACAGTTCGTTTGAAATATGCATCTAAATATGCTTCGACAGCAAACTACTGGAAAAACCGTCAAGGTATGATCGATGCTTTAACAAAAGCGGGAACGGTAGATACAAAATCAGAACAAGAAGATAAATTTTATGAGTGGGCAAGTAAGCCGGCTAATAAAGATAAGTACGAAAATGTAATTCCTACTATTAACGATTATTACAGAGAAACAAATTTAAAAGCGCGTCACGATAATTATTTAACGCAGCTTTTGCGTACTTCTAGCTATGCGGCTGGTCCTGCAAATTTAGGAAATGAGCTGATTGCTTATTATAAAGAAAATGAAGCAAAAAGAGCAGAGATGTTACCAAAGATCAACACAATGATTGACAATATCTATGGTAATTTTTATGCTCCGCTTGAAAAAGATGTATTGACAGCGCAATTAAATTTATATGCTTCTAAAGCTGCTGAATATGGACTTGCTACGGAAGTTGCTAAAATGAAAACGGCTAATAATGGTGACTTTACTGCTGATGTGGCAAAAGCAACTGAAATTAGTTATTTTACAACTAAGGAAAAAGTATTAGCATTTATGGCTGATCCAAAACCATTAGCAATTGTACACGATCCATTATATATTATTTCTAATGATTTATTGACAAAGTCGCGTACAAAAACAGATGATCAAAAGAAAGCGGATGATGGTTTTGCAACTGCTTACAGAGAATTGGTTGAAGGTTTAAGAGAATCAAAATTAAACGCAATTAAATATCCTGATGCAAACTCTACTTTGAGATTGACTTACGGAAAAGTTCGCGCTTTACCTGCGGATCCTCGTAACGATGCTGCGATCAACAATTATACTACTATGGAAAGCATGGTGAAAAAGTATAAAGCCGGAGATCAGGAATTTGATTTACCAGCTCGTTTATTAGAATTAAACAAAGCAAAAGATTTTGGTCAATATGCTGATAAAGCAGGTTACATGCCAGTAAACTTCTTGACTGATAATGATATTACTGGAGGAAACTCAGGTTCGCCAGTTTTAAACGGAAAAGGAGAATTAATTGGAATTGCTTTTGACGGAAACATTGAAGCAATGGCCGGAGACGTAATTTTTGATCCTAAATTACAAAGAACTATTAACGTTGATATTCGTTATGTACTTTGGATTATTGACAAATACGCTGGTGCTAAAAATATTATTGACGAATTGACGATTTCTAAATAATCTCAGTTTCATTATAAAAGTAAACCCGACAGATTTTAAATCTGTCGGGTTTTTTTATGGTAATTTTTTTCTGCCATGAATTCACGAATTTATTGTCATCCTGAGCGAAGTCGAAGGCTCGCATAACGAGAAGGGCTTCGACTTCGCTCAGCCTGACAAAAGCATAAATTATATACTTTTGTTGGAATTTGGAATTTTTTATTGAACTTTTACCCGAATTCCTTTTGTATGACTTGCAAATTCGGGAGCATACATGCTTTGGATTGTTGTAATTCCGTTTGAGAATTCGCCACTGTTATTTACTCTAATATCATATTCCAAAACATAAGTTCCTTTATTGATTCGGTCAAAAAAGAAATGTGTGGCAGCATCTTTTGTACTCATATAATATCCTAAACGATCTGAATATTTATATTCTGAAAGAACATTTACAGGTTCAAAACAAGAAGCGCGCATATCTTTTAAATGAACATATTCGGTGTCTTCTTTCGAAGTAATAATTAAACGTATTGTAACTAAATCTCCAGTTTTTAGAGAATTTTTTGCTGTAATTCTTTCTAATTCATTGCCTTTTAAAGTGCTTTTCTTTAGATAAAGTTCTTTTGAAACTGATAAAATTGTGCCTGAATTATTTTTAATCTTATCTAAATCTTCAAAATACTGCCAGTAAACGCCTCCAAATCCCGGAACTTTTGATTTATTCTGAATGCTGATAGAAGCCATTTCTTTCTTTACTTCATCGGCTTTCCAGTTTAATTTAACGTAACCGGTTTCAGCTTCTTTTTGATTTTCAGACAGTTTTTTAGTCATGATTTTTTCGTCACCTAATTTTATAATGGTATTATCTTTTACAGAAAGCCAATCTGTACCTTGCAGTAATAAAGCATAAATAGCTTCTGTTGTAGATTTTGTTGTTGGCCAGTTTTTGGTTTGTTTATTTTTTAATAACCAAACTTTCATCGCATCTACAGATTTGGTGTCTTGCGTAACTTCGGCGAAAGCCTCAATCAATAAAGCCTGAGTTTCAATTGGCGCCTGATACCAATACCAGCCAGATTTGTTCGCAATCCAGTACATTCCCCAATCTTCGTTATTTGAAGAAGTTTCTTTTAGACTTTCGATAATTTTTGTAGCAGTTTCTTTTTCACCAAATCTATTCAAAGTTAAAGCAGCCAATCCTTTTTCGTAAAGTGAATAATCAAGCCATTCTTTTTTTGCAGTCCCTAAATACAATTTAGTAATCTTTTTTAAAGTGTCAGATAATGGATATTTATCTAAGTAAAAACTTCTGGTATATAAATAATGAAGATCAGAATACGGATTAATCCAGATTAGTTTATCGGTTGTTTTTAAGTTTTTGGTTCTAAAACTATGATAGCCTAGAAATTTATTGTCTAAAAACGGAATTCCTGTTTTGGCGATTTCATCGATTTTTGCAGTATCATTTTTACTCATTTTTGCTAAATGACCTAAACCGGCCAGAATGTGTCTTGTGATATATTCGCTTTCATAACCGCCGTCAAACCAAGAGAATCCTCCAGATACTTTTTGTTTTTGTTTTAATTTGTCGAAAGCAGCTTCTTGGGAAGTTTTCATTTTCTCTAAATCAAATAAAAGCGCAAGATTCTTTTTCTTTTCATCTTCATTTTGAGCATCATTTAACCAAGGCGTTTCTGCCAGAATGATCGATTTTAATTCTTCGTTTTCTTCTAACTTAGAAACTGATTTTCCTTTTTTTCTCCACTCTTCAAAAACAGCCGCAATTTTTGGATTACTTGAAATTATTTCTGAAGCTAAAGCATTGGCATAAAATCGAGCAAAAGTTTGTTCTGCACATTCATGTTCGTATTCCATTAAATACGGTAAAGATTGAATGGCAATCCAGGTTGGGTTTGAAGTATATTCAAATGTATACTGATGATTTCTTAAAGTCGTAGAATTATTATTTTTTAAGTTTTCGAAAGTATATTCTTTTGTTGAATTCTCCCGAACCCAAACTGGGATACTTTCTGTAACGAGCATATTGTTGGTTAAAACGGGAATAATATTTTCTTCTCCATCTGAAAAATTACCAGATTTTGCCAAAATTTTATATTGAACTCCCTGTAAGCCTTCTGGAATTGTAACTGTCCAATTTACCGTTGTGTTTCCGTAAGCAGGAATGGTGAAATTTCGAATGTTTTTTGTGTTTAACAATTTCGCATCAATTGACTGCATCGTCACGGCATCAAAAAACTGTAAATTAGCGATTCCGGCTTTTGCGTCAGCGGTAACATTCGAGATTTTTGCACTAATCACAATGGTATCTTTTTCTCTAAAAAAGCGTGGAAAGTTAGGCAGTATCATCAACTCTTTTTGTGTAATAACGCTTTTCTCTAAATAACCGGAAACAGCATCTTTATTATGAGCCAATAAACGAAGTTTCCAAGCAGTCAACGCTTCTGGAGAAGTAAAGTTAAAACTCACTTTTCCATTAGAATCTGTTTTTAAATTCGGGAAAAAGAATGCCGTTTCAGAAAGATTTTTTCTGGCTTTTACTTGTGTTAAGGCTTCGAGAGCACTTTTTGTTGTAACAATTATTACTCCATTTGCTGCTCTGCTTCCATAAAGAGCTGTTGCTTTATCATCTTTTAAAACATCAATTGATAAAATCTCATTTGGATTTAAATTTTTTATTTCACTTACTATTTGTCCATCAACTACATATAAAGGATTTGTTCCTTTAACTGACGACCCACCTCTAATTTGAACACCTTGTACGGTTCCGGCTAATTGTTGTGAAAATCCAGCGGAATTATAAACAGCATTATCTTCTGAAAGAACTATTTGGGAGATAGCACCTGTTAGTAACTTCTTTTTTTGTGTGCCATAACCAACTACAACAACTTCTTCTAAGTGATTTGATTCTGCTGTTAATTCAAAATTGATGGTTTTATCTTTGTAAACAATTGCAGATTGATTTTTATAACCAATATAGGCGAAAACAAGTTCTTCATTTTCTTTTGCTTCAATTTCATAATATCCGTCAAAATCAGTACTTGTGCTTCTTTGTGTACCTTTAATAGTTATGCTCACACCAGGAAGAGGTAATTGATCCCGATCAGTTACAATACCGGAAATCAATTTGGCATCTAATGGTTTTTTTATTTTTTTTGTTAACTGTCTTTGATATTCTCTTTGTAAATAAATTACATCATTGCTGGTGCGGGCAAAATCAAATCCAAACCAGATTAGCTTTGTACTTTCATTTTTTAGTTCAATACGCTTAGACGGAGTATTTAAATTAAGGATTGTAGTATATGTTTTTTCGTTACCTAAAAGTGCTTTGTAACTGTGTCCAATATTGTATTGATCAAGATTTAAGCTTGGCCAATTTTTTGTGGTAAATTGATCTAATGAGCTGTCATACATTGACGCCAAAACTTCAGATTCTTTTTTTGCAGCTGTTCCGGTTAATTTAAAAGACCAGTTTTCGTTACTTCCGGGTTGTATTTTAGATCTAAATGTTTCTACATCAAATTTAAATTCTGGTTTTTCTCTTTTTAAAATAACAAAAACATTATTGTCAAATTTTTGATTCTCGTATATACTTGTGAAATCAATTATTACCCCATTTTGAAATTCTTTTTTTATCGGGATCTTAACTAACGCTTCATGATCTCGAAGGTGATATATTTCTTCTGAATACAATTTGTTTTCATAACTGGCTGTCCCAGTAATATATAATTCTGGAAGAACAGAAGTTAGTTTTATTAAAACAAAACCGTCTTTTAAGGCATCTTGATTTATTTGTGTTACACTAAATAAACGACTTGTGTCAAATTTATCGCTGCTTTGAAAAAGCCTGAAATTTGAATTGCTTTCTATTAAATTTCCAAAACTATCTTTTGCAGAAAAGACAATTTTATAGTCACCGGATTTATAATTTGAAATGAAATCTAAAGCAAGAGTTTTGTCTTTTTGTGTATCGATATTTTTGGAATACAATAAAATTTCGGTTGTTTTTTCTTTTGAATTTTGATTGTTTTCGTATGGAAATAATTTCTCAAAATCAGAATTTGAAATAGATTCTATTTCAGGATTAGGAAATACTCTGCCCTTAAATTTTGTAGAGAATGGGTTAAGATAGTAAATTTTTATTTCTCCCTTAATTGGCATAAATTCTCCATTTAGATTAGTGCTTAAAAGTTTAATCTCATTTTTATTTTTAGTGTAGATTTCATTAGGAATTACAGCATTTAATTCTAAGTCGTGATAACCAACTTTTATAGAAGTGCCGGCATCATGAGTTTCTCCGTTGATATCAGTAACAGAAGCTTTTATTTCATAATTAAAAACTGGCAATAGTTCTTTCTTAGAGTTTTTAGCAGGAAGGGCTGTAAAATCAATTGAAAATTTTCCTGAGGCATCAGTTTTAGTTTCTTCAACAGCCAAAACTTCATTTTCAACTTCCTGATTATAGAAATGTCTTAAATAAGTCGTATGTCGGGTAACGGTATAAGTTACTTTTGCATCAGAAATGTTACTTCCTGCAAAAGCTTTTGCAGTTCCTTTTACTTTAACTAGTTGATTAAGCTGAAAACTTTCTTTTTTAGGTTCAAAAGTTACCTCAAATTTTGGACGTTTGTATTCTTCAACCTGAAAATCGATTTGGGAAGTTTCAAAATCTACATTATCCCAAAATGGATGCTCATCTTTTGTTTTATTATAAACTTTGTCATTTTCATAGTCAGTAGGTTCATCGGCAGTAATTAGAAAACTACCTGTCAGGCCAGATTTTGGAAGAACAAATTCGCCCGAAAAAGAACCAAACTCATTTGTTGTAACATCAAATTCTTTGATTTCAGTATTGTTAGGGTCTTCAACAATAACTTGAAATGTTGTAAAGGGAACTACAGCCGATTTGTTTTTAGTTTTTTGTGTCGCAATTCCTTTATAGTAAACAGTTTGTCCCGGACGATAAATTGCACGGTCTAAATAAAATTCTACTTTCCCTTTAAAATTATTCTGATCCTCATTTTTGTCGCTGTATAAGTTATTGTAAGCAAGATATTTGTTTTCAACGTAAAGAGTATCTTTTGGTGTATAAACAGTAATAGGTTGATAAGTATACTGGTTAATTTTCTTTTCAAAAACCGCAATTCCGTTTTTATTTGTTAAAACGTTAATTGACTGAGATTTGATGTTTACATTTTCTAATGGTTTTCCGGTTTTTCGATCCAGAATCTGATAAATTTCCGCTGTATCATTTTGAGTTCCTAAAATTATAAAGTCAGAAACTGTAATAGTTTCAAAGGCATAAGCTTTCCTGTCATTTGAATCAGCCTCACTTTCAAAATATACTAAATAAGAACCTGTCTCTAGTTGTGGCAGCAAAACTTCTGTTGAATATTCAAAATAATCTTTTTTGTTGGTTAAGGTGTAAGATTGTGAAATTGCAGGTTTTGTTTTTTGAATGATTGTATCTCTGATTCCATCTGTAGTGATATAAGATTTTGTGAGATTTATAAGCTGTGTTTGTGAAATTTTGAAAAAGGAAATTTTAAGTTTTTCGACATTTTTATATTGAACAAAAGCGCGCGTGTTTTCGTTGTTGTAAACATATTTTTGAAGCTGGACATTTAAATTTTTATATAAAATGTTTTCCTTTTGCTGTATGGCAAGTTTATACGCATTTGATTTATTGTTAATTTGTAAAATGCTGTCTAAAATTGCAACTGCTTTTATATTATAATCGGGGTATGCTTTTTTTGAGGCTTTTTGAGATAAAAAAGAGGCTCTTTCTAACTGAATGTTTTGTATTAAAAGCACATTATCAGTTTTGTTTTGAAGAGCAGCTAAAGCCTGAATGTAATCTTCATCTGCGTCCAAAATATTTTTTTTGAAAAACTGAATTCTTCCCCAAATATTTTCGGCAGTAGAATTGTTAATTTCCTGTCTTTGATAGAGTTTTAAAGTGATTTTAAGATTTTCGTTTGAAACAGAATCAAAGTTTAATTTTATAAAATCAGTTGAATTTCCTAAAAGATCTTTTTTAGAAGATAAAAAATCACTTTTTTGAATTTCCCAAAAGTGAATTTTTTGCGATTGAAGGTTTATGTTTTCTGATATTACATAATTTAATAAATTAAGAGTTTTGAATTTCTCCATGGTTGGATAATCAAAAATAGCCTCGTATTTAGTCAATAAAGTATTTTTTAAAACAGTTTCGTTTTCCAGTGAAGTTTTTAAAGCAAGATCAATTTGAGCATTGAAATTTTTTGCTGTCCAGGTCAGGAAATCATTATCCAGCTCTTCGGTATTTGTTCTTTTTTCAATTTGATATTTATTTCGGGCGAAATAATCGGTTAAACATTTTGCGTAGACCAAATTCAAGATTGCTTTTGATGGAACAGAAACGCGGCTAATGTCAGTTTTTAGATTATTTAAAATTTTGGTTTGTGCATTTTCATCCACAACCTGTAGATATTTAGACTGATAGAAAAAGCATTTTATCATTTGAACTTCGTCTTTTTGACTTATTGCTTTCGTGTAAATTTTAGAAACAATTTCGTTTGCCGATTTTACTTTGCCTTCATTTTCAAGGGCAATAACTTTGTCCCATCTTTTATCATTTTGCTGCGCAAAAACTGTATTAGAAATCAATAATAAAACAAATAGTATATTTTTCATAAAGTGCTTTTTATCTATAGAGGGCAGTTTCTCGATAAAGGTTGGGAAAGGTTTAAAAATATTTTTCGTACAAAGTACTAATTTATCTATAAAAGGAAATAACACATTTTATATTTCCTTATTTTTGAAAAATAATTATTTGAGTTTTATTAGTTATTGGCTTTTTCGATTAACCAATTAAACAGTTTAACGATTAAACATTTTAAATGAAAACACATTTCATCGCTATAGGCGGAAGCGCTATGCACAACTTAGCATTAGCATTGCATAATAAAGGTTATCAGGTTACAGGAAGTGATGATGCTATTTTTGAGCCTTCAAAATCAAGATTAGAGAAAAAAGGAATTCTTCCTGCTGAATTGGGCTGGTTTCCTGAAAAAATTACTGCCGATATTGATGCTATAATTCTTGGAATGCATGCAAAAGCGGATAATCCGGAATTGTTGAAAGCGCAGGAATTGGGACTTAAAATTTATTCTTACCCAGAATTTTTATACGAACAATCAAAAAATAAAACTCGTGTTGTAATTGGCGGTTCGCATGGAAAAACAACCATTACTTCGATGATTTTGCACGTTATGCATTATCATAATATTGAAGTAGATTATATGGTTGGTGCACAGTTAGAAGGTTTTGACACCATGGTACATCTTACCGAAGAAAATGATTTTATGGTTTTAGAAGGTGATGAATATTTATCTTCTCCAATAGATCGTCGCCCGAAATTTCATTTATACCAGCCCAACATTGCCTTGATTTCAGGAATTGCATGGGATCATATTAATGTTTTTCCAACATATGAAAATTATGTAGAGCAGTTTGAAATTTTTATTTCGAAAATTACAAACGGAGGAATTTTAGTTTATAACGAAAATGACCCGGAAGTAAAACGAGTTTCTGAGGCTGCAACAAATCCTATTCGTAAATTAGCTTATCATACTCCGGAATATGCAGTTAGTGACGGCGTAACATTATTAAAAACGCCAGAAGGCGATATGCCAATTGAAGTTTTTGGAGCGCATAATTTAAATAATCTTGCCGGAGCAAAATGGATCTGCCAAAATATGGGCGTTGATGAAGCCGATTTTTATGAAGCTATTGCCAGTTTTAAAGGGGCTTCTAAACGTTTAGAAAAAATTGCCGAAGGAAAAGGAAAAGTTGCTTATAAAGATTTTGCACATTCGCCAAGTAAAGTAGCGGCAACGACTAAAGCGGTAAAAGAACAATATCCAAACAGAACTTTAGTAGCTTGTTTAGAATTGCATACGTACAGTAGTTTAAATGCCGAATTTTTAAAAGAGTATGAAGGAGCTTTAGAATATGCTGATGTTGCAGTTGTTTTCTATTCGCCAGATGCTGTAAAAATTAAACAGTTAGAAGAAGTCACATACGAACAAATTGCTTCTGCTTTTAATAGAGAAGATTTAATCATTTATACAAATCCAGCTGAATTTAAAGAATATTTATTCAATTTGAATTTAGATAATTCTGCACTTTTATTAATGAGTTCAGGAAATTACGGAGGTTTGAATTTTGATGAAGTAAAACAATTGATTGAGTAGTTAATCAGTCAATTTGAAAATTATATAATTGCCGGCTGTTTTTTACAGCTGGCTTTTTTTTGAATTTTAGATTTTAAAATTTAATTTTCGGAATTTCTAATTTAGAATTTCTTTGGAATATTTAAAATGTCCCACAATTTTATATTCAAATAAACAATCTTGAAGAACTTGGCCATTACCAACATTGTGGACGATTAAATTTCGTTTTCCGTCATTTGATTTTTTGTTAGTTACTATTCCAATATGAGGGAGTTTATCATTAATCATCCATGTTACAATTTCACCAGTTTTATAATCGTTAGAATTTTGAGTTACGGGTAGTTTTGTTCCTTTTCTTTCAAAAAATATTTCCAAATTTGGGACTCTTCTGTGATCGATATTAGTATCGGTTTTAGTCATTCCCCAATTTTTTAAATTCGGATATGCGTCGAAGTTTTCTACCATATCTTCATGTACTTCTTTTTGAAGATCAATTCCTAATTTTCGATAAGAGCGAATAACAACATCGGTACAAACTCCTTTTTTTGCAGGAACATCTCCATTTGGATATTGAATTGAAAAATAGGCAGGATCATAGTCTATTGATGGATCAATAATTGAAATTGCAGCTTGAGATAATCTCTCTTCAAAATTATTTGGCTGATTTTCGTTGCTGGCAATTTTTGCTGTTTCCTTTTTTTGACAGGATATAAAAAGAAACAAAAGGAAAGAAATACGTAAAATTTTCATTTCGAGATAAGTTAGTTTTTAAAGTTAAACAAATTTGGAAATGATTCAATTTTTTGAAAGATTTTTCTTCTTTTTAATATATATTCGCTTCTCAAAATATATTATTATGGAAGGAAGTCATTTTGCTATAAAAAATTGGTCAGAAGATGATAAGCCTCGTGAGAAATTAATGCTTAAAGGAAAAGATGCTTTAAGCGATGCCGAATTAATGGCTATTTTAATTGGTTCCGGAAGTCGCAATGAATCGGCAGTTGCATTAAGTCAAAGAATTTTAGCTGGTGCGGGGAATCTAAATTCTTTAGGGAAAATGTCTATTTCTCAATTAATGCAATTTAAAGGAATAGGAGAAGCAAAAGCGATTACCATTATTGCTGCTTTAGAATTAGGACGAAGAAGAAGGGCAGAGGATACGGTTAAATTGTCTAAAATTATCTCAAGTAAAAATACTTTCGAAATTATGCAGCCTATTATTGGAGAACTGTCTCATGAAGAATTTTGGGTGCTTTTTCTTAATAATTCTAATAAAGTTATTTCTAAATCACAATTAAGCAAAGGAGGAATTACAGGAACAATTGTAGATATACGATTGGTTTTTAAATTAGCCTTAGAAAATGGCGCTACAGGTTTGATTTTGTGTCATAATCATCCTTCTGGAAATTTAAATCCAAGTGATGCTGATAAACAAATTACAAAGAAAATAAAAACAGCAGGAGAGATTCTAGATGTTAAAATTTTGGATCATTTGATTATTACTGAAACAAAATATTATAGTTTTGTAGATGAAGGAATTTTTTAATCTATGAATACTAACATTACAGATATTTTTTTTGATTTAGATCACACGCTTTGGGATTTTGATAAAAATTCAGAAATGGCTTTTGATCGTATTTTTAAAAATAATTTCGGAGAAATTAAAATTGAAGATTTTATTAAAAAATATGTTCCCATAAATCAGGAATGCTGGAGGTTGTACCAAAATGATGAAATTACCCATCAGGAATTACGCTATAATCGATTAAAATATTCTTTTGATGCTTTAAATTATTCCATTTCTGATGAAAATATAGATCAGATTGCTAATGATTATATTGAGTTTTTGACCGATAATAATTATCTTTTTGATGGAGCAATTGAAGTTCTGGAATATCTTAAACCTAAGTATAAACTGCATATTATTACAAATGGGTTTGCGCATGTTCAAACCAAGAAAATAAATAATGCTTCGCTTGGAGGTTATTTCAGCACGATTACAAATTCTGAATTAGCAGGCGTTAAAAAACCAAATAGTATTATCTTTGATTATGCTGTCAATTTGGCTCAGGCATCAAAAGAAAACAGCGTCATGATTGGCGATGATTTTGATGCAGATGTTAATGGCGCTTTAAACGCTGGTATGGATGCTATTTTCTTTAACATCAGAAATATTGATGTGCCTAAAAAATTAAAACAAATTAATCATTTACTAGAACTAAAAAAATACCTATAATTATGAAAATAAAAGTTTTACTGGCTTTACTATTTTGTTCGGCTATTGGATTTTCGCAATCTGTTAACGATTATAAAGCCGTTATAATTCCGCTTAAATATGATTTTATTAAAACAGACAATCAATATCGATTAGCTACCTTAACTAAATCAAATTTACTTAAAGCCGGGTTTGAAGCTTTTTATACAAGCGAGCAAGTACCTGCAGGTTATGACAGATGTGAGATTTTGTATATCGATGTAAAAAGAGATAATGCTTTTTTAGTAACAAAACTTTTTGTTCAATTTAAAGACTGCTACGGAAAAGTAATTTATACTTCTGAAACCGGAAAGAGCAGGGAGAAGGATTATGAAGTAGCATACAAAGAAAGTCTTGAAGGTGCGTTTGTTTCTATTATTGGACTGCACTATAAATATAATGGAAAAACTGTTTCTTCAACGCCTTCTAATGTAGCACAAGCTGCGGCTCCTGTTGCTGCTGTTGTTGCGAGTACTCCAGTAGAAGAGAAACCTGTAGTAAATCTTTCAGATCCAAATTTATTATACGCGCAGCCAACAGAAAATGGTTTTCAATTAATTGATAAAACACCAAAAGTGGTAATGAAATTATTGAAAACTTCACGTGCAGATTCATTTATTGCTATTAAAGATGGTATTCAGGGATCTTTAAACGCAAAAGATAATCAATGGTATTTTGAGTATTATCAAAATGATAAATTGGTTTCAGAAAAAGTTTCTGTAAAATTCTAAAACATATTATGGTTTAATAACCATATTTATCTTTCCAACGGTTCTTTAAAAATTCGCGGTTGCTGTTCTCTCTAGAATTGCTCCCCGGATTGTAAAGAACCGTTTCTTTTATAGCATCTGGAAGAAATTCTTGTTCGGCAAAATTATTAGCATAATCATGCGAATATTTATAATCTTCACCATAACCTAATTCTTTCATCAATTTTGTCGGAGCATTTCGCAAATGAATAGGAACAGGTAAATCTCCTGTTTGTTTTACTAATTGCTGCGCATTTCCAATAGCCATATAAGATGCATTGCTTTTTGGAGATGTTGCCAGATATATGGCACATTGACTCAATATAATTCGGCTTTCCGGATAACCTATCGTTGAGACAGCCTGAAAAGTATTATTAGCCATAATAAATGCCGTTGGGTTTGCATTCCCAATATCTTCACTAGATAAAATCAGCATTCTTCGGGCAATAAATTTTACATCTTCACCGCCTTCAATCATTCTTGCCAGCCAGTAAACGGCACCATTTGGATCGCTTCCTCTTATGGATTTTATAAAAGCAGAAACAATATCATAATGCTGTTCACCAGTTTTGTCATACAAAACAGTATTTTGCTGAACCAGTTCGAAAACACGATCGTTAGTAATAATTACATTGTCGCTTGGGGAAGCATTAACTACAAGTTCAAAAATATTAAGCAGTTTTCTGCCATCTCCGCCAGAAAGTCGGAGTAATGCTTCCGTTTCTTTTAAAGTTATTTTTTTAGAGGCTAATTCCACATCAATTTTCATTGCACGATGCAATAGGGCTTCTAGATCGTCTTTTGTAAATGCATTTAGTATATAGACCTGACAACGGGATAATAATGCGGGAATAACTTCAAAACTTGGGTTTTCTGTTGTTGCACCAATGAGTGTAATCCATCCTTTTTCAACAGCGGCTAAAAGCGAGTCTTGTTGCGATTTACTAAAGCGGTGAATCTCATCAATAAACAAAATCGGATTTTTGGCCGTAAATAAACCTCCGCTTTGTTTTGCCTTTTCGATTACGTCTCGAATATCTTTAACCCCAGAATTAATGGCGCTCAAAATATAAAACGGACGTTTAGATTCCTGCGCTATAATTTGTGCCAAAGTTGTTTTGCCTGTTCCGGGCGGTCCCCAAAAAATAAGTGAAGGAATTATTCCTTTTGAAATTTGCTGCGTCAATGAACCATTTGGTCCAACCAAATGACTTTGACTAACATAATCTTCTAATTTCTGTGGGCGAATACGCTCGGCTAACGGTGCTTCCATTTTGTAAAATTACTATTTTCAAAATTAATTTTATTACATGAGATATTATATACTAATTCGATTTTAAAGATTTAACATATAAGCTGACAAATTATCAGTAATTTTTATTTGGATAGTTTTTTGATGCCATAACATAAATCAGAATCGAAACTATATGAATGATAATCAATTTAAATTTTCAACTGCAGTTATTGGAGTTCCAGTATTTTTTGTGCTTTTTCTTTGGGTTATATACTGGATTCAGATTCGATTTGATTTTGATTTTTATCAAAACGGAATTTATCCCAGGGATTTTTCCGGATTGCAAGGCATATTGTTTAGCCCATTTATTCACGAAAATTTAGAACATTTATATAACAATTCAATTCCGCTTTTTGTTTTGCTGACAGCTTTGCAGTTTTTTTATCCAAAACAATCATTAGGTGTTATTTGTTATGGGATTTTATTTTCCGGATTGATAACCTGGATTATTGGTCGGCCAAACTTTCATATTGGTGCAAGCGGATTAATTTATGTTTTGGTAAGTTTTATTTTTTTTAAAGGAATACAAACTAAATATTATCGCTTGGTAGCGCTTTCGTTATCTGTTATCTTACTTTATGGCGGAATGATTTGGTATGTTTTCCCAGATGTAGATGCAGCAATTTCCTGGGAAGGACATTTAGGTGGATTTATTACAGGATTTGGACTTTCTTTATATTACAAAACTTCTGAATATACAAAACCCATAATTTACGATTGGCAGAAACCGGATTTTGATCCATCTCAGGATGCTTTTATGAAGCATTTTGATGAGGATGGAAATTTCGTAAATACAGAAATTCCTGAAGAAGAAATTGAAAATTCTGATGCATATTTTAATTCAAATGTTATTGTGAATTATATTGTAACCAAATCAGAATCAATTGATAAAGACTCTGAAGTATGATTTTTATGGATTAAAATGATTAATTTTGTTAATGACCATTTTAATTTAATTAATCCAACTCATGAAAAATACTTTTTTCTCTGTTTTAATTTTATTGATTTTTGGAAGTGCTGAATCTTTTGCTCAATGCGATGTAAAAAATAGAGTACTTGCAGACGGTTCCATGGTTTATTATTTCGACCCGGCGGCTTTTTATACCACAAAATCTAAATCTCTAAAAATAAATATTATTACCGATAAAGAAAGTTACTTTGTTGCTCTTCAGCCCACACCTTTTCCGGAAAAAAAGGTAGGGAAAGGAATAAAAGATGATTTGATAATACATTTGGCAGATAATAATGCTTATAAATTAAAGCATTATGATACGCAGTATATAAAAAATGATTCTGTAATGCAGGTTTTGTATCTAATAGACAAAAAGGATTTAGAAGTGTTTTCTAAATTCGAAGCTGTTGTGGCGTCTATAAATATGAAAGGAACTGAGTTTATCCGTGACTACAATTTCAAATTACATAAAGATGAAATTGTAAAACAGCTGGTTTGTTTCTTAAAAGAAGAAGAAAAGTAGGTTTAATCATCACTTGTAGTCTCTGATTTGTGTAAGAACTTTTTGTTTAGATTCTCAAAAAAATTATTAAATGTAAGTGTGAATGCTGCAGCGTTTACGATTTGATTTCCGTTATCCCTTGGAAGATATTCGTTAGCATATGTTAGTTCAATTTGTATGTCATCCGTAAACAGATAACCGGCACCAACATTTAATCTGTTTCTGTCAAAAAAACTAAGACCAGTAACTTTTGTTCCCGATTTTAAAAATAACTCATCAGAAGCAATAGCATAGACAACGCCTTCTCGTAAAACTTTGCTGTTAATAGGTTGTAAATATTTAATTTGCTGGCGATACCGAATTACGTTTTCGTAACTATCATCTTCATTTTTCATATGACGAAGTTCCGTTCGCATCCTTGTACTTAAACTATATCCAGTTTTATGGAAATAATAAATACCCTGTAAAGCAAACCGCCATTCTGGAGATTCAAATTGGCCAATTTCAGGAACATCTTTGTTGTTAAAGTATGCTATAAATGATGATAGTTTCCATCGTGGAGACAAATAATAATGCCCCCAGGCTCTAAATGATCTTTGTGTATTTTGCTCAAAAATGTTTGGGGATGATTCAGTACTGCTGTAACTTGTTCCTAAATTAAGTTCAGTTGACCACTTTTTATTTATAGTTCGGCTAAATTGAATCTCACCCCAAAATTGATTGTACTTTGTTGTTTGCCCATAACTCATCATTGTAATTAGAAAAATTACAATTGAAGAACAGATTTTTCTAAGTACTATATTTTGAGCAAGTTTTGAAGACATTTAATAATTATTAAGTTGTCATTCTACTTCGGGATGCTTGTTAACTTCTCTGGCGAACTGTTTCGTATAAAAATGCACCGCATGCAACAGATACGTTAAGCGATCCTATGGAACCAAACATTGGTAATTTTGCTTTTTCATCTACAATTTTCAAAACAGAAGGATTTATACCTCTGTCCTCAGATCCCATTATAATAGCTAAAGGCTCATTTAGAGATAAGTCATAAATGTTTTGATCTGTTTTCTCAGTAGCGGCTACAGTTTTTATTCCAGATCCCTGAAGATAAAATATAGCATCTTTAATATGTTCAACTTTGCAAATAGGCACATTGAATACTGCACCCGCAGATGTTTTAACTGTGTCACCGTTTACTGGTGCAGAACCTGCTTTTTGAACAATAATTCCATTTACTCCTGTACATTCAGCAGTTCTGATAATAGCACCAAAATTTCTCGCATCCGAGATTTGGTCTAATATTAAAAATAAAGGTTTTGAACCCGAAGCAATAGTCGATTCTACTAAATGTTCTATATCAATAAATCCAATAGGGGAGATCGTTGCAACAGCACCTTGATGATTATTTGGTGTTAATCTATTTAGTTTTTCAACTGGAACGTATGAAAAGTTAATGTTGGCACGTTTCATCACCTTCATTAAATCTTTCATTAATTCTCCAGAAATTTCTTTTTGTATAAATACTTTGTCAACTTCCTGACCAGCTTGTATCGCTTCTATAATGGCTCTAATACCAAATATTTGATGTTCTTTTTCCATGAGGCAAATATAGGTATAATGTTTATATAAAAAAACCGCCCTGAATTAACAGAGCGGTTTTGAAATATTTATTTTGTAATAAATTAGAATTTATCCCAGAATAATTTTGTAGTCAATAAGTCACCTCCAATAGCTGTAGAAGCAGCTTTGTAGTTTGTGTTATTTGTTTGTTGCTCAAGAACTGGATAAGCCATTCTTACTGGAACTTTACCACCAGCATTATTAATTGCTGTTGCAGGAGCTAATAATGCAGGGAAGTCTAATCTTCTCCAGAAATTCCAAGAAACTAAAGCTTGATTGTACATCGCTACCCAAGCTTCTTCTCCGATAGATTTTTTCCAATTAGCTGCATCGTAAGGTTTTGCTGCAAGGTAAGCAGTAGCATCTGCTGCATCACCACCCCATTCTAGGATAGATGCTGTAACAGCTGTGTTGTAAGCAGCAGCAGCAGCTCCTGCGTTCCAACGTGCATTAGCTTCTGCAATGTAGAAAGCAACTTCAGTGTAAGTTAAAATATTACCTGGTGTAGTTGGAGTAGTTGCAAAATCACCTACATAAGAGAAATCACCTAACTCTCCACCTTGACCAACTACTTGTCCAACAAAAGTTCCATCATCTAATGGGTGGTAATATGCACTTAATCTTGGGTCACTGCTTGCATTCATGTAATCAACTAAAGTTTTAGCTGCGAAGAAATCATCTCTACCACTTGCAACAACATTTTCATACAAAGGATTGTAATTTGGTGATGCTGCTAAGTATGTTAATTTCCCATTATCAGCTGGAGAAGTCATAACGCCTGCAGTTATAGCGTCAAGTGCTGTAGTTTGAGCTAAAGTAGGATTAGAATCGGCAATTGCAATACCTAGTTTTAATTTCAAAGAATTAGCAAATACGCGCCATTTTGCAATATTTCCACTGTAGTATTTGTCACCAGTGTCAAAAGAAGGGAAACCAGCAGCAGAAGTATCTAAATTAGCGATATCACTGTTTATTCTAGTAATTAAATCCTGATAAATTGTAGCAGCATCGTCATAAGCTGGTAATGGATATTGAGTAAGATTTGCTGCTTGTGTATAAGGAACATTACCAAAAGTATCAACAAGTAACTGGAAAGTATAAACTTGTAAAATGTCAATTATTGCTAATTGATTTTTTTTGTTTTTTGGCCATGCGTTAACCTCAGTAGCAGTAGGTGAGTAAGCTTCAATAATTTTTTTAGCTTGACCTAAATTGTTCAATACATTTACGTAATTGTCTGAGAATATTTGGTTTGAAACGTTTCTGTTTGTAAAGTCATAATTACTTTCGTTAACATACGTTGTTTCTTGCCAATATTGCATTGTCAACCTAAAGTTGTTTTCATTTACGCTTGGAGTATTAGTGTAATCACTTAATTCTTTTTGTGCGTAAGTAATTAGCGACCCGGGTACAGTGGTGTAAGCACTGTTAGGGTCTGTGTTTATGTCCTCATTAACACATGCTGTCATCGACAGACCAATGGTTAATATTGCGAATATTTTTTTCATTTTCGTTTTTTTTAAAAATTAACTTTGACATTAAAAGAAATATTTCTTGTTGTCGGCATAGGTCCAGATTGGTATCCTTGAGTGTTACCAGAAGATAATCCAGCCTCTGGATCAGAGTAAGGTAAGCTTTTGTCAATGATCCATAGGTTATTACCTATTAAGCTAAATGAAGCTGCTTTGATAGAGGTTCCTAATATGCTTGAAGGAAGGTTATAAGTTAACACAACCTCTCTTAGTTTAACAAAACCAGCATCGTAAACGAATGCAGCAGCAGGAGGGTCAGTACCTAAAACTTGACTTGATTGAGATCTATCTAATCTAATCGTATTGTTGATATATTGTGGTTGACCATTTGTTGGTGTGTAAGCTGGGTTAGCCATTACACCTTTTAAAATTTCACCTCCACCGTTAGCTAATGTATTTCTTACAGGATTCCCTAAGTCGTTGTTTCCAACAGAGTTTGCGTAAATACCTGTTCCGTATCCATAATATTGATCAAGAGAGAAAACACTTCCTCCTTTTTTAACATCAATTAAGAAACTGAAAGAGATGTTTTTGTAAGAGAATTTGTTGTTAATACCACCAATCCAGTCAGCTTGGTATGTTCCTAATTTGTTATCAGTTGTAGTAGATACTAAGTATCCTCCATTGTCTCCAATGATTCTGTTTCCAGCACTGTCTAGTACATAAGTAGTTCCCCAAATTTGACCATAATCTTGGTTTAATGGAGCATTAATACTAATACCTCCTTGTAGAGAGTTAATATTAATGTTTTCAATACCAGGAGCTAACTCAGTAACTTTAGTGTTAGGGTTAGACCAGTTTACGTTAACATCCCAAGCAAAGTTTGCAGTTTTAATAGGAGTAGCATTTAAAGTTACCTCAAAACCTTTAGTTGTTAAAGTACCAGCATTGATTGTGTTGAAAGCTGATCCAGTAGCTGTTGATACAGGTAATGGTAAAATTTGATCGTAAGCTTTGTTTTGGAACCAAGCAACATCAAATCCAAGTCTGTTGTTTGCAAATTGCATGTTCACCCCTAATTCCACGTTGTCTAATTGTTGTGGTTTTAAGTTTGCATTTTTTGCAGTTGTATTGTATGAGTATACAGGAGTTCCAAATGGGTTACGAGCTGTATATGTGTTCTCTAGTTGGTTAGGATCTGTATCAGAACCTACTTGAGCATAAGCTGCTCTGAATTTACCAAAATTGATGAATTCAACATCTTTTAACCAATTTGAGAAAACAACACTTCCTGAAACTGCTGAATACCAATATGCATTATTATCTTTAGGTAAAGCAGAAGATTCATCTCTTCTAACAGATCCTTCCAAGTAGTATGTTCCTTTGTATCCTAATGTTGCTTGTGCAAATAAACCTAAAACTTCTTTTCTTGTGTCTACAATTCTTGGTAAAGCAGGAGCAGATACAGAGTTAGAAATAGTATATAATCCAGGAATATATAATCCTCCTGATGTCATTTGTTGGTTAATGAATCTACTTTGTACATTGTAGTTAGTACCAACAAGAACGTTAAGATTTAAGTCTTCAGTTAAGTCTTTCTTATAAGTAGCTAAGAAATCGTAGTTTTGCTCACTAAAATCATAGATATCTAAAGCATAACCAGATGGTTGAGCTGGAAGATTTTGACCATTTGAGTTTGATCCAAGAGTTGCTGGAGTTGAACCTGCAGCAATTCTGTCTTCAGTTCTCATAACAAAACCATCAGTTCCCATTCTACCTGTTAAGTTAAACTCTTTTGATACATCATAGCTTACACTTGCATTTGCAGCAAATCTTTTTCTGCTATCATTATTGTAGTTCTCATATCTTTGGAAGTAAGGGTTATCCCAATAAGCTGGAGCTAATGGAGTTGCGTTAGCAGGTCCTTTTATATTCCAAGTATAGTTTTGTCTGCTCATGAAATATAGATCTCTTTGTTCATTAAGATCTACGTTGTTAGCCCACCATTGTCTGAAACCAGCTAACTGGTTTCCACCGTATCCAGTTGAGTTTCTGTTTCTAGTGTTTTGAGCTACATAAGTTGCGTTTACTGTAGAGCTTAATTTATCACTAAATTTATAAGTAGCAGTAGCGTTAAAATTGTTTTTGCTTAGTAATGAATTTGGTAATATATCAGTACTATTTGTATTAGCATAAGTTAATCTGTAAGTTGCTTTGTCTGTACCACCGCTTAAAGAGATGTTGTTTACAGTTGAAGTTCCAGTTTCGAAAAACTCAATTGGACCATTTTTTGCAGCAACCCATGGAGTTTGTTTACCAAAGTTATCAGATCCAGGAATGAAAGCGTCATATTGCCAAACTGGAGAACCATCATATTTAGGCCCGTAAGAAGCGTCATCTCCACTTCGAGATCTAGGAGCTCCTTGGTATGAACTAAAAACTTGACCAAAATATCCTTGACCGTATTCAGTTTGGTATTTTGGGAAAGTTGTTTTGTCTACAGAAGCCATTGTGTATGAAGAAGAAAATTCTACAGAAAGATCGTTTCTAGATTTTCCTTTTTTCGTTGTAATGATGATAGCACCATTTTGAGCTCTAGATCCATAAAGAGCTGTTGCAGCAGCACCTTTTAATACGTTGATCTCAGCAATGTTGTTTGGGTTGATATCTGACGCAGCATTACCGTAGTCAAATCCACCTCTACCGCTTTTTTGATCGTTACTATTTACGTTATTGTTCAAAATTGGCACACCATCAACTACGAATAGAGCCTGGTTGTCTCCCAAAAGTGATTTGAAACCTCTAAGAACTACGTTTGTAGATCCACCAAAGTTTGTACCTTGAGTTACACTAAGACCAGCAACTTTTCCTGATAAGTTGTTTACAAAGTTCCCAGTTGGTACTGTTCCTACTTGTTCAGCTGATACTGATTGTGAAGAGTAACCAAGAGATTTTTTCTCTCTTTTAATACCTAAAGCTGTTGTTACTACAACACCTTCAAGTTCTTGTGCATCTCCAGCTAATTTTACATTAATTGTAGTTGAAGTTGCAGCTATTTCTTGGGTTTTCATCCCAATGTAGCTAAATACCAAAACTTGGCTTGATGATGCTTTGATAGAAAATTTACCATCAAAATCGGTTTGCGTTCCAGATTTTGTTCCTTTTAGCAATACACTAACACCTGGTAAAGGCATTCCTGCATTGTCAGAAACAGTTCCTGAAACGGCTCTTTCTTGCGCAAAAGTAAGTTGCGCTACTAGTACTAATAAAAGCACTAAGAATCCATTGAACTTTAGTTTCATTTTTAAATATTTTGAATTAGTATCGCAAAACTCTTAATAATTTGTTAACTTTCCTAGTAAAATATTTTTTTTTTTTGTTAAAGGTCAAAATTTAACATTATAACATATGTTTATGATAGTGTTATATAATTGTAATTCCTGTGTTTTGTTGGCTCCGTTTGTAAGGTTGATATTTATTATTCCATTAGGGGTTTGAATTGAAGTGCCAATTCCAATTCCTATTAATTTTTTTATTTTATTTGGGTCTGAAACGCTTGTCAAGTCTTGGTATATTCCATAATCCAAGATTGAATTAATATAGAGATTTGAAGAAACTATATATCGATACTCTGTAAGAATGGATGCTGTGAAATTTGCCTGAAGACTATTTTCTAAAAATCCTCTTATTGACTTTATTCCGCCAAATCTGAATAATTCGTTTGAAATGTAGTTTTTGCTTTGCAGATAAAAATTTTGTGAATTTATGTTAATGTAGTTTTTGTTGTTGAACTCAAAATTATAGCCGGTATTTAGATTTATATAAAATTGTTTACTTGATCCAGCTGTTTCCAAGTCGTTATTTGTGTTTCTTTTTCCGTAGCCTGCAGTCAAGTTTATAAATGCTTTTTTAGGCATAAGATAATTATCGTAATCTGTTTTTTTATATTCGAAAGTTGATGTGAAATAAGAATTGTCAAAATCGCTGATAGTTGAGTTGTTAGTGTTTTGTATATCGCTTGATTCTGTAGATTGATATCCTAGGTATACTTTTGAGTTGTAATTTATGTAATAACCCAAGTCAATTGCTGTTTTTGTGTTTTGAAAAGTACTGTCTTTTTTGAAAATATTTAATTGAGCCTTTATTCCGAGCGGAGATTTAAATATATATGGGATTTCCAGTTTAGTGCTGAAAGTTTTTTGTTGGTTTCCGTCGCTTTTCCAGTATAATGAAAATTGTTCCCCGGCATGAAGTGTGTTGATTAATAGAATGTCGAGATATCCATTAAGAGTTACTTTTTTGTTTTCGTCATTTGAAAATCCAATAAAACCATCAAAAGTGTTTGCTTTTCTTTTTTCTACGTAAGTGTAAATTTTGGTAGAGTCATTTGTGAAAAGTATTTCAGGATATTTTGTCTGAGAAACAAACTCATAATTATTGATGTCTTCGTAAAGCTGTTTTGTGATTTCCTGATTAAATGTTTTGTTTAGGTATTTTTTATTAAGTTGTTTTAAATGGCCTTTAGGGAAAAAGTCGCCAGAACTGCTATTTGTGTAATTTAGGATAATTGAATTTAGGTTGCGTTTTTTTTCGGATTTAAAATTTAAGTCGGCATAAATTATCAAATTCTTTCTTCGGATATTTTCAAGTTTGATTTTACTTAGCGCAAAACCGCCTTTTTCGGCTTGAATTATTTTTGCATTTAAATAGTTTTCAATTTCAGTATAAGGGAGAATTATGGAATCATTTTGGTTTTTATCAGGATCAAAAAAATGATTATTTATACCTATATATATATGTATGTTTTTTATTCTGTTTTTTAGGCTGAAAATTACAGTATATGTGCTATCGTTTATTTTGTTGTTTTCTAGTGTTTTATTGTCAACAAAGCCCTTTTTTGAAAGTTTGCCGGAAGTGTTTTTTATTTCGTCAAATAACGATTTAATATTTGGGTGAGTAGTATTATAGTTTAAGGAGTCGATAATCTTGTTTTCAATATCATTTAATCCATTTATTTTTAGATGAAAGGTTTGAGTATAAGCAGAAAAGCTTATAAGTAAAAAAAACAATGTATTAAAAAACTGTTTCAAGAGAAAATGTTTTATTTAATTAAAGTGTATGCAAATATCTATTGTTTGTTTGTAAAAACATACTAATAAATAATGTTGTTGAAAATTAATAGATTAACGTTTGTATAGTGAAAATTATTTTATACATTTGCAACCCCGTAAAAAGCGGGAATTTAATAAACATAATAATTTTTAGTATTAATTATGCCAACAATTCAACAATTAGTAAGAACAGGAAGAACTCAGATAACTAAGAAGAGTAAATCGGTTGCTTTAGATTCTTGTCCTCAAAGAAGAGGGGTTTGTACGCGTGTTTACACTACTACACCAAAAAAACCAAACTCTGCAATGCGTAAAGTTGCGCGTGTACGTTTGACAAATGGTAATGAGGTGAATGCTTACATTCCTGGAGAAGGACACAATCTACAAGAGCACTCGATAGTATTAGTTAGAGGCGGAAGGGTAAAAGATTTACCAGGTGTTAGATATCATATCGTTCGTGGAGCGCTTGACACGTCAGGAGTTGCAGGAAGAACGCAAAGAAGATCTAAGTACGGTGCTAAACGTCCAAAAGAAGCAAAAAAGTAATTTAAAACTTTTAAGAAAAAGACATGAGAAAAAGAGCGGCAAAGAAAAGACCACTTTTACCGGATCCAAGGTTTAACGACCAATTGGTAACGCGTTTTGTGAACAACTTAATGTGGGATGGTAAGAAATCTACAGCTTTCAAAGTATTTTATGATGCAATTGATATCATTGAAACTAAAAAGCAAGATTCAGAGAAAACTTCATTAGAAATTTGGAAAGATGCTTTAACTAATGTTATGCCTCACGTAGAAGTACGTAGCCGTAGAGTTGGTGGAGCTACATTTCAAATTCCAATGCAGATTCGTCCAGACAGAAAAATTTCTATGGCAATGAAGTGGTTAATACTTTATTCTAGAAGAAGAAACGAAAAATCTATGGCACAACGTTTAGCGTCAGAATGTTTAGCTGCTGCTAAAGAAGAAGGTGCTGCGGTTAAGAAAAGAATGGATACTCACAAAATGGCAGAAGCTAACAAAGCATTCTCTCACTTTAGATTTTAATTCGTAAGAAATGGCTAGAGATTTAAAATATACAAGAAATATCGGAATTGCTGCTCACATTGATGCTGGTAAAACAACAACTACTGAGCGTATTCTTTTTTATACTGGAAAGTCGCATAAAATTGGTGAGGTACACGATGGTGCTGCAACAATGGACTGGATGGCGCAAGAGCAGGAAAGAGGTATTACAATTACTTCTGCTGCTACAACTTGTACTTGGAATTTTCCAACAGAGCAAGGTAAAGCACTTCCAGAATCATTGCCTTACCATTTTAATATTATTGATACTCCTGGACACGTTGACTTTACTGTAGAGGTAAATCGTTCTTTACGTGTACTTGATGGTTTGGTTTTCTTATTTAGTGCTGTTGATGGTGTTGAGCCTCAATCAGAAACTAACTGGAGGCTTGCAGATCAATATAGAGTTCCTCGTATGGGATTCGTAAATAAAATGGACCGTCAAGGTGCTAACTTTTTAGCTGTATGCGGACAGGTTAAAGATATGTTGAAATCGAATGCGGTTGCAATTACTTTGCCTATTGGAGACGAAGCTGATTTTAAAGGTATTGTTGACTTAGTGAAAAATCAAGCTATTGTATGGCATGATGAAACACAAGGGGCTACTTTTGATATCGTTGATATCCCGGCTGATATGGTTGATGAAGTAAAACAATATCGTTCTATTCTTATCGAAGAGATTGCAACTTATGATGAAAATCTTTTGGATAAATACATGGAAGATGAGAACTCTATTACAGAGGAAGAAATCAACAATGCATTAAGAGCGGCTACTATTGATATGGCAATCATTCCAATGCTTGCAGGTTCTTCTTTCAAAAACAAAGGTGTTCAATTTATGTTGGATGCAGTTTGTAAGTATTTACCATCTCCTTTGGATAAAGAAGGTATTGAAGGAATTCATCCTGATGATGCTGATTTATTAGAAGAAGATCAAACGAAAATTTTACGTAAACCAGATGTTAAAGAGCCATTCGCTGCTTTAGCATTTAAAATCGCTACTGACCCATTCGTAGGTCGTTTAGCTTTCTTCCGTGCATATTCTGGACGTTTAGATGCGGGTTCTTATGTTTTAAATACTCGTTCTGGTAACAAAGAAAGAATTTCTCGTATTTACCAAATGCACGCTAATAAACAAAATCCAATCGAATTTATTGAGGCTGGAGATATTGGTGCTGCTGTTGGATTTAAAGATATTAAAACAGGAGATACTCTTTGTGATGAAAAGAATCCAATTGTATTGGAGTCTATGAAATTCCCTGATCCGGTAATTGGTATTGCTATCGAGCCAAAAACAAAAGCTGACGTTGATAAAATGGGTATGGCTTTAGCTAAATTAGCTGAAGAGGATCCAACATTTACAGTTAGAACTGATGAGGCTTCTGGTCAAACTATTATTTCAGGTATGGGTGAGCTTCACTTAGATATCTTAGTAGATCGTATGAAACGTGAATTTAAAGTTGAAGTAAACCAAGGTGAGCCTCAAGTTGAGTACAAAGAAGCGTTTACAAGATCTGCAACACATAGAGAGACTTACAAGAAACAATCTGGAGGTCGTGGTAAATTTGGTGATATCGTATTTACAATCGAGCCTGCTGATGAAGTTGATGGTAAAGTTCCAGTTGGATTACAATTTATCAATGCTGTAAAAGGTGGTAACGTTCCTAAAGAATATATCCCTGCTGTTGAAAAAGGATTTAGAGAGGCTATGAAAACTGGTCCATTAGCAGGATATGCTGTGGATAGTTTAAAAGTAACTTTAACTGATGGATCTTTCCACCCTGTGGATTCTGATGCATTATCTTTTGAGTTAGCTGCAAGAATGGGTTATAAAGAATCAGGACGTGCTGCTGGAGCTGTTATTCTTGAGCCAATCATGAAAATCGAAGTTATTACTCCAGAAGAAAATATGGGTGATATCGTAGGTGACTTGAACCGTCGTAGAGGTCAGGTTAATGATATGGGTGATAGAAATGGTGCTAAAACTATTAAGGCTGATGTGCCTTTGTCAGAAATGTTTGGATATGTAACTACATTAAGAACATTATCTTCTGGTAGAGCTACTTCAACAATGGAGTTTTCTCACTATGCAGAAACGCCTTCTAATATTTCAGAAGAGGTAATCAAAAAAGCAAAAGGTAACGCTTAATTTTAAGAAAATGAGTCAAAAAATCAGAATAAAACTAAAATCTTACGATCACATGTTGGTAGATAAATCTGCTGAAAAGATCGTAAAAACAGTAAAAACTACTGGGGCAGTTGTAACAGGTCCAATTCCGTTGCCAACTCACAAAAAACTTTTCACTGTGTTACGTTCTCCGCACGTTAATAAAAAAGCGAGAGAGCAATTTGAAGTAATGTCATACAAGAGATTGATTGATATTTATTCATCTTCATCTAAAACTATTGATGCTTTAATGAAACTTGAATTGCCAAGTGGAGTTGAAGTGGAAATAAAAGTATAATTTTTTATTATATTTTATATACAAAAGCGAGACAGAAATGTCTCGCTTTTTTGTTTGTGTAAGGTTTGTTTGTGATGTATAATGAATTTATTAAAAGAAATGAATTATTGTGATTTTGTTTAAAATGCATGCTGTTTTGTATTGTTGAAGATGTTTTTTCTTTAGTAGATGAAGTAATTGTTAAGAATAATATATCTGTTAGTTAAAAGAGGAAAAAATATTTTTTGAACATATAGCATATTGTTAATACTGGGTTTGGTCGTTGGATTTTGATTATGAGCGATTTAATTTTTGTAACTGTTTGGTATATTCAATTTTAATGTATACTTTTGCACTCCCTGTTTGGAAATTTCTGTTATTTTCAAATTGAAGGGAATTTTAGTAATTAATAATTAATATTTATGTCTGGGTTAATTGGTAAAAAAATCGGCATGACTAGCATTTTTGATGAAAACGGGAAAAATATTCCTTGTACAGTAATCGAAGCTGGGCCGTGTGTTGTTACCCAAGTCAGAACCAAAGGTGTTGACGGGTACGAAGCGTTGCAACTTGGTTTCGATGACAAAAACGAGAAACATTCCACTAAAGCGGCTTTAGGTCACTTTAAAAAAGCTGGAACTGTTGCTAAGAAAAAAGTCGTTGAATTTCAAGATTTTGCAACTGAACAAAAATTAGGAGATCTTATTGATGTTTCTATTTTTGCTGAAGGAGAATTTGTAGATGTACAAGGTGTATCTAAAGGTAAAGGTTTTCAAGGGGTTGTTAAACGTCACGGATTTGGTGGTGTTGGACAAGCAACTCACGGTCAACACAACCGTTTAAGAGCGCCAGGTTCTGTGGGAGCTTCTTCATATCCATCTAGAGTATTCAAAGGAATGCGTATGGCTGGAAGAATGGGAGGAGATAATGTAAAAGTTCAAAACCTTAGAGTTTTAAAAGTAGTTGCTGAAAAGAATCTACTTGTTATTAAAGGATGTGTTCCTGGACATAAAAACTCTTATGTAATCATTCAGAAGTAATGGAAGTAAAAGTATTAGATTTCAACGGAAAAGATACTGGAAGAAAAGTTCAACTTTCTGATTCAGTATTCGCAATTGAACCAAACAATCACGCTGTATACCTTGATGTTAAGCAATATCTTGCTAATCAAAGACAAGGAACTCACAAAGCAAAAGAAAGAGCTGAAGTGACAGGAAGTACGCGTAAGATTAAAAAACAAAAAGGAACTGGTACGGCTCGTGCGGGAAGTATCAAAAATCCATTGTTTAAAGGTGGTGGAACAATTTTCGGACCAAGACCAAGAAGTTATTCATTCAAATTGAATAAAGGTTTAAAAAGATTGGCGAGAAAATCTGCTTTCTCAATCAAAGCAAAAGAATCAAATATTATCGTTGTTGAAGACTTTAATTTTGATGCGCCAAACACTAAAAATTTCATTAACGTTTTGAAAGCTTTAGGGTTAGAAAATAAAAAATCTCTATTTGTGTTGGGAGAGTCAAATAAAAATGTATATTTGTCGTCACGCAATTTAAAGGCTTCTAATGTCGTAACTAGCTCAGAATTAAGCACTTACGCTATTTTAAACACTAATAATTTAGTGCTTTTAGAAGGTTCTTTGGAGTTAATCGAAGAAAATTTAAGCAAATAATAGGAGTATGAGTATCATAATTAGACCTATAGTAACAGAAAAAGTAACCAAAGAAAGTGAAGTTCTAAACCGCTTCGGATTCGTTGTTGACAAAAAAGCAAACAAAGTTCAAATTAAGAAAGCTGTTGAGGCTGCTTATGGAGTGACTATCGTTTCAGTTAACACAATGAATGTGAGACCAGATAGATCTACTAAATACACTAAAAGTGGTTTAATCAGTGGAAAGACAAATGCAATTAAAAAAGCAATTGTTCAAGTACAAGAAGGAGAAACAATTGATTTTTACAACAATATCTAAGATAGAAAAATGTCAGTAAGAAAATTAAAACCTATTACCCCAGGTCAGCGATTTAGAGTTGTGAATGGTTATGACGCCATTACAACTGATAAGCCGGAACGCTCTTTGATAGCGCCGATAAAAAACTCTGGAGGTAGAAATAGTCAAGGAAAGATGACCATGCGTTATACGGGTGGTGGTCACAAGCAGAGATATCGTATTATTGATTTCAAAAGAACTAAAGATGGAATTCCAGCTACAGTGAAATCAATCGAATACGATCCAAATCGTACTGCATTTATCGCTTTATTAGCTTATGCTGATGGAGAGAAAACTTATGTTATTGCTCAAAACGGATTGAAAGTTGGTCAGAAATTAGTTTCTGGTCCAGAATCTCAACCTGAAATTGGTAATACATTACCTTTAAGCAGAATTCCTCTTGGAACTGTTATATCTTGTATTGAGTTACGTCCAGGACAAGGAGCGGTTATTGCTCGTTCAGCTGGAACTTTTGCTCAGTTAATGGCAAGAGACGGGAAATACGCAACAATTAAAATGCCATCTGGTGAAACAAGATTGATCTTGTTAACTTGTTCGGCTACAATTGGAGCTGTTTCTAATTCTGACCACCAATTAGTTGTATCTGGAAAAGCAGGTAGAACAAGATGGTTAGGAAGAAGACCTAGAACTAGACCGGTAGCGATGAACCCAGTTGATCACCCTATGGGAGGTGGTGAAGGACGTTCTTCTGGAGGGCACCCACGTTCAAGAAACGGATTGCCAGCTAAAGGTTACAGAACTCGTTCTAAGAAAAACCCGAGTAACAAGTATATCGTAGAACGTAGAAAGAAATAATAAGATATGGCACGTTCATTAAAAAAAGGACCTTTCGTTCATTATAAATTAGACAAGAAAGTTCAGGAAAACGTAGAAAGTGGTAAAAATAGTGTAGTAAAGACTTGGTCTAGAGCTTCTATGATTACTCCGGATTTCGTTGGACAAACTATCGCAGTTCATAACGGTCGTCAATTTGTACCAGTTTACGTAACAGAAAACATGGTAGGTCACAAATTAGGAGAGTTTTCACCAACTAGATCTTTTAGAGGTCATGCTGGAGCAAAAAATAAAGGTAAAAAATAAGAAGCAATGGGAGTTCGTAAAAGAGAAACAGCAGATGCGAGAAAAGAGGCTAATAAGTCTATTGCTTTCGCAAAATTGAATAACTGCCCTACTTCACCTAGAAAAATGCGCTTAGTAGCGGACTTGGTAAGAGGTCAGAAGGTAGAAAGAGCACTTAACATCTTAAGATTCAGTTCTAAAGAAGCTTCAAGAAAATTAGAAAAACTATTATTATCTGCAATCAACAACTGGGAGCAAAAAAATAGTGAAGGTAATTTAGAAGAAGCTGGATTATTTGTTAAAGAGATCAGAGTAGATGGTGGAATGATGTTAAAAAGACTTCGTCCAGCTCCACAAGGTCGTGCACACAGAATAAGAAAACGTTCTAATCACGTTACAATCGTGCTTGGAGCTATCAATAACACACAAAGCAATTCTTAAGCAGCATGGGACAAAAGACAAATCCAATTGGAAATAGACTTGGTATCATCAGAGGGTGGGACTCAAACTGGTATGGTGGAAATGATTACGGTGATAAACTTGCCGAAGATCATAAAATCAGAAAGTATATCCACGCTCGTTTATCAAAAGCTAGTGTATCAAAAGTAATCATCGAGAGAACTTTGAAACTTGTAACCGTTACTATCAC
This sequence comes from Flavobacterium sp. 2755, assembly GCF_031455715.1. Lineage (NCBI taxonomy): Bacteria > Pseudomonadati > Bacteroidota > Flavobacteriia > Flavobacteriales > Flavobacteriaceae > Flavobacterium > Flavobacterium sp. 2755. Next base: position 113,530 of record NZ_JAVDTG010000005.1, read on the forward strand.
TACTGCTAGACCTGGTATCATTATCGGAAAAGGCGGACAAGAGGTAGACAAGTTAAAAGAAGAACTTAAGAAAGTTACTGACAAAGAGGTTCAAATTAACATCTTTGAGATTAAAAGACCTGAGTTAGATGCTTATCTTGTGGCGACAAGCATCGCTCGTCAAATCGAAAGCCGTATCTCTTACAGACGTGCAATTAAGATGGCTATTGCAGCTTCTATGCGTATGAATGCAGAAGGTATTAAAGTTTTGATTTCTGGTCGTTTGAATGGTGCTGAAATGGCACGTTCAGAAGGTTTCAAAGAAGGTAGAATTCCTCTATCAACTTTCAGAGCTGATATTGATTATGCTTTGGCTGAAGCTCACACTACTTATGGTAGAATGGGTATCAAAGTATGGATCATGAAAGGTGAAGTTTATGGAAAGAGAGATCTTTCTCCACTTGCTGGAATGGATAAAAAACAATCTGGTACTGGCGGTGGTAAAGGTGGAGATGCCCCTAGAGGTAAATCTAACTTTAATAAAGGTGGAAAACCAGACGCTCGTAAAAGAAAGTAAATTTTTAAACTAAAGAAAAATGTTACAGCCTAAAAGAACAAAATACCGTAAGGTACAAAAAGGTAAAATGAAAGGTAACTCTCAAAGGGGGCATGAACTTTCAAATGGAATGTTTGGTATTAAATCTGTACATGAAGATGGAATGTTCTTAACTTCTCGTCAAATCGAAGCTGCGCGTATCGCTGCAACTCGTTATATGAAGAGAGAGGGACAATTATGGATTAAAATATTTCCAGACAAACCTATCACTAAGAAACCTCTTGAAGTACGTATGGGTAAAGGTAAAGGAGCAGTTGAGTATTGGGCTGCTGTTGTTAAACCAGGAAGAATTATGTTTGAAGTTGGAGGAGTTCCATTGTCAGTTGCAAAAGAGGCTTTACGTCTTGCAGCTCAGAAACTTCCAGTAAAAACTAAATTCGTCGTTGCTAGAGATTTCGAAGCATAATTTATATTTATTATGAAACAATCAGAAATAAAAGATCTTTCTGCAGCGGAGTTGCAAGAAAAGCTTAGTCAAACTAAGAAAGTATATGCTGACCTAAAAATGGCTCACGCTATATCTCCAATTGCTAACCCACTTCAAATTAGAAGCGTTAGAAGAACAGTTGCAAGATTGGCTACAGAGTTAACTAAAAGAGAGTTACAATAATTGTATTCTGCTGAAAGATGGAAGAAAAAAGAAATTTAAGAAAAGAAAGAATAGGTGTTGTTACTTCAAATAAAATGGATAAATCTATTGTTATTGCTGAAGTAAGAAAAGTAAAACACCCATTATACGGTAAGTTCGTGTTGAAAACTAAGAAATATGTTGCACACGACGAAACAAACGACTGTAACATTGGAGATACTGTAAGAATTAGCGAAACGCGTCCTTTAAGTAAAACAAAATGTTGGAGATTAGTTGAAATCTTAGAAAGAGCTAAATAATTATGGTACAACAGGAATCAAGACTAAAAGTAGCAGATAACACGGGAGCAAAAGAAGTTTTAACTATCCGTGTTTTAGGAGGTACCAAAAGAAGGTATGCCTCTGTTGGTGACAAGATTGTAGTATCTATTAAAGATGCAACTCCTAACGGTAACGTTAAAAAAGGAGCTGTTTCAACTGCAGTTGTTGTACGTACCAAAAAAGAAGTGAGAAGAGCTGATGGTTCTTATATCCGTTTCGATGACAATGCATGTGTTCTTTTGAACGCTGCAGGGGAAATGAGAGGAACTCGTGTTTTTGGTCCGGTAGCAAGAGAACTTCGTGAAAAACAATTCATGAAAATTGTATCATTAGCACCAGAAGTGCTTTAATTCGTTTTAAGATGATAAAGCTAAAAATAAAATCAGGAGATATCGTAAGAGTTATTGCTGGAGACCATAAAGGTGCTGAAGGTAAAGTTTTACGTGTTTACCGTGAGAAAAATAAAGCGATAGTTGAAGGTGTAAACCTGGTTTCAAAACATACAAAACCAAGTGCTAAAAACCCTCAAGGTGGTATCGTTAAGAAAGAGGCTTCTATTCAAATTTCTAACATTTCTCTAATTGATCCTAAAACTAAGGAAACAACTAGAGTAGGTATTAGAGTAGAAGGAGATAAGAAAGTAAGATTTTCAAAAAAATCTAATCAAGTACTATAGTAATGGCATATACACCTAGACTAAAAGAAGAATATAAGAGTAGAGTAATCTCTGCTCTTAAAGAAGAGTTCGGATATACAAACGTTATGCAAGTTCCAAAACTTGAAAAAATCGTTTTGAGCCGTGGAGTTGGTGCAGCTGTATCTGATAAAAAACTTATTGACTATGCTGTTGATGAGTTAACAAAGATCACTGGACAAAAAGCAGTATCTACAATTTCAAAGAAAGACGTTGCGTCATTCAAATTGAGAAAAGGGATGCCTATTGGAGCAAAAGTTACTTTACGTGGTGAAAGAATGTATGAGTTTTTAGATAGACTTATTACTTCTGCTTTACCGCGTGTTAGAGATTTTAGTGGTATCAAAGCTACTGGTTTCGACGGAAGAGGTAACTACAATCTTGGAGTTTTGGAGCAAATCATTTTCCCAGAAATTGATATTGACAAAGTAAACAAAATCTCAGGAATGGATATTACATTTGTTACTACTGCAAAAACAGACAAGGAAGCAAAGTCATTATTGGCTGAATTAGGATTACCTTTTAAAAAGAATTAAGATATGGCTAAAGAATCAATGAAAGCCCGTGAGGTGAAAAGAGAAAAAACGGTAGCTAAGTATGCTGAAAAGAGAAAAGCTTTATTAGAAGCTGGAGACTATGAAGGTTTACAAAGATTGCCAAAAAATGCTTCACCTGTTCGTTTGCACAACCGTTGTAAATTGACTGGAAGACCAAGAGGTTATATCCGTCAATTCGGTATTTCACGTGTAACTTTCCGTGAAATGGCTAACAATGGATTAATTCCAGGTGTAAAAAAAGCCAGCTGGTAATTTAAAAAAGTTTATAAATTGATTAAAGGTTCAGGAGGCAGAGTGCTTCCTGAAAACCATAATCGCAATCAAATACATATGTATACAGATCCTATTGCAGATTATTTGACTAGAGTTCGTAACGCTGTGGCTGCAAACCACAAAGTTGTTGAAATTCCAGCTTCTAATCTTAAAAAAGAAATAACTAAGATCTTATTTGATCAAGGTTATATCTTAAGTTACAAATTTGAAACGAACACTGTTCAAGGTTCTATCAAAATTGCTTTAAAGTACGATAAAGATACTAAAGAGCCTGTAATTAAAGATATCCAAAGAATTAGTAAACCAGGTTTACGTAAGTACGCTGGTGCTGCCAAATTACCAAGAATCCTTAACGGATTAGGAATTGCTATTGTTTCTACATCAAAAGGTTTGATGACAGGAAAACAAGCTAAGCAATTAAATGTAGGTGGTGAAGTAATTTGTTACGTATACTAATTTTAAACACTAGATAAGATGTCAAGAATAGGTAAAAGCCCAATTGTAATCCCTGCTGGTGTAACTGTAGAAGTTAAAGACGGTATTATTACAGTAAAAGGAAAAAAAGGTCAATTAGTTCAGGAGTTTTCGGACGTTAATGTAACTGTTGAAGGCGATCAAGTTTTAGTTGAAAGATCGTCTGATCATAAAGACCACAGAGCAAAACACGGATTATTTAGATCTTTGATCAATAATATGATTGTGGGTGTTTCTGAAGGTTTCACAAAAGAACTAGAATTAGTTGGAGTTGGTTATAGAGCTTCAAACCAAGGTCAAAAATTAGATTTAGCTCTTGGATATTCTCACAATATTGTTTTAGAAATTGCTCCAGAAGTATCTTTAGAAACAATATCTGAAAAAGGTAAGAACCCAATCGTAAAATTAACATCATTTGACAAACAACTTTTAGGACAGGTTGCTGCGAAAATCAGAGGTTTCCGTAAGCCTGAGCCATACAAAGGAAAAGGTGTTAAATTTGTGGGTGAAGTATTAAGAAGAAAAGCAGGTAAATCAGCTTAAAAAATAAGATTATGTCATTAACAAAATCTGATAGAAGACAGAGAATTAGATTCAGAATTAGAAAATCGATTAGTGGTACTGCTGCTAACCCAAGACTATCTGTATTTAGAAGTAACAAAGAAATTTACGCTCAACTTATTGATGATGTAAATGGAGTTACTATTTTAGCTGCATCTTCAAGAGAAAAAGAAATAGGAAAAGGTACTAACGTTGAAGTAGCTGCTGCTGTTGGAAAATTAGTTGCAGAGAAAGCGTTAAAAGCTGGGATCGAAACAATCACTTTTGATAGAGGTGGTTATTTGTATCACGGTCGTATTAAATCATTAGCAGAAGGCGCAAGAGCGGCTGGACTTAAATTCTAATATATTATGTCTAAATACAAAAATGTAGAATTGGTAAAACCAAGTGGTCTTGAACTTAAAGATCGTCTGGTAAGTGTTAATCGTGTTACTAAAGTTACAAAAGGTGGTAGAGCTTTCGGTTTTTCTGCTATTGTAGTTGTAGGTGATGAAAACGGAGTAGTTGGTCACGGATTAGGAAAATCTAAAGACGTTTCTGAAGCAATTGCGAAAGCAGTAGAAGATGCTAAGAAAAATTTAGTAAAAATTCCTTTGAATGGACAATCTGTTCCTCACGAACAAAAAGGTAAATTTGGTGGTGCACGTGTATTCTTAATTCCTGCTTCTCATGGTACAGGAGTTATTGCTGGTGGAGCTGTTCGTTCAGTTCTTGAATCAGTAGGTATTCACGATGTATTATCTAAATCTCAAGGATCATCAAATCCTCATAACGTAGTTAAGGCAACTTTTGATGCTTTATTACAAATGAGAAGCGCTCATACTGTTGCAAAACAAAGAGGTGTTTCTTTAGAAAAAGTTTTTAAAGGTTAATTCAAGGAAATTATGGCTAAATTATTAGTAAAACAAGTAAGAAGCAAAATCAACTGCCCTCTTTCTCAAAAAAGAGGATTAGAAGCTTTAGGTCTACGTAAAATGGGACAAGTTGTAGAGCATGATTCAAACCCTGCTATCCTTGGTATGATAAACAAAGTTAAACACTTAGTTTCTGTTGAAGAAGCTAAATAACAAATACTGTTATGAATTTAAGTAACTTACAACCAGCTGAAGGGTCAACGCACAATCAAAATAAAAGATTAGGTAGAGGAGAAGGTTCTGGAAAAGGTGGTACTTCTGCAAGAGGTCACAAAGGAGCAAAATCTCGTTCTGGTTATTCTAAAAAGATTGGTTTTGAGGGAGGGCAAATGCCACTTCAAAGACGTGTACCTAAGTTTGGTTTCACAAACATCAATCGTAAAGAATACGAAGGTGTTAATTTAGATACGCTTCAATTATTAGTAGACAATGGTGTGATTACTGATTCTGTTTCTATGACAGATTTCGTAGCAAATCGTCTAGCTACCAAAAATGAAATCGTTAAGATTTTAGGTAGAGGAGAATTGAAAGCAAAATTAAAAGTAACTGCCCACAAATTTACTGCTACTGCAAAAGCTGCTATTGAAGCTGCTGGTGGAGAAGTTGTAACTATATAACTTATCTATTAAGATGAAGAAATTTATTGAATCAATAAGTAATGTTTGGAAAATCGAAGAACTGAAAAACAGAATCTTAATTACATTAGGATTGCTTTTGGTATATCGTTTTGGTGCACATGTAACGCTGCCTGGAATTGACGCAACTCAATTAACAGGTTTAGCGGGACAAACTAAAAATGGTTTAGGATCTATCCTAGACATGTTTACAGGAGGTGCTTTCTCTAAAGCTTCAGTTTTTGCTTTAGGTATTATGCCTTATATTTCTGCATCTATTGTTGTTCAGTTAATGGGAATTGCGATTCCTTATTTGCAAAAACTTCAAAACGATGGGGAGAGTGGTAGAAAAAAGATTAACCAAATCACTCGTTGGTTGACTATAGCTATTACACTGGTTCAAGGTCCAACTTATATCTATAATTTATACAGAACGTTACCTGGAAGTGCATTCTTACTAGGATTTAATTCACCTGAATTTTTGTTCTCTTCTGTTATCATTTTAGTTACTGGTACTATTTTTGCTATGTGGCTTGGTGAAAAAATTACGGATAAAGGTATTGGAAATGGAATTTCATTATTAATTATGGTTGGTATCCTAGCTCGTTTACCGCAAGCTTTTATTCAAGAGTTTACAACGAGAGTTACCAATAACAATGGAGGTCCAATGTTGTTAGTTATTGAAATTATTGTGTGGTTATTGGTAATCATTTCTTGTGTATTGCTTACAATGGCAGTACGTAGAATCCCGGTTCAATACGCTCGTCGTACTACAACTGGTGACTATGAGCAAGATTTAGCAGGTGGTAATAGACAATGGATTCCTCTTAAGCTTAATGCTTCTGGAGTTATGCCTATCATTTTTGCTCAGGCAATTATGTTTATCCCTGCAGCAGTAGCTGGATTGTCTAAATCAGACACATCACAATCTATTGTTGGTGCATTTAGTAATATGTTTGGTTTCTGGTATAATTTTGTTTTTGCAACTTTAATTATTGTATTTACATTCTTTTATACTGCGATCACTGTACCTACTAACAAAATGGCTGATGATTTAAAAAGAAGTGGTGGTTTTATTCCGGGAGTTCGTCCTGGAGCTGAAACTTCTGAATTTCTTGATAAAGTGATGTCTTTAATAACTTTCCCAGGATCTTTATTCCTTGCTTTGATTGCTGTGTTCCCAGCTATTGTTGTAAGTATTATGGATGTACAACAATCTTGGGCAATGTTTTTTGGAGGTACCTCATTAATAATTATGGTTGGAGTTGCGATAGATACTATTCAACAAATCAATTCATACTTGTTAAACAAACATTATGATGGTTTAATGAAGACTGGTAAAAATAGAAAAGCAGTAGCTTAATATATTTATGGCAAAACAATCAGCAATAGAACAAGACGGATCAATCATTGAAGCATTATCTAATGCGATGTTCCGTGTGGAGTTAGAAAATGGACATATTGTAATTGCTCATATTTCTGGAAAAATGCGTATGCATTATATCAAGTTATTACCTGGTGATAAAGTGAAACTAGAAATGAGTCCTTACGATTTGTCAAAAGCAAGAATTACTTATCGATATTAAAGGATATTCACTATGAAAGTTAGAGCATCAGTAAAAAAGAGAAGTGCCGAGTGCATTATCGTGCGTAGAAAAGGAAGATTGTACGTGATAAACAAAAAGAATCCTAGATTTAAACAAAGACAAGGATAATTATGGCAAGAATAGCAGGGGTAGATATCCCAAAAAACAAGAGAGGTGTTATAGCACTTACCTACATCTTCGGATTAGGAAAAAGTAGAGCTATTGAGATTTTAGAGAAAGCTCAAGTTAGCCAAGATAAAAAAGTTCAAGATTGGAATGATGACGAGATCGGAGCAATTCGTGAAGCTGTTGGAGCATTCAAAATTGAAGGAGAGTTACGTTCTGAAGTTTCTTTGAACATCAAACGTTTAATGGATATTGGTTGTTATAGAGGTATTCGTCATAGATCTGGTCTTCCATTAAGAGGTCAAAGAACTAAAAACAACTCTAGAACTAGAAAAGGTAAAAGAAAAACTGTTGCTAACAAGAAAAAAGCAACTAAATAATAAGTAATATGGCTAAAGCAACTGCAAAAAAACGTAAAGTTATCGTTGAATCAACGGGTGAAGCTCATATTTCTTCGACTTTCAACAATATTATCATTTCTTTGACAAATAAGAAAGGTGAAGTTATTGCTTGGTCTTCAGCTGGTAAAATGGGTTTCAGAGGTTCTAAAAAGAATACTCCGTACGCAGCTCAAATGGCAGCAGAAGATTGTAGTAAAGTAGCTCTTGAGGCAGGACTTAAAAAAGTAAAAGTTTATGTAAAAGGACCAGGAAACGGACGTGAGTCTGCTATCCGTTCTATTCATAACGGTGGAATTGAAGTTACTGAGATTATCGATGTTACTCCAATGCCTCACAACGGATGTCGTCCTCCAAAAAGACGTAGAGTTTAATACTCAAAAATTATAGTATAACCTAGATTGAAAATAGATTATCGAAGGATAAGACCTGAATTCATAATCTCAATCTTAAACAATTCAAAATGGCAAGATATACTGGTCCTAGCACAAGAATCGCTCGTAAATTTGGCGAGGCAATCTTCGGAGATGATAAGTCTTTCGAAAAAAGAAATTACCCACCTGGACAACACGGGATGGCTAAAAAAAGAGGAAAAAAATCTGAGTACGCTGTTCAGTTAATGGAAAAGCAAAAAGCTAAATATTCTTATGGAATTTTAGAAAAACAATTCAGAAATTTATTCGAAAAAGCATCAGCTACTAAAGGAGTTACTGGTGAAGTTTTATTACAACTATGTGAAGCAAGATTAGATAATGTTGTTTTTAGAATGGGAATTGCTCCATCTAGAAGAGGTGCTCGTCAAATAGTATCTCACAGACACATTACAGTAAACGGTGAAGTTGTTAATATTCCTTCTTACCACCTTAAGCCTGGTGATAAAGTTGCAGTTCGTGAAAAATCTAAATCTTTAGAGGCTATCGAGCGTTCTTTATCAAATTCAAGTCATGTTTATGAATGGATTACTTGGAATAATGATCTTAAAGAAGGAACTTTTGTTTCTGTACCTGCGAGACTTCAAATTCCAGAAAACATTAAAGAACAATTAATCGTAGAGTTGTACAACAAATAATAATTGACTTAGTCGAAATTTATGGCAATATTTAATTTTCAAAAGCCCGATAAAGTTATCATGATCGATTCAACCGATTTTGAAGGTAAATTCGAATTTAGACCTTTAGAACCTGGTTATGGATTGACAGTTGGTAATGCACTTAGAAGAGTTTTGCTTTCAGCGTTAGAAGGTTATGCAATTACATCTGTTCGTATCGAAGGTGTAGATCATGAGTTTTCTACTATTTCAGGTGTTGTTGAAGATGTTACCGAAATTATCCTTAATCTAAAGCAAGTACGTTTCAAACGTCAGATAGAAGATATCGATAATGAATCAGTTACAATTTCTGTTTCTGGTAAAGATCAATTAACAGCAGGTGATTTTCAAAAATTTATCTCAGGTTTTCAAGTTTTGAATCCAGACCTTGTTATCTGTAATTTAGATTCTAAAATCAAATTGAACTTCGATTTAACAATCGAAAAAGGTAGAGGATACGTTCCTGCTGAAGAGAACAAAAAACAAAATGCTGCAATTGGAACGATTTTTACAGATTCTATTTTTACTCCGGTAAAAAATGTAAAATATGCAATCGAAAATTTCCGTGTAGAGCAAAAAACAGATTACGAAAAATTAGTTTTTGAAATCAAAACTGATGGATCTATTAATCCAAAAGATGCTCTTACTGAAGCTGCTAAAGTTTTAATTCACCATTTCATGTTGTTTTCTGATGAAAGAATTACACTTGAGGCTGACGAAATTGCACAAACAGAATCGTATGATGAAGAGTCATTGCATATGAGACAATTGCTTAAAACTAAGCTTGTTGATATGGATTTATCTGTAAGAGCATTAAATTGCTTGAAAGCGGCTGAAGTTGATACACTTGGTGATTTAGTATCGTTCAATAAAAATGACCTAATGAAATTCCGTAATTTTGGTAAAAAATCTTTAACTGAACTTGATGAACTTGTTGCAGTTAAGAATTTAACTTTCGGAATGGATTTAGCTAAATACAAACTAGATAAAGAATAATTCAATCCCGCTTGCGGGATTAAATTTAAAATAGCAATGAGACACGGAAAAAAATTCAATCACTTAAGCAGACAGACTGGACATAGAAAAGCTATGTTAGCTAATATGGCTTGTTCTCTTATCGAGCACAAACGTATTAACACTACTGTTGCTAAAGCTAAAGCGCTTAAACAATTCGTTGAGCCTTTAATCACAAAATCAAAAGAAGATACGACTCACAATCGTCGTATTGTTTTTGCATACTTACGTAGCAAATATGCTGTTACTGATTTGTTCAGAGATGTAGCTGCTAAAGTAGGAGACCGTCCAGGTGGATACACTCGTATCATTAAAGTTGGAAATCGTTTGGGAGATAACGCTGATATGGCGATGATCGAACTTGTAGATTTCAATGAACTTTACAATGGAGGTAAAAAAGAAGTTAAAAAAGCTAAAAGCCGTCGTGGTGGTAAAGCTAAGAAAGCTGAAGGTACTGCTCCTGAAGCTCCTGCAGCTGAATCAGAATCGACTACTGAAGCTTCTGAATAATTATGAAAGTAATGATTCTATAGAAATCAAGGATAAGCTAATTTTTAGTTTATCCTTTTTTTTTGATTTTTTTTAGAAGAGTAAAATTTAACTTATTTTAGTGTCAAGGTTTTATTTTTATGAATGAAAAATTTAAAAAATCTTGGCAGCACTCTTTTAAAGAAGTAAATTTGCAAAATATCTAATTACAAATGAAACATTAAAGTTTCATAAGACGATTAAAAACAATACAAATTAAAGAATGAAATACACAACACGACAAAGCGCCATTTTATTACTAAGCGATGGAACTATTTTTCATGGTAAATCTATCGGAATCAGCGGTAAAACTTTTGGTGAAGTTTGTTTTAATACTGGAATGACCGGATATCAGGAGATTTTTACAGACCCTTCTTATTTTGGTCAAATTATGGTTGCGACTAATCCGCATATTGGTAATTATGGTGTTAATGATTTAGAAGTTGAATCAGACAGCATCAAGATTGCTGGTTTGGTTTGTAAAAACTTTAGCTTTAATTATTCTAGAGAAGGTGCTTCTGGAAGTTTGGAAGATTACTTTGCTAAACAAAATCTGATTTGTATTTCTGATGTTGATACAAGAGCTCTTGTAAGTTATATTCGTGACAATGGAGCTATGAATGCTGTTATTTGTACAGATGGAACTTCAATTGAAGATTTAAAAAAGGAATTAGCAAACGTTCCTGACATGGAAGGTTTGGAACTGGCTTCAAAAGTATCTACAACTGAGCCTTATTTTGTTGGTGATGAAAATGCAACATATAAAATTTCAGCACTTGACCTTGGAATCAAAAAGAACATTCTAAGAAACTTAGCTAGGAGAGATTGTTATATAAAAGTTTTCCCATACAATTCAACTTATGAAGATTTGAATTCCTTTAATCCAGATGGGTTTTTCTTGTCAAATGGACCTGGAGATCCAGATCCACTATTTGGAGCGATCGAAGTTGCAAAGAAAATTCTAGCAGAGGATAAACCTTTATTTGGAATCTGTTTAGGCCATCAGGTAATTGCTTTGGCAAATGGTGTTCAGACTTATAAAATGTTTAATGGACATCGTGGGATTAACCATCCGGTAAAAAATATTATTACAGGTAAAGGAGAAATTACTTCTCAAAACCATGGGTTTGCTGTAAAGAAAGAACAGTTAGATAATCACCCTGATTTAGAGATTACACATTTACATTTAAATGATGGAACTGTGGCAGGTATGAGAATGAAAAATAAGAATTGTTTTTCAGTACAATATCACCCAGAAGCAAGTCCGGGACCACATGATTCGTCATATTTATTTGATCAATTTGTTGAGAATATAAAACTAGCTGTGTCTAAAACGATGTAGTTAATAAATAAAGGTGTTTAATAAAGAAAATACGTTTTTAATATTAAATATTTTTCTAATTTCGAAAAAAAATCTATAATCTATTAATAAAAAACAAAAATAATGAGTATTATAATTAAAGTTCACGCAAGACAAATTTTGGATTCCAGAGGAAATCCTACTATTGAGGTTGATGTAGTAACTGAAAACGGAGTTTTAGGTAGAGCTGCAGTTCCATCTGGAGCATCAACCGGAGAACACGAAGCTGTTGAATTACGTGATGGAGGTAAGGCTTATCTTGGAAAAGGAGTTTTGAATGCAGTGAACAATGTAAATACTGTTATTGCTGAGGAACTAGTTGGAACTTCTGTTTTTGAACAAAATACAATTGATCAATTAATGATCGATTTAGATGGAACTCCAAATAAATCTAAATTAGGAGCTAATGCTATTTTAGGAGTTTCTTTGGCTGCTGCAAAAGCTGCTGCTAACGAACTTGGATTGCCTTTATACAGATATGTAGGTGGAGTTTCTGCTAATACATTACCTGTTCCAATGATGAATATCATCAATGGAGGTTCTCACTCTGATGCGCCTATCGCATTCCAGGAATTTATGATTTTCCCTGTAAAAGCAACTTCTTTTACACACGCTATGCAAATGGGAACTGAAATTTTCCACAGCTTGAAGAAAGTTTTACATGACAGAGGTTTAAGTACAGCTGTTGGTGATGAAGGTGGTTTTGCTCCAAACTTAGCAGGTGGTACTGAGGATGCTTTAGATACTATCAAATTAGCGGTTGAAAAAGCTGGATATACTTTTGGTGACGAAATTATGATTGCTCTTGACTGTGCAGCTTCTGAGTTTTATGTAAACGGTAAATACGATTATACTAAATTTGAAGGTGAAACTGGAAAAATCAGAACATCTGAAGAACAAGCTGATTATTTAGCTGAACTTGCGGCTAAATATCCAATTATTTCTATCGAAGATGGTATGTATGAAGACGACTGGGATGGATGGAAATATTTAACTGAAAAAATTGGAAATAAAGTACAATTAGTTGGTGATGATTTATTTGTTACGAATGTTGCGCGTTTGTCAACTGGTATTGAAAAAGGAATCGCTAATTCAATCCTTGTAAAAGTAAACCAAATTGGAACTTTAACAGAAACTATTGCTGCAGTAAATATGGCTAAAAACGCTGGTTATACTTCAGTAATGTCTCACCGCTCTGGAGAAACAGAAGATAATACAATTGCTGATTTAGCAGTTGCTTTAAACTGTGGACAAATTAAAACAGGTTCTGCTTCTCGTTCTGATCGTATGGCAAAATACAATCAATTATTAAGAATCGAAGAAGAGTTAGGAAGTACTGCTTATTTCCCTGGATTAAACGCTTTCAAGATCAAATAATCGTAAGAGTTATATGTTGAAAAGAAACCATTCGTGTTAACGAATGGTTTTTTTTTGGAGTTTTAACAAATTCATAGCAGGATTCTTTTTTTAGTTAGTCTTAAATTCCTTAGATTTGATAAATTATTATTTTATAGAATTATTTCCGATTATATTATGTCAAAAATAGCTACATTAGAAGTAGATGGTCAAAAAATTGAGCTTCCGGTAATCACAGGAAGTGAAAATGAATCAGCTATCGATATTAACAAATTACGTGATTTAACAGGTATTATTACAATTGATCCGGGATATAAAAACTCTGGATCTTGTAAAAGTGAAATCACTTTCTTAGACGGAGAATTAGGAATTTTACGTTACAGAGGATATTCAATCGAAGACTTAGCAGAAAAAGCTAGTTTTTTAGAAGTTTCTTATCTTTTGATTTTCGGAGAATTACCAACAGCTCAGGAATTAGAGCAGTTTGAAAATGGTATTAAAAAACATACTTTGGTAAACGAAGAAATGAAAAATATCATTGATGGTTTTCCAAAAACAGCTCACCCAATGGGAGTTTTATCTGCTTTGACAAGTGCTTTAACAGCATTTAATCCAAAAGCAGTTAATGTAGACAATGAAAAAGAAATGTACGAAGCCATTTGTAAAACAATGGGTAAATTTCTTGTAATTGCTACTTGGACTTATAGAAAATCTATGGGGTATCCATTAAATTATTACGATAACACAACAGGTTATGTAGATAATTTTATGCAGTTAATGTTTAAATTGCCTACAGGACCTTATTCAGCGAATCCTGTTGTAGTTGATGCTTTAGATAAATTATTTATTCTTCATGCAGATCACGAGCAAAACTGTTCAACATCTACAGTAAGAATGGTAGGTTCATCTCATGCTGGTTTATTTGCTTCTATTTCTGCAGGAGTTTCTGCTCTTTGGGGGCCGCTTCACGGAGGAGCTAACCAAGCAGTACTTGAAATGCTAGAGGAAATTAATAAAGATGGTGGAGATACTGATAAATTCTTGGCAAAAGCTAAAGATAAAAATGATCCATTCCGTTTAATGGGATTTGGTCACAGAGTTTATAAAAACTTTGATCCAAGAGCTAGAATCATTAAAAAAGCAGCTAAAGAAGTTTTAGAAACTTTAGGTGTTGAAGATCCGATTTTAGAAATTGCTAAAAAATTAGAAGCAGCAGCTCTTGAAGATGATTATTTCAAATCAAGAAATTTATATCCAAACGTTGATTTCTATTCTGGAATTATTTACAGAGCATTAGGAATTCCAACAGATATGTTTACTGTTATGTTTGCAATTGGCAGACTTCCAGGCTGGATCGCACAATGGAAAGAAATGCGTGAAAATAAAGAACCAATAGGAAGGCCAAGACAAATTTATACTGGACATCCTTTAAGAGACTTTAAGTCTAACAAATAAAAAAACTAAAGCTTTACTTAACTGTAAAGCTTTTTTTATCTTTGTCAAAAATATAATAAAGTTATGTTGCAATTAAATGTAAAGAACGAAACGTCAAGATTGCGTGCTGTAGTTTTGGGTTCAGCCGTTCATAATGGGCCAACTCCTTCATTAGAAGAGGCCTATGATCCTAAATCATTGGAACATATTAAAGCCGGAACGTATCCTATCGAAAAAGATATGGTTGCTGAAATGGATGCTTTTAATGCTGTTTTTCAGAAATACGATGTAACTGTTTATCGTCCTGAAATGATTGAAAACTACAATCAAATTTTTGCCAGAGATATAGGATTTGTAATTGATGATGTTTTCATAAAATCAAATATTTTACCAGATCGTGAACGCGAGTTAGATGCAATTCAATATGTGATTGATCAAATTGATGCAATAAAAGTTGTACGCCCGCCAGAAGAAGTTCACATTGAAGGAGGTGATGTTATGCTTTGGAATGATCATATTTTTATTGGTACATACAAAGGAAGCGACTACAAAGATTATATTACTGCCAGAACAAATATGCATGGCGTAAATTATATTAAAGAATTGTTTCCAAATAAGATTGTAAAAGAGTTTGATTTGGTTAAATCGAAGTTAGAAGCTCGTGACAATGCATTGCATTTAGACTGTTGTTTTCAGCCAGTTGGAAAAGATAAAGGAATCATTTACAAAAGAGGTTTCCGTGAAGAAGCAGATTATTTGTATTTGGTAAATCTATTTGGAAAAGAAAACTTATTTCATATCGAAAGAGAGGAAATGTACAATATGTTTTCGAATGTATTTTCGATTGATAAAGATGTTGTTGTTTCTGAGAAAAACTTTACCCGACTAAATAATTGGCTTCGAGCAAATGGCTTTACTGTAGAAGAAATTCCGTATGCTGAAATTGCAAAACAAGAAGGTTTGTTGAGATGTTCAACTTTGCCATTAATTAGAGACTAAGAATAGTTTTTGGGTTTCAGGTTTCAGATTCAAGTTTTTTACAAGACGTGAAACCTGAAACTTAAAACTTGAAACGAAAAATATAAAAAATGAAACAAACAACAAATGCAATTGTAATGATTCGGCCTGTTGCTTTCAGAATGAATGAGCAGACAGCTGTAAATAATTATTACCAAAAAGTATTAGACGGATTATTGCCAAGTACAGTTAATGCAAAAGCGCAGCAAGAGTTTGATACTTTTGTTGAAAAACTAAGAGCTGTTGGTGTTGATGTGACCGTAATTGAAGATAATTTGGAGACGGATACTCCGGATAGTATTTTCCCAAACAATTGGGTTTCATTTCACGAAAATGGAGATGTTGCTCTTTATCCAATGTTTGCAGAAAATCGTCGTTTAGAACGTCGTGAAGATATTTTAGATACTTTGGAGGAAAAGGGCTTTGAAATTTCTAATATAATGGATTATACATCTGCAGAAGATGATGGTTATTTTTTAGAAGGAACAGGAAGCTTACTTTTAGATCGTGCCAATGCAAAAGCATATTGTGCATTATCTCCTCGCGCTGATGAAGAATTGTTTATTGAGTTTTGCGAAGATTTTGATTATGCTCCGGTAATTTTTGAAGCTTTTCAAACTGTTGATGGGGAACGTAAATTGATATATCATACCAATGTTATGATGTGTTTGGGAGAAACATTTGCGGTTATTTGTGCAGATTGTATCGATGATAAAAAAGAACGTAAAATGGTTCTTGATAATCTAAAAGACGATAAAAAAGAAATTATTATAATTACAGAAGATCAGGTTAATAATTTCGCAGGAAATATGTTGGAAGTTCGAGGAACGAATGATAAAAAATATATCGTTATGAGTGCATCAGCTCATCAAAGTTTAACTCCAAAACAAATTCAACAATTAGAAAAACACGCTGAAATTTTAAGTTCGAGTTTAGATACAATTGAAGCCTGTGGAGGTGGAAGTGCAAGATGTATGATGGCTGAAGTATTTTTGCCAAGAAATTAAAATTAGTCAATAAAATAAAAAAGGGATAGAAACACTAAGTTTTTATCCCTTTTTTATTTTATATAAATGTGGAAACATTTTAAAAATTTCCTTTTATAATATTAACAATCGAACTTACAATATATTGAATTCCGATAGAAATTACAATAAAACCGACAATTCTTGAGATTGCTACAATTCCTGATGCACCTAAAATTCTTGCCAGATAATGTGCGCTTTTTAGAATTACAAATATGACTACAGCTATTGCTAAAATTGCAAGACAAGAAAAAATGATTTCCTCCATTTGATGGTGTTCTTGATAAAATGCAATTAATAAAGAAATAGAACCTGGTCCAGCAAGCATTGGGATCGCTAATGGAGTTAAAGCAATATCATTTCTTTGTTGTACTTCGTTTTCGATTTTTTTATTGATACCTCTTTTTTTATTGAATTTACCAGAAAGTAATGAGAAACCAGAATTAACAATCACAATTCCGCCTGCAATTCGAAGAGCATCAATACTTATTCCGAAAAAAGTCAAAACATATTGGCCAATAAAAAAAGAAACCAATAAGATAATACCAACATTTATGGCAGTCCATAAAGAAATTCTAGAGCGTTCTTTTTGAGAATCATGCTGTGTTAATCCAACAAAAATGGGAACTGTCCCAATTGGGTTTAGTACTGAGAAAAGTGCAGCAAATAGGTAAATAAATAAATCCATATAATATTGGTTAGTGAAGTAAAAATAGTCAAATTTTAATACTTGGATGTAAATTTATATTATCATATTATTTTTTACAGTCAATATTCTAAATCAATAGAATAAATTAAGCTCGCCCTTTTTGACTACTTTTGTAGAATATTCTAATATAATGAAAAATAAAAAAACATTGTTGCTTGGAGCAACCACAAAACCTGATCGTTATGCTTTTAGAGCAATAAATGCATTAACTCAAAAAGGGCATACTGTTCTTGCTATTGGACAAAACACTGGAGAAGTGGCAGGGGTAAAAATTCACACCAAAGCCGTTCCTGTTAAAAATATTGATACAGTAACTTTATATCTAAATCCTAATCGTCAACGTGATTATTATAATTACATTGTTGAAGCACAGCCTAAAAGAGTAATCTTCAATCCCGGAACTGAAAACCCTGAATTATATCAATTATTAGAATTGAACAATATTGAAGTTGAAGTTGCATGTACTTTGGTTTTATTGGCTACGAATCAATATTAGTTTTTTTAGCTAATGATTATATCTTTTATGGCTCCCGAAATCTCGGGATTCCCATAAAAGAATAGTAAGAATATTTAATCTTTTGAATATTGATTTTAGTTGTGGCAAAGCCTGCTATACCATTAAAAGTATTACTTTTGTCGTCATGGAATTTTCATCAAAACTTATTGAAAAAGCGGTTAACGAAATGTCGCAATTACCAGGAATTGGTAAGCGTACAGCATTGCGTTTAGTTCTTCATTTGTTAAAGCAGCCAAAAGAACAAACGGGATTTTTATCACAGGCATTATTAAATATGCGCGAGGATATCAAATTTTGTCAAAATTGCCATAATATATCAGATACAAAGATTTGTGAAATCTGCGCAAATACTAGCAGAAATCATCAGACGATTTGTGTTGTAGAAGATATCCGCGATGTCATGGCAATTGAAAATACGGGACAATACAGAGGGATTTATCACGTTTTAGGAGGTAAAATTTCTCCAATTGAGGGAGTTGGCCCAAGTCAATTAAATATTTCTACTTTAGTTGAGAAAGTAAAATCAGGAAAAGTGGTTGAAATTATCTTCGCTTTGAGTTCTACTATGGAAGGCGATACCACAAATTTTTACATTTATAAACAAATCGCCGATTCAGAAATTGTAATTTCTACTATAGCAAGAGGAATTTCTGTTGGAGATGAATTAGAATATGCTGATGAAATTACACTTGGAAGAAGTATTTTACATCGTGTTCCGTTCGAAAAAACTTTCAAAAGCAATTAAATGCGATCAAATAATATATAGATTTCCTGAAAACTAAAGGAAAAACTATATTTGCGTTAAAATTTTCAAAATGACAAAAAACAGCCTCTATATATTATTGCTGATTAGTACATTATTTACATCATGCATCCCTTTAAATGATTTGGTGTATTTGCAGGATAAAAACACTTCATCTGAACAAAATAATATTGCATCAGTAGAATCTAAACCTTATAGATTGCAAGTAAATGATGTTTTAAGTATTAGTATAAAAGCTATCGATCCTAAATTGGTTTCGATTTTTAATACAACAGAAGCTTCTAGTAGTGGAAAATCTGAATCTTCATTATATTTCGATGGATTTACTGTTGATGACCATGGTAATATCAGAATGCCAATTTTAGGAGAAATTAATGTTATTGGTTATACTTTAGAAGAAGTTCGAATTAAAATAGAAAAAAAACTGCATGAAGAATATTTTAAAAGCGAAGCTAATATTTTTCTTACTGTAAAATTAGCAGGATTTAGATATACGATCAACGGAGAGGTTGGGAGTACAGGAACAAAAACATTGTTTAAAGAGAATGTAAATATTATGGAGGCTATTGCGAATGCCGGTGATATTACCACTGTTGGTAATAGGAAAGCAGTAACTGTAATTCGTCAAACGCCAACAGGTGTGCAAATGAATGAAATAGACCTTACAGATGTGAATGTTATGAAGTCTCCCTATTATTATTTACAGCCAAATGATTATATATATGTCAAGCCTTTAAAACAAAAAACCTGGGGAACTGGACAAACTGGTATACAGTCTATAGGTACCGTTATTACGCTGTTGTCATTGGCAACAACAGTTTATTTGATAATCAGAAATTAAAAATTAATTTATTAAGATGTTAGATATAAAAGATTTTTCCATTTTTGAGAATCATTCAAATTTTGATTTTAAAGGATTTTTATTAAAAATCTTAAGTTATTGGAAATGGTTTCTGGTGAGTTTGATTATTGCTTTTACAATTGCATATCAGGTAAACATTCGAAAAGAAAAAATTTACGGAATGCAGACCATGATTTCTATTAAAGAAGAAAGCAATCCGTTTTTTACATCTAATACGAGTTTAGTTTTTAATTGGGGAGGAATTTCAGATCAGGTAAACGGAATTTCTACCATATTGCAATCAAGGTCACATAATGAATTAGTTGTTGATAAATTGCAATACTATATTGATTATCTTGAACAAGGAAAATATAATTTAATTGATTCTTACGGAGCAGTTCCATTTTATGTTGATATAGATAAAACAAAAGGGCAGCTTGCAAATACTTTAATTAGTGTAAAATTTTTAAGTGAAAATGAATATCAAATTCTAATACCATTTGAAAGTAATTCAGTTTCGTTAATTACTTATTCAACTAATGTTTATAGTAATACTTCTGTACAACCTGCAACATTTATTAAAAAATATAAAGTAGGTGAGCAAGTTTCTCTGCCTTTTTTAAATTGGAAATTACAAATTAATGATAATCCAGGATTTTATAAAGGGAAAGAATATTTTGTAAAATTCAATGATTTTAATGGAACGGTTTCTCGTTATAGAGGGATAAGTGTAGATAGTGATAAAAATGGAGGGTCGCTTCTAACTTTAGGAATGCAGGGAACCAATAAAGCCAGAATGGTTGAATACTTAAACGCAACAGTAAAAATGTTGATAAAAATTCAATTAGATGGTAAAAATCAGTTTGCAACGAATACAATAAGATTTATAGATAGTACACTTGTTGCTATGGAAGCACAGTTGAAACAAACTGGGAATGAGTTGAAAACTTTCAGGAAAGGTAAAAATATTTATGAAATTGAAGGAGGCGGTGCTAAGTTTTCAGATAAAATAATGAATTTCGATGTTGAAAAAGACCAAGTGACACGAAAAATTGCCTATTATAATTCTTTAAGATCTTATTTAAATAATAGTGTCGATTATTCAAGATTACCTGCACCTTCTGTTGCTGGTATAGAAGATCCAAATATTGTTGCAAATGTTTCAAAGCTTATTGCTCTTTCAGCACAAAGATCAGAGATGGCATATGCCGTAAAAAGCGATAAGATTTTTAAAGACTTCGATAATCAAATGCAGGCTGTAAAAAGTGTGTTGTTAGAAAACATAATTTCAGCCAAATCTTCTTTATTATATGATTTATCTTTGGTAAATGCAAAGATTGGCCAAGCTGAAAATACTGTTAAAAAATTGCCTGAAGAACAGCAAGAATTATTAAAGATTCAGAGAAAATACGATTTAAATGACAATATTTATACTGAGTTTCTTCAAAAACGAAATGAAGCAGAAATTGTAAAAGCTTCGAATTTGTCAGATATTCATTTTATTGATTCTGCAAAAGACATTGGCGGAGGATTGATAGGGCCAAAAACTTCTGCAAATTATATTTTGGCGCTGTTTTTGGGGATTTTAATTCCTCTTATGTTTGTAATTGCAATTTTCTTTATTAATAATTCAATTCAAAATACTGAAGATATTAGTAAATTGACCGAAATACCAATAATTGGAGTAATAGGAGTTAATAAAGATGCAGTAAGTTTAGCCGTTTTTGAGAAACCAAAATCTGCTCTTTCAGAGGCATTTAGAGGTATACGTTCTTCATTACAATTTTTATATAAGAGACAACAGCTTCATGGTTCAAAAACTTTAATGATCACTTCATCTATAAGTGGTGAAGGAAAGACATTTTGTTCTATTAATATTGCCACAGTTTTTGCGTTAAGTGAAAAGAAAACTGTCATCGTTGGTTTGGATTTAAGAAAACCAAGATTAGCAGATGAATTTTCTTTAACAAATAAACAATTAGGAGTTGTTAATTATTTAATTAAGCAAAACACTTTGGATGAAATTACAAATTCAACACAAATTACAAATCTTGATGTAATACTTTCTGGGCCAATTCCTCCAAATCCATCTGAATTAATTCTAAGCGATGCAATGAAAGAATTAATAGATGAATTAAAACAAAAATACGATTATATAATTCTAGATACACCACCAGTTGGTTTAGTTTCAGATGCTTCAGAACTTGTTCAATATGCTGATGTTACTTTGTATATTGTTAGGCAGAATTATACGAAAAAAGATATGATAACGTTGCTGAATAATAAAGTTAAAAGAGGAGAATTGAATAATACAAGTATCGTCTTTAATGGCTTTGAGAATAAAGCAAAGTATGGAGCTACGTATGGATATGGATATGGTTACGGAGCTTATTCGAATGGATATCATGAAGAAGAGAAACAAAGCGGACTTTGGAACTTGATCTCTGGTAAATTTAGAAAAAGATAATTTTGAACAAATGAAAATTTCAAATCAAAATACAATACTAATTACTGGTGGAGCAGGCTTTATTGGTTCCAATCTGTCAGAATATTTTCTGGGATTAGGTCATAAAGTAATTTGTTTAGATAATTTTTCTACTGGTCATCATCATAATTTAAAGGATTTTATAGAGAATCCAAACTTTAAATTAATTGAAGGTGATATAAGAAATATTGAAGATTGTATTTTAGCAGTTGAAGGTGTTGATTATGTTTTACATCAGGCCGCTTTAGGATCTGTTCCAAGATCTATAAATGATCCTATAACAACTAATGAAGTAAATGTTTCAGGTTTTTTAAACATGTTGGTTGCTTCTAGAGATGCAAAAGTAAAACGTTTTATATATGCAGCTAGTTCATCTACATATGGAGATTCTGAAGGATTACCAAAAGTAGAAGACATAATAGGGAAACCATTATCTCCTTACGCAATAACTAAATATGTAAACGAGTTATATGCTGAAATTTTCAGTAAAGCTTATGGTTTAGAAACAATCGGATTACGTTATTTTAATGTTTTTGGAAGAAAACAAGATCCAGATGGGGCTTATGCGGCAGTAATTCCAAAATTTGTTAAACAATTAATGAATAATGAAAGCCCAATAATTAATGGTGATGGAAATTATTCGCGCGACTTTACATATATAGATAATGTAATTCAGATGAATGAACTAGCCATGACAACTCAAAATGAGTCTGCTTTTAATACAGTTTATAATACAGCTTTTGGAGATCGAAGCACATTAAATGATTTAGTAAAATATTTAAAAAAATATTTATCTGAATTTGACCCAAAAATTGCTGATGTAGAGATTATATATGGTGTAAATAGAGCAGGAGATATTCCGCATTCATTAGCAAGTATTGACAAGGCAAAAAGCCTTTTAGGATACAATCCTAAATATTCTCTTCAAGAAGGATTAAAAGAAGCAGTAAGCTGGTATTGGAATAATTTGAAATAAATAAAGATAATAATTATAGTAAATGGAAATTACAAAAATTTGCTGCATTGGAGCTGGTTATGTTGGAGGCCCTACTATGGCCGTAATTGCACAAAAATGTCCACATATTCAAGTTACAGTTGTAGATTTGAATGAACAAAGAATTAAGGATTGGAATGATCCAAATACTGATAATATTCCTATTTATGAGCCAGGACTTGCAGAAATTGTAGCAGAAGCCAGAGGAAGAAATTTGTTTTTTTCAACAGAAGTAGAAAAAGCAATTGACGAAGCGCAAATAATCTTTATTTCAGTTAATACCCCAACCAAAACGTATGGTAAAGGGAAAGGTATGGCAGCTGATTTAAAATATATTGAGTTATGTGCCAGACAAATTGCAAAAGTTGCGAAACAAAATAAAATTGTAGTCGAGAAATCTACTTTACCAGTTCGAACTGCGGAAGCTATAAAAAGCATATTAGATAATACTGGTAACGGTGTACAGTTTCAAATTTTATCAAATCCTGAATTTTTAGCTGAAGGAACGGCAGTTACAGATCTATTAAATCCAGACCGAATTTTAATTGGTGGAGATACAACTCACGAAGGAGAGACTGCAATTAATGCTTTGGTAAATGTTTATGCAAATTGGGTTAATAGAGATAAAATCCTAACGACAAATGTTTGGTCATCAGAATTGTCTAAATTAACAGCTAATGCATTTTTAGCACAACGTATTTCATCTATCAATGCAATGTCTGAATTATGTGAAAAAACTGGAGCAGATGTAAATGAAGTTGCAAAAGCAATTGGAATGGATAGCAGAATTGGGCCTAAGTTTTTAAAAGCATCTGTTGGTTTCGGAGGATCTTGTTTTCAGAAAGATATCTTAAATCTGGTTTATATTGCTAAAACTTATGGATTAAATGAAGTGGCAGATTATTGGGAGCAGGTTATAATTATGAACGATCATCAAAAAAGAAGATTTTCAAATAAAATAGTTCAGACTTTATATAATACTGTTGCCGATAAAAAAATTACTTTTTTAGGCTGGGCTTTCAAAAAAGATACAAATGATACACGTGAATCTGCGGCAATTTATGTAGCAGATGATTTAATAAATGAACAGGCAAAGATTTCTGTATATGACCCGAAAGTATCAAGAAATAAAATGTTAAGCGATTTAGATTATTTAGGAACCAGAACTTCTGATGAAAATATTAATTCGTTAACAATATTTGAGGATGCTTATGATGCTTGTAAAGGGTCACACGCTATAGCAGTATTAACCGAATGGGATGAATTTACAACTTATGATTGGCAAAAAATATATGAATCAATGCATAAGCCTGCATTTGTTTTTGATGGAAGAAATATTCTGGATGCTAAAAAGTTAGAATCAATTGGATTTGTTTATAAAGGAATAGGTTCTTAATGGAATATTCTATTGAGATAAGATTTTAACATGAAGAGAGAAGAGAAGCGGTTGGTTAAGGTTTGTTTTCAATAAAAATAGAAATTATGAATTGGTATGTGATTTATACAAAACCGAAATGGGAAAAAAAAGTTGCTGAGCGACTTACTGAAATAGGAATAGAGTGCTATTGCCCATTAATAATTAAAATAAAGCAATGGTCAGATAGAAAAAAAAAGGTTGAAATGCCGCTTTTTAATTCTTATGTTTTTGTGCAATTATCAGATAGTGAAAGAAATTCTGTGTTTGAGATTGCAGGTGTTGTGAGGTATTTATTTTGGTTAGGAAAGCCGGCAGTTGTCCGTGATGAAGAAATAAATATAATTAAAAACAGCCTAAAATCTCCCAATATTGCGGATGCTTCTGTTTTGCCATTTCATGTGGGGGATAAAATAAAATTAGAATCAGGGGCTTTTAATAATCAAAATGCAATTGTCCAAGAAGTTTCAAACACACATTATATTTTAGTTCTTGAATCTTTAGGATGTGTATTGAAAATTAAATACAAATAAAATTAAATTATTCTATTTCGTCTGGATTAGATTTTTTTAATGTCTTACTTAAATAAACAGAAAATAAAATTTCATTTTATGAGTTTTATTTTCTGTTTATTTTTTTTGTAAATATTTTATTACAATATTGATTATTAGGATATTAGTGTTTGAAATGGCTGTAATTCTTTGTTTTACTAAAGTATTACAAAAAACTATAGTGTATAAATTGACTTTTATGTTATATTTGCCGAAAATAATTTTGCGTAGTCTGGTCTCGTTTTTTGTGACTCAGAAGGGCGAAGCCGTGAATTTTAATGACTGAAAAACTTATAAATAAGGACTGAAATTGGAAAAAAACATAAAGATAGCTGTTATAGGGTTAGGTTATGTTGGCTTACCTTTAGCCAGATTATTTGCGACAAAATATGCTGTTGTAGGTTTTGATATAAACAAATCGAGAATTGAAAGTTTGAACTCTGGTATAGATACTACACTGGAGATAGATTCTAGTACTTTGCAAAAAGTATTAGTCAATAATGCTGATAGTAAAATTGGGTTGTATTGCACAAGTTCTCTTGATGATATTGAACAATGCAATTATTTTATAATTACAGTGCCAACGCCAGTAGATAAAAATAATCGTCCAGATCTTACACCATTGTATAAGTCAAGTGAATCTATCGGAAAAGTATTAAAAAAAGGCGATATTGTAATTTATGAATCAACAGTTTATCCTGGTGTTACAGAAGAACAGTGTGTTCCGGTTTTAGAAAAAATTTCAGGACTTAAATTTAATGAAGATTTTTTTGTGGGTTATTCTCCAGAAAGAATAAATCCGGGAGATAAAGAACATACGGTAGAGAAAATTTTAAAGGTAACTTCTGGTTCAACTCCAGAAATAGGCTTAAAAGTAGATTCATTATATAAATCGGTTATTATTGCTGGAACACACTTAGCACCTTCAATAAAAGTAGCTGAAGCAGCAAAAGTTATAGAAAATTCTCAACGTGATATCAATATAGCTTTTGTTAATGAGCTAGCTAAGATATTCAATTTAATGAATATTGATACTCAGGAAGTTTTGAAGGCCGCTGGTACGAAATGGAATTTTTTACCATTTAAACCAGGTCTAGTAGGAGGTCATTGCATTGGAGTAGATCCTTATTATTTAGCTCAGCGAGCACAGGAATTTGGATATCATCCTGAAATAATTTTAGCAGGACGACGTTTAAATGACAGTATGGGCGAATATGTTGCTTCACAAGTTGTAAAGCTAATGATAAAAAAAGGTGTTTCGGTTAATGGTGCACACCTTTTAATGTTAGGAATTACTTTTAAAGAAAACTGTCCAGATGTTAGAAATACAAAAATAGTAGATGTAATTAGGGCTCTAAAAGAGTACGGGATAGTAGTTACAATATTTGATCCTTTAGCTAGTATCGAAGAGGTAAAAAAGGAATATAAATTAGATACTAAAAATTCTTTGCCAACAGAAAAATTTGATGCTATAGTTTTAGGAGTAGCGCATAATGAATTTTTAAAATTGAATTTTTCTGAACTACAAAAAGAAAGCAGTTTATTATATGATGTAAAAGGAGTTTTAGGGGCACTAGCAGATAATAGACTTTAGTACTTTAAAATCTTGTTTAATTAAAAAAAATGGAAAAAAGTAATTCAATTATACATGTAATTTTGACAGGTGGAGTAGGAAGCAGATTGTGGCCTCTTTCTCGTAAAAGTCAACCAAAGCAATATTTGGAAATTTTTGAAAATAAATCTTTATTTGAGATGACGGTTGATCGTAATAGTCACTTGGCAGATAAAGTAATGGTGGTTGGAAATGTAGATAATCATCATTTGAGTGGAAAAGTTATGGATAAAACTAAAACTGATTATGTAAATATTGTTGAGGCTACTCCAAGGAATACAGCGGCAGCAATTGCTTTTGCTGCGTTTGCTTCAGATCCAGACGATATCTTAATTATAACGCCATCAGATCACATTATAGACAAGATGGATGATTACAATAATGCCATTAAAGAAGCAGTTTTGAAAGCTAAAGATGGTTTTATTGTTACGTTTGGAATTATTCCAACTAAGCCAGAAACTGGCTATGGTTATATTGAATCAAAAGGAGATAAAGTAATATCATTTAGAGAAAAACCTAATGAGACTACTGCAAAAGAATTTATAGCAAGAGGTAATTTTTTATGGAATAGCGGAATGTTCTGTTTTAAAGCAGGTGTACTATTAGATGAATTAAAACAATTTCAGCCAGATGTTTATGAAAAGTCTAAAGCAGTGTGGGAAGCTCATAAAGAAGGTTTTCTTGATTTAGATTTGTCTTTAGAGATTCCATCAATTAGTATTGACTATGCTGTAATGGAGCGCAGTAAAAAAATTAAAGTTGTACCGGCCGCATTTTCATGGTCAGATTTAGGATCATTTGAGTCTGTTTATGAATATTTAATAACAAAAGGACACCCTGTAGATAAAAATGGTAATATGGTTATTGGATGTGACAAGCATACAACTTTTTTAGGGTTGCAAAATACTATATTTGTACATACGAATACTGCGAATCTAATTTTACAAAAGGAAAGCTCGCAGGATGTAAAGGATATATACAGTGAATTAGAAAAACAAAATTCAGATCTCTTAAATTAATTCAAAATGAAAAAAATTCTTATAACTGGTGGGGCTGGTTTCATAGGTTCTCATGTAGTAAGACGATTCGTGAATAAATACCCGGATTATCAAATTTTTAATTTGGATGCTTTGACTTATGCAGGAAATCTTGAAAACATAAAAGATATTGAAGATAAATCAAATTATACTTTTGTAAAAGGAGATATTGTAGATGAAAATTTTATTAATGATCTTTTTTCAAAGCATAATTTTGATGGTATTTTACATTTAGCTGCAGAATCACATGTTGATCGTTCTATTGAAGACCCTTTAGCTTTTGTGAAAACAAACGTAATTGGAACAATGAACCTCTTAAATGCAGCAAAGAATCAATGGAAAGTTAATTTTGAAGGAAAGAGATTTTACCATATCAGCACTGATGAAGTTTATGGATCTCTTGGAACTGAAGGCCTTTTTACTGAATCTACTGCTTATGACCCAAATTCGCCTTATTCTGCTTCAAAAGCTAGTTCTGATCACTTTGTTAGAGCATATGGAGAGACATACGGATTACCATACGTTTTAACAAATTGTTCAAATAACTATGGTTCTTATCATTTTCCTGAAAAATTGATTCCTCTTTTTATAAATAATATTATTAACAATAAGCCTTTGCCAGTTTATGGTGATGGAAATTATACTCGTGACTGGTTATTTGTAGAAGATCATGCAATTGCAATTGATCTGGTTTTTCATGCAGGTAAAAATCACGAAACTTATAACATTGGTGGTTTTAATGAATGGAAAAATATTGATTTAGTTAAACTTTTATGTAATCTAATGGATAAAAAGTTAGGTAGAACAATAGGCTCTTCACAGGAATTAATCACTTATGTTAAGGACAGACCTGGTCACGATTTGAGATATGCAATTGATGCTACAAAAATTAATAGGGATTTAGGCTGGAAACCATCTGTTACCTTTGAGGAAGGCTTAGAGAAAACTATTAATTGGTATTTAAGCAATGAAGATTGGCTTCAAAATGTGACATCGGGTTCTTATAAAGATTACTATCAAAAACAATATTCTTAAAAAAAAGCAATAATTTTATTTATCCAAGACCTAAGGTCAAATTTTAAATATATGAAAAATAGAGTATACGTTCTTATTTTATTATTAGTTTCAATAATATCTTTCAATGCTCATGCTCAAGATATATTAAAGTCCAAAGATTTAAGTACAATAAAAGTTGATTATTTATCTCAGGATCAACTAGCTGAAATTAGTGGACAATTAAAGAGTAATAATATGACTATTGAACAGGTTGAACCTATGGCCTTATCTAAAGGTATGAGCCAGGAAGAATTTGACAAACTCAAAAGTAAGCTTAATAACATGTCAAGTGGTTCAACAAGTAATAATGCAAATAAAGTTGAATCAGGGAGAAATCAGGAAAAGATAATTAATAATAAAGTCAAAGATTCGGCAAACGCTATAATTTTTGGTTCGGAACTTTTTGATAATCCAAATTTAAATTTTGAACCTAATTTGAAATTAGCAACTCCTCTTAATTATATATTAGGCCCTGGAGACGAACTTCAAATTAGTATATATGGGGTTCAAGAATATAATGCTAGTATTCCTGTTAGTGCTGAAGGTAAAATAAGCATACAATATGTAGGGCAAATTTCAGTAGCAGGAATGCCAATTGAAGCGGCTACTCAAAAAATTAAATCAGCAATTTCTAATGTATATAGTACAGTACGTTCAGGACAATCCCAAGTTAGTGTTACTCTTGGCCAGATACGAACTATTAAAATAACTGTAGTTGGAGGAAAACAGCCAGGAAATTACTCTATATCGTCTTTAGCAACTGTATATAACGCTCTTCATTTAGCAGGAGGACCAGGCAAAAATGGAAGTTATAGAAATATCGAACTTATTAGAAATAATAAAGTATTTAGAAATATTGATATTTATAGATTCTTAGTAAAAGGCGACCAGTCTGATAATGTTAATTTAAAAGACAATGATGTTGTACGAATTCCTGCATATAATCAAAGAGTTAAAGTTGAGGGTGAAGTTAAACGTCCAGGGATTTTTGAGATGAAAAAGGGAGAAACTTTTTCTGATTTATTAAATTTTGCATCTGGATTTAATGAGTTGGCATATACGGCATCTGTTAGTGTTGTGCAGAAAACAGGAAAAGAATTTAAAGTTCAGGATATTAATGAAAGTGATTTTAATACTTATATTCCACAATCAGGAGACGTTTTTAGAATTACAAAAATTTTAAACAGATTTGAGAATCGTATTAAAATTGAAGGAGCAGTTTTTAGACCAGATTATTACTCTTTTACCGAAGGAATGAGAATTTCTGATCTAGTTGCTAGAGCTGAAGGGCTGAAAGAAGATGCCTACAGTAAGAGAGCAAGAGTAATCCGTTTAAAATCAGACTTAACTACTGAGATTGTAAATATCGATTTAAGCGCTGCATTAACAGGAGATGTCAATGCAGATATTGAACTAAAAAGAGAAGATATAGTTACAGTTTATTCTATTTTAGATTTTAGAGAAGAATATAAGGTCACTATTGATGGCGAGATTAAAAAACCTGGAGTTTATGAATATGTAGAAAATCTAACATTAAATGATTTAATAGTTCAAGTAGGCGGTTTGACAGGATCTGCGTCTAAACGAGTAGAAGTTGCAAGAATGGTTAAATCAGACGTTATCAATGATAGTGATCCAAAACGAATTGAATTGATCCAGCTTGAAATTTTGTCAGATAATAATGAACAAGCTAAAAATTTTATTTTAAAACCTTTCGATGTTATTAATATTCGTAGAATAGCAGTTTACGAAAAACCTCAGATGGTGACTATTTCAGGAGCAGTAACTTATCCGGGTAAATATGTTTTAGCAAACAAAAAAGAAAAGGTTTATGATATAGTTATGAGAGCCGGAGGTTTAACTTCTATTTCAAACATTGAAGGAATGAAGATAAAAAGACCTATTAAAAAAGAGGAGATAGAGAAGTTAGAAGATATTGATCTAAATTTATCTAAGAACGATTCTTTAAAAGAGAAATTAGTAGATAAAAAATTCGCTACTATTCCTATTAATTGGGAAAAAATCGAAAAAAATAAAAATCATTATTCAAACGTTACTTTATTTCCAGGCGATGAAATTGAAGTTGCGGTTTATAATGAAGGGGTAAAGGTAGCAGGAAATGTGTTATTAACATCAGAAATTCCGTATAGAAGAGGAAAAGGATTTAAATATTATATAAATGCGGTAGGAGGAGTGAACAATAAAGGCTGGAAAAGAAAAGCTTATATAATATATCCTAATGGAAAAGCTGATGTTACAAAATCATTTTTATTCTTTCGTTCATATCCTTCCGTTGAGCCTGATTCACAAATTGTTGTTCCTGAAAAACCTGAAACAAAGAAAATGAGTACAGGGGAATGGGTTAGCATAGGAAGCGTCATTACCAGTTTAGCATTACTAATTGTTACAGCTTTTAAATAGATTATAATAATGGATAGAACAGATATTAAAAGTGACGAAATATCGTTAAGAGATTTAATATTAAAAGTAGGACAATGGTATAATTACTTGTTTTCACAATGGAAAATAATTGTATTAGCAGGTATAGTTGGAGCTTTCCTGGGAGTCACTTATTCCATAATGAAAAAGCCTAAATATACAGCTTCACTTTCTTTTGCATTGGAAGATGAAAAAAGTGGGGGAGGCCTAGGTGGAGCAATAGGTCTAGCGAGTACTTTAGGTTTAGATTTAGGAGGAAATGGTGGAGGAATGTTTTCTGGGGCCAATTTAACTGAGCTCTTTAAATCAAGATCCATGATTGAAAAAACACTGCTATCTCCGGTTAATTTAAATGGGAAAGTTATTTCTTTAGCAGAGATGTATATCGAAAATAATGAATGGAGAGAATCATGGAATAAAAGTGAAAAGTTGAAAAACATTAAATTTTTACCTGGAAAACGAGTAGGATTTAATAGACTGCATGATAGTATCTTAGGTTCAATTTATGAAAATATATCTAAAGGATTAATTGTTGATCAAAAGGATAAAAAGATTTCTATTGTTACAATGGAAGTTTCTTCAACTAATGAATTATTTGCTAAATATTTTTGCGAAAGTTTAGCAAAAGAAGTTGGCGAATTTTACGTTGATACTAAAAGTAAAAAAGCCAGAATAAATATGGATATCCTGGAAAGACAAACAGATTCTATTCGTGGTGAATTAAATGGAGCAATTACAGGAGTTGCAGTCGCAACAGACAATACATTTAATTTAAATCCAGCATTAAATGTTCGAAGAGCGCCTTCTGCCAGACGACAGGTTGATGTTCAGGCTAATACAGCAATTTTGACAGAACTTGTTAAGCAAAGTGAAATGGCAAAAGTTACTTTAAGAAGAGAAACTCCTTTAATTCAAATTATTGACAGGCCAATTTTACCTTTAGCAAAAGAGAGGTTTGGAAAAGTTAAAGGAATCATATTGGGAGGTTTTTTAGCAGGTTTCCTTATGATAATGTTTTTGCTCGTAAAAAAAATTGTAAATAATTTAAAAAACAATATTTAAAAAACAATAATTTAAAATATTATAATGGATATTCTTAATTTAATTGGAAGAAAGAGTGAGATTTTTAAGAATGATATAAAGCATTTTGAAGAAGATTTGAAGAAAATCATCAGTAAATCTAGTTTTTTAATTATTGGAGGTGCTGGTTCAATAGGACAAGCTGTAACAAAAGAAATTTTTCAAAGGAACCCTCTGAAATTACATGTTGTTGATATAAGTGAAAACAATATGGTTGAGCTGGTTAGAGATTTAAGAAGTTCATTTGGTTATATAGATGGCGATTTTCAAACTTTTGCCTTGGATATTGGATCTGTAGAATATGATGCTTTCATTCAATCTGATGGGAAATATGATTATGTATTAAATCTATCCGCACTAAAACATGTTAGAAGTGAAAAAGATCCTTTTACATTAATGAGAATGATAGATGTAAATGTGTTTAATACTGAAAAAACGTTACAGCAATCAATCGAAAATGGCACTAAAAAGTATTTTTGTGTTTCAACAGATAAAGCAGCTAATCCTGTAAACATGATGGGGGCTTCTAAGAGAATCATGGAAATGTACCTGATGCGTAAAAGTCAACAAATTAAAATTTCAACAGCTCGTTTTGCGAATGTTGCTTTTTCAGATGGATCATTATTACATGGTTTTAATCAACGTATCTTAAAAAAACAGCCAATTGTCGCTCCAAATGATATTAAAAGATATTTTGTTACACCTAAAGAATCAGGGGAGCTTTGTTTAATGTCATGCATTTTTGGAGAAAATAGAGATGTATTTTTTCCAAAGTTAAGTGAAAGTCTTCATTTAATTTCTTTTGCTGATATTGCTGTAAAATATTTGGATGAAATAGGCTACAAGCCTCATTTGTGTAAAACAGAAATAGAGGCAAGAGAAAATGTAGAAGATTTAATTAAACAAAAAAAATGGCCCTGTTTATTTACGGAAAGTGATACTACTGGAGAAAAAGATTTTGAAGAATTTTTTACCGATAGTGAAACTTTGGATATGGATCGTTTTGAAAATTTTGGAGTTATTAAAAATGAGGCCATTTTTGATGATCTAAAATTGGAAAATTTTACTGCTCAAATAAAAAGGATGAAAACTGATAAAAGATGGGGGAAGGAAGAAATTGTCAGTATGTTTCATGCCATGATCCCAAATTTTGGACATAAAGAAACAGGTAAATATTTAGATTCAAAAATGTAATATGAGTGCTATTAATTCGACAATTTCTTTTATAAAAGAGCAATATAAAACAGAAAATTTCATACCTCTCCACGTTCCTCATTTTGGGGGTAATGAAAAAAAATATTTAATAGAGACTATAGATTCTACTTTTGTTTCCTCTGTTGGTGCATATGTTGATCAATTTGAAGTAACAATGCAAAACATTACTCAAACACAAAAAGCTGTCGCAGTTGTAAATGGTACAGCAGCAATTCAGGTAGCTCTCCGTTTAATTGGGGTCAAAAGTGGAGATGAAGTATTAACACAAGCTTTAACTTTCGTAGCTACTGCAAATGCTATTGCATATCAGAATGCAACACCAGTTTTTTTAGATGTTGATTTGGATACTATGGGACTGTCTCCGAAGGCTGTCTCCACTTTTTTAGAAGAGTTTGGAGAATTACGAGAGGATGGTTGTTACAATAAAAAGACTCAAAAAAAAATTAGTGCATGTCTGCCAATGCATACTTTTGGGTTTCCTGTTCACCTAGATGAACTAATTGCTGTTTGTAATGATTGGAAAATTCCAGTAGTAGAAGATGCTGCAGAATCATTAGGAAGTGAATACAAAGGAAAACCAACAGGTAGTTTTGGTAAACTAGGAGCGTTTTCTTTTAATGGAAATAAAATAGTTACCAGTGGCGGCGGCGGCGCAATAGTTACAAATGATTTTAAATTAGGTGAAAAAGGAAAATATCTAACTACAACAGCCAAAATTCCTCACCCTTATGAATATGTGCATGATGAAATGGGTTATAATTTTAGGATGCCAAATTTAAATGCAGCATTAGCTTGTGCCCAATTAGAACAATTAAATACTTTTTTGGAAAATAAAAGGATATTAGCTAAAGAATATGAATCTTTTTTTCAGTCATCAGGTATCAAATTCAGAACGGAAACACCTGAGACTAAAGCGAATTATTGGTTAATGTGCATAGAGTTGGCAAATAAAAATGAAAGAGATTTGTTTTTAGAAGAAACAAATGTAAAAGGTGTAATGACAAGACCAATTTGGCAGTTAATGTATCGTTTACCAATGTATAAAAATTGTCAAAGGGACGAACAAATTAATGCTGAATTCTTGGAGGAGCGCATTGTAAATATACCAAGCAGTGTCAGATAAAAAAATCATTCTTATAGGATACTCTGGTCATGCTTATGTAGTACTAGAAACTCTTTTAGAGAATGGTTATGAGGTAATTGGATATTTCGAAAAAGAAAAAAACGATAATGATCCTTTTAATTTACCTTACTTAGGGTTTGAAAAAAATCAAAATTTTATTGATTTTGATAAAAACATTGCATTTGTAATAGGTATTGGAGATAATAATTTAAGACAAAATGTAGCAGGTTTTATTGAAAGTAAAGGAAAGAGAGTTCAAACAGTTATTAACGATTCAGCGCTGATTTCAAAGAGTGCTATTGTTGATAATGGAAGTTTTATCAACAAAAGAGTTGTAGTTAATGCTCTAGCTCAAATAGGAAAAAATGTAATCTTGAATACGGGGTGTATTATTGAACATGAATGCATTTTAGAAGATGGAGTGCATATAGCTCCGGGTGCTGTTTTAGCGGGAAATGTAAATGTTGGCAGAAATACATTCATTGGTGCAAATGCAGTAATAAAACAAGGTGTCGTAATTGGAAACGATGTGATAATAGGAGCAGGCACTGTAGTTATTTCGAATATACCTGACGGCAAAAAAATAGTAGGGAATCCAGGTAGAATAATCTAAATATGAGTAAAGTAATTATTATAGCTGAGGCTGGTGTAAATCATAACGGAGATATTAATATTGCAAAAAAATTAATAGATGCGGCTGTTGATGCTGGTGTAGACTATGTCAAATTTCAGACATTTAAAGCTGACAGTTTGGTTAGTAAATCAGCAAAAAAAGCAGAATATCAAAGTGTTAATATTAACGATGGTGATGACTCTCAATATACCATGTTAAAAAATTTAGAATTAAGTCACGAAAATCATTTAGAATTAATGTCATATTGTAGAGAAAAAAACATTAATTTTTTCTCTACCGCATTTGATGTTGAAGGAATTAACTATCTAAATAAATTAGGACTTAATTTTTTTAAAATTCCAAGCGGAGAGATCACTAATTACCCTTATTTAAAAGCAGTTGCTTTATGTGGTAAACCTGTTATTTTATCTACTGGTATGTGTTCTGAAATAGAAATCAAGCAAGCTTTAGATGTATTAGTGAAATTTGGATTAAAAAAAGAAAAAATTTCAATACTTCATTGTAATACAGAATATCCTACTCCAATGGAAGATGTTAATCTTAAAGCGATGTTAACTATTGGAAAAAATTTTGGGGTGCCGATTGGCTATTCAGATCATACATTAGGCATAGAAGTGCCTATTGCGGCAGTAGCTATGGGAGCAAAAATTATAGAGAAACATTTTACCTTAGATAAAACTTTGCCAGGTCCTGATCATGTGGCTTCATTAGAACCGCATGAATTAAAAGAAATGGTTAAAGGAATTCGTAATATAGAATTAGCTATAAGTGGAGACGGGGAAAAAATTGCAAGTAAAAGTGAAACAAAAAATATAGCAATTGCGAGGAAGAGTATTTTTATTAGTAAAGATTTAAAAGAAGGTCATATTATTACTGATGACGATATTATTACATTGCGACCTGGGGATGGAATTTCCCCTATGGAATGGGAAAATGTTATTGGGAAAAAATTAACCACTAATAAAAATGAATTTGACAAATTATCATTTTTAGATATAAAATGAAAATAGGAATATTAACTAGTTCAAGGGCTGACTATGGAATATATCTCCCCTTCCTTCAAAAAATAAAAGACGATCCTTTTTTTGAATTAGAAATTATTGCTTTTGGAACTCATTTATCCAAAACTCATGGATATACTTTAAACGAAATAGAAGCAGATAAATATAAATGTGTTCATACTATTTCAGCATTAATATCAAACGATGATGAACAATCTATTGTAACATCTTACGGTCTTACTATTTTAAAGTTTGCAGATTTTTGGGATCAGAATAAATATGATTTGGTTTTTTGTCTTGGAGATCGTTTTGAAATGAGTGCTGCTGTTCAAGCGGGAATAGTTTTTGGAATAAGATTTGCCCATTTTCATGGAGGAGAAACTACATTAGGTGCCATAGATAATATATATAGGCATCAAATTACTTTAGCATCATCTCTCCATTTTACTGCGACCGATGTTTTTAAAGAAAAAGTTATTAATTTAATTGGTTCATCAAAAGAAGTTTACTCCGTTGGTTCTTTAAGTTTAAATGATATTAAAGATTTTCGCCCAATAGATAAAAATGAATTTTATAAAAAATATGCAATTCCAGAAAAGGAATTTATTTTAGTTACGTTTCATCCAGAAACAATTTCGATTAAAGAAAATGTTCATTTTGCTACTGAGATGAAAAAAGCATTGCTATCTATTTGCAAAGAAACATTTGTAATTATTACAATGCCTAATGCAGATACACAAGGCTCTGTTTATAGAGAAGTAATTCAAGAATTGAAAAAAGAAATTCCGGATCGTTTCTTATTAATTGAAAACTTTGGAAAACAAAATTACTTCTCTGCAATGTATTACGCTAAAATTTTATTAGGAAATACTTCCAGTGGAATTTTGGAAGCCGCATCATTTGGCAAATATGTTGTGAATGTTGGGGACAGACAAAAAGGAAGAGTTCAAAGTGATAATATTTTGAATAGTGATTTTAAAGAAGAATCAATTATTTCTGCCGTTAACATAGCAATGAATAAAGGAAAATTTGAAGGCGAAAATGTATATTTTAAAGATAAGGCTGCAGATAACATTATTAAAATAGTAAAAATATTTCATGAGAATATATAAAGAACACTTAATTCTTTCTGGTAGTAAAGTTAAGCAGGCACTACTAAAATTTAATGAATTATCTCCAGATGCTATTCTTTTTGTAGTTGACAAAGAAGAGAGACTAATTGGAGCGTTAACTGATGGTGATGTTAGACGTGGTCTGCTTAAAGGATTTTCGATAGAAAGTAATGTTGATGAAATTATTCAAACGAATCCAAGATACATTAAAAAAGGAGAAAACAATCTTAAGCAAATTATCGAATATCGTGAAGGTGACTTTAGAGTTGTACCTATAGTAGATGAAAATCATAAGGTAGTTAATGTTATAAATTTTAGAAAAATAAGATCTTATCTTCCTATTGATGCAGTGATAATGGCTGGTGGCAGAGGTCAACGTTTACAGCCTTTAACAGATTCTCTTCCTAAACCGCTTTTAAAAGTAGGAGGTAAAGCCATCATGGAACACAATTTAGATAGATTAGCCTTATTTGGAATTGATGATTTTTGGGTTTCAGTTAAATATTTAGGAGAAAAAATTGAAGATCATTTTGGAGATGGAAAAGATAAAAATGTTAAAATTGAATACGTTTGGGAAAATGAACCTCTTGGAACAATTGGAGCTGTATCTCAGATAAAAAATTTTGAACATGATTATGTTTTGGTAACAAATTCAGATTTGCTTACAAATATTGATTATGAACAATTTTTTCTTGAGTTTATAAAAGAAGATGCAGATTTGGCAGTACTAACAATTCCATATCAGGTAAATGTGCCATATGCAGTTTTAGAAACCGAGAATGGTGTTGTGAAAAGTTTTAAAGAAAAACCAATTTATACTTATTATTCAAATGGCGGTATTTATTTAATTAAAAAAGAAATGCTAAAGTTTATTCCTGAAAATGTTTTTTTTAATGCCACGGATTTAATGGAGGAGCTGATAAGAAATAAAAAGAAAGTAATTTCGTTTCCGTTTTCAGGATATTGGTTAGATGTTGGAAAACATGAAGATTTTGAGAAAGCTCATATTGATGTAAAAAACATAAAATTTTAAAGAATGAAACCGTTAGTTGTAATTCCTGCAAGAGGCGGAAGTAAAGGTGTGCCTAAAAAAAATATTAAACTTCTTAATGGAAAACCTTTAATAAATTATTCAATTGAGGCTGCTCAGCAGATATTTGAAAATGACATTATCTGTGTTACTACAGATAGTCAGGAAATAAAAGAGGTAGTTGAAAATACAACAAATTTGAAAGTTCCTTTTCTTCGCCCTGACTTCCTGGCAACAGATGACGCAGGTACTTATGAAGTTTTACTACATGCAATAGATTTTTATGAAAAAGAAGGATATACTGCAGATACCTTGGTCTTAATGCAGCCAACATCTCCTTTTAGAACACATGCACATATTAAGGAAGCACTTAAATTATACACTGATGATATTGATATGGTAGTCTCAGTAAAAGAAACTAAATCTAATCCATATTATGTTCTTTTTGAAGAAAATGAAAAAGGATTTTTAGCAAAATCAAAGAAATCTGATTTTATAAGAAGGCAGGATTGCCCGGATGTATGGGAGCTGAATGGGGCTTTATATATTATAAATATACAATCATTACGAAATGGACCTATAGGATCGTTTAAGAAAATGATAAAGTATGTAATGAATGAAACAGACAGTATAGATATTGATACTATGTTTGACTGGAAGCTTGCTGAGTTTTATTTGAATGATTCAAATTAACTTCAATAATATTTTAGTGTATATTATAGCGATTGGATATAATACTTTAGATTACAGTTTAAGTTAATATTTTTTTTAAGTTACAATAGAGAAATAAAGATCTATAGACTTGATTTTTAGATGATTATAATCTAATTGAGTGATGAAAGAACTAATATTTCAGGAGTCGGAATTAAATTTTTGAAGCTTTATCACTAGTGAAAAGATATAATTAATTTGTAAAAGGTGATTTCTAGCTAAGAAATTTAAAAGTGACACGAGGTCTGGAGAAAATAATTGAACCAGAGAAAAACTATAAGATATCGTATTAGAAAGATATATATGAAACAATCTGCATTTTTTTAAAAAGAGAATGATGAAGTATTTGATTGTTAATGGGGCTAGAAACATCTAAATAATTTTTAAAACAAATATAAGAGACGATTAATAACTACTAAAAAATAGCTTTTTCTATTCAAAAGAAAATTTTATTATTTTAATCGTTTTAAACAAGAGAAATTTATGAGACGTTTAGTTAATTTAGACTACTTAAGAGGGATATGTGCATTTGGTATAATGATTTTTCATTATACAGGATGGGGAAGTGGAGATGCTGGTTCATTTATGGGAAGATTGGGAATTTATGGTGTGTCAATATTTTATATATTAAGTGGGCTTACTCTTCATCATGTCTACAGTGAAAAAATGCAAACCTCTACTGGCGAAATATTAACTTTTTTTAAGAAAAGGATTTTTAGAATTTTTCCGCTTCTTTGGCTTGCAACAATTTTTTCTATCTTTTTATCCCCAGAAAAATTCGATTTATTGGATCTGGCTTTGAATTTATCAGGGTTATTTGGATTTTTCAGATGGGATCATTATTTCGCAATGGGAGCTTGGTCTATCGGAAATGAGTTGGTATTCTACGTATTTTTTCCTTTATTTTTAATAATGTCGAAATATTATAAAATTTATTTTAAGATTTTAATAGCACTCATTATTGTTATAAGCCTATATTTTACTTTTATAAGCCTTGATCAAAATCTTACATTAGCTCAGCAATGGAGAAACTATGTTAATCCCCTAAATCAGGTTTTTCTTTTTCTGGGAGGATTTTTAATTTTTAGTTTTTTCTCTCAAAAAGAAAATAATAATAAATTATATTTTTTCTTACTTTTTTTAGTTAGTGTTTTATTTGTGTTTTACCCAGTCGATGGGGATTCTATCAATATTGTATCTGGATTTAATAGAATTCTTTTTATGTTAATCAGTTTTACAATTTGCATTAGTTTTTACAAGATTGATATAAAAATTCCAAATTTTATAGATAAACCGTTATCTCTTTTAGGAGAAGCAAGTTATTCAGTTTATTTACTACATCCAATCGTCTTTGGAATTGTTCAAATTATATGCAAACGATTAAACATTTCTGGACTTTATATTATTGCCATGTCTATTATATTAACACTTATAATAAGTTACTTTGTTTATAACTATTTCGAAAAGTATTTTATTAGAAAAGGAAACAATCTTAAACTTATTTTAAACTATAATGATAAATAAGAATGAAAAAGATTTTAATTTTTGATGAAGATGTTGAATAAAATAAAATCTTTAGCAAAAAAAAGAGAAGTTTTAAACTTTGCTAATTATTATATCTTTACAATAATTAATGCAGGAATAAGTATATTTTCGATTTCATATTTAACCAAAAATATAGTTCCCGAAGATTATGGAATGATTGGTATTTATACAAGTATATTATTTTTTATTCCATCATTGATATCATTTTCTGCCAATGGATTAATAGCGATAGAAATAGTTGATTTAGAATTCAATAAGTATTTGAATTTTAGGAATAGTTATATTTCATTTCTTCTGATTTCATTTTTAGCCAGCTCAATAATTTCATTCCTGTTTTCATTATATTTTAGTGAGTTTGGATTTGTAATTATTATGGCAACTACAATAGGGTTTATTCAGACATTAAGCTCAGTCCATAATACAGAACTTTTTCAATTTTCACAACCAACTCGTTTTGGACTCATTTCAACGGGAACTGTTTTAGTAGGATTTGTTCTGACAGTTATTTTTATTTCGCTTTTTAATTTAGATTGGAAATCAAGAATTTTTGCTTTACTAATATCCGAGTTTATTTTTCTGATTATAAGATTTTATTTTCTAAGTTCAATTGGTAAATCGTTTAGATTTAGCTTTGATAAAGAGCAATTTAAAATTATTATTTATTATGGCGCCCCATTAATATTTTCAGTTTTAGCCGGATGGGTGTTAAATCAGTCTGACAGATATTTTCTTTTGAATTTTTTTAGTCTTAAGGAAGTTGGTTTATATGCAGCAGCAGCAGGGATAGCATCTTTTATTGTTATGATTAATACAAACATGATTAAGGTAATTTATCCTCTAGTTTATAAAAAGTTAAGTAAAAGAGAAGGGAAAAATTTTATATTAAAATTGACATTATATTATTCAATTTTAGTTTTAATAATTAGTATGATTTTTTGCTTCGGATTGTATTTTTTTGGTAACCTATTTTTAGGTCAAAAATACTTGTCAGCCATGCCTATAATATATATTATGTGTATTGCTCAAGCTTTCTTTGGTATTTAT
The DNA here is from genome assembly GCF_031455715.1 of Flavobacterium sp. 2755. Lineage (NCBI taxonomy): Bacteria > Pseudomonadati > Bacteroidota > Flavobacteriia > Flavobacteriales > Flavobacteriaceae > Flavobacterium > Flavobacterium sp. 2755. The sequence continues at coordinate 154,965 of NZ_JAVDTG010000005.1, forward strand.
ACTACAACAGGTTTAGTTATTGATTATTTTAAAATGACAAAACTTAAGACCATTTTAGTAGTTTCAAGTGCTATTTTGGTAATATTATTATCATTTACTTTAATTCCTTTTTTTGGAATTTATGGACCAGCTTTAGCCTCACTTTTATCTTTTGTATTTCTATCTGTATTGTCATTTTTTATCTCGTTAAGTTTATTTAAAAAGTATCAAATTACATAGATCATTAAGATGAAATATGATTACTTTGGTTAAATATTTAGATTGGCAATCAAATACTATTTGATATTACAAATATTTAATCTTTTTTTAAAGTTGTAAATTCATTCGATTAGCATAATTTTAACGAAATTATCCTAATCGATTAATAGTGAATTGTTTTTCAAGAAATAAAACTAAAATCGGTATTATTACCATGTTATGAACATCTTAAAAATGTAATTATTAATTCAAATTTTAAATGAGTAAAATTATTGTAAAACTAATTCTTTTTTTTAAAATTGATATTTTAATAACTTTTCTGAAAAATCAAATTCATTTAGCTGAAATTAATAGAATAGAACGAAAATCAGGAAATAAGATTAATTATGTTGATCAAGGTTTTGGAGGTGTTAAAATTATTAGTGTCAATGGAGATTATTCAAAATTCAAAATAGATAATACTAGTCATTTAAAATCTGATACCATTATCGAATGTTCAGGAGGAGTATCAATTGGAAAATATTTTCATACCGGCAGAGGACTAACTATTTTTTCTATTAATCATAATTATAAGAATGCTGAGGCAATTCCTTATGATGATAAAATAATTGATAAACCAGTCGTTATAAAGGATTTTGTTTGGTGTGGAGCAAATGTGACAATAGTTCCTGGAGTAGTAATAGGAGAGGGTGTAATAATTGCAAGTGGATGTGTGGTTACTAAAGATGTGCCAGACTATGCAATTATAGGAGGGAATCCTCATAATGTTTTGAGTTATAGGGATATAGATTCTTTTTTGAAGTTAAAAAGGGCGCAAAAATTTTATTAAAATGTTTAAAATTCTAAATAAAATACTTTCCATTTATAATGTTTTTTATTCTAAAAACCTTTTTAAAAAGGTTAATTGTGATATTAAATCAGTAATTATAGGCCCTGATTGTAATAATGGTTTTATTATTAATTCACCAGAAAAACTATATATTGACAATGGTACTGTAATTAATGGACAATGTTATATTAATGCCTTCGGCGGTGTTAAAATTGGAAAATTTTGTCACATAGGCAAAGGACTAACTGTTTTTTCTCATAATCATAATTATGACAGTCAGATCTCAATTCCATATGATAGTGCAGACAAATTAGCGCCAGTTGAGATCAAAGATTTTGTGTGGTGTGGAGCAAATGTAACAATTGTTCCAGGAGTCACAATAGGTGAAGGGGTCGTTATTGGTTCAGGAACTGTTGTCACAAAAGATGTGCCTGATTATGCAATAATAGGGGGGAATCCTCATAAGATTATTAAGTTTAGAGATATAGAAACTTTCCAAAAATTAAAAGAACAAAAAAAATTTTATTAACAGATTTAAATTAAATTTTGAATGAAATTAAGAACTACTTTTTATTATTTATTAATACTTATTATTAGTACTTCTTGTAGTGATGCGCAAGAATATCTTGAAGATTCACATGAAGTTGTAGTTAAAGAATCAAAAGATTTTGGAATACTAAAAGGAATACCATCTCCTTTTAAACTAGAAAAATATACTATCCTTGATCCTAATCCAACAGGAAAATACTTGGGAGGATCTGCTTTTGCATCTATTTGTAAAAAAAATGATAATGATTATTTAGTTGTTGCCATGGGCTATGGAAAATATGATGACTTTGCATTCTCTGAATTATTAAATTTTGATTTAAATATTCAAACGAAACAATTTACAGGAACATCACTTTTTCAGGAAAACTTGTCAAAAATTCAAACAGGAGGAAATTCACTCGTTAAATTGAATGACAAGGTTATCCTAAGTTTATTTTATGGCAAAGAAAGCGCGAATAGCATTAATATTTACATGAAGTCATCTGGTGATAATGGTGTAACTTGGTCAGGACCAAAAATGATAAATACTCTTAAAGATGTTTATCAGCATGCTGCAAATAATCGTGCGATTTTACTTTCATCAGGTCGTATATTATTGCCAATGGCAATTGGGGGAGCAGGTTCAAAAAATTATATATTTTGTTATTATTCTGATGATAATGGAGATACTTGGCAAAATACGAAGTTACTTTACACAAAAGGCAATTCTTTATATGAACCATGTGTTGAGGAGTTGAGTGATGGAAGATTAATTATGACACTAAGAAATTCGTCTGGCAAAATTATATTTGCATTTAGTAATGATGATGGATTAACTTGGACGGATTTTGTAAAAAGTGATATAACTAGTCCTGATGCGCCTTCGACAATTGCAAAAATCCCGGGTAAAAACTTATTGGTTTTAAGCTGGAATAATACTGACAGAATATTTGACTATCATAACAGGTCACCTTTATCGTTAGCTATAAGTAAAGATGAGGGTAAAACATGGAAATATCTTTTCGATATTGAGAATACATTAAATGTGGGGGCATATTATCCAACAATTAATTTTTCGAAAGATAAAATGTTAATTACTTACACAAAAAAAAATGCAGGCGATTCTAGATCAGTTGTTGTCTTTTCTGAAGTTTCAATATCTTCTTTGGAAGATTTATTAAATAAAGCTAACTGATACTGATTTTATGAATTTTTAAAGTAAATCTTTAGATACTACATTTAAATATTTTAATTTTTTCTCCTGTAAATATGATTGTTTTTTGTCAAGCACCAGCGGATATTCCGTATGTATTGTCTTTATATGAGAAATACAAGAATGAAGAAGTAATATCAATTGTTGTAATAAATGTAGAAAATGTTTTTAAATTTATCAAAAGCTTAAATCTTAATTTAGATTCACTAGTTTTTATTCCTTATACTTTAAAATCATTTAAGAATCCTTTAGATATTATTAGAGAAAGAAAGAGAATTATAAAACTTAATAAAAAATATTTTGATGCTATAGTTGGTACAAATGTTTATTTTTTTTCTCGATTTGAAGATTGGCTGACATCCTTCTTTTTAAAAGGTCTGTCAAAAAGGAACAAGATTTATTATTTAGATCATTATGATTTTTCATCAGAATTTTTTGAAAAAAAGAAGTTAACCTTTAAATTAAGCATTTATAAATTAATTTATTTTTTACTCACAGGGGTTGATTTTAAATTGGAAATAATTGAAAAGATTCCAGAATTAAATTATGGTAAATATAAAATAGAACGAAGAGTCCCTCAAGTCAATAATGAAGTTTTTCAAAAATATCAATATGAAATAGATATTTTACAAAAAATAGAACCAATAGTTTTATTTTTTGTCATGCCTTGCGAACCTACAATTTATGACTGTGAAAGCCATGACGAAATTCAGTTAAGTATTGTTGAATCTTTCAAAAAAAACAATTGGACTGTTGTTATAAAAGGACATCCTCGTTTGGGGGTTCCTGACAATATAATGAATGTGATTGATGTTGAAATACCCTCTTATATACCCGCAGAATTTCTGCAGATTAAAGATGTCAAAATGTGTGTTGGGATTATCACAACAGCATTAGCTCATTTCGCCACAAGCAGTGATATAAAAACATATTCATTAGTTAATTTGTTTCAATTTAGGAAAAATACATCTTCAAAACTCTACACAGATTATCTTTCAGAGGCATCAAATAACCAAGTTAAGTTTTTTCAATCATTTAATGATTTTGAGAATAATATTAAAAATTAGTATTCAAAAAAGAAATGAATAAAATTAAAATTACTGTAGTAACAGTTGTTTATAATGGTGCGGATATTATAGAAAATACTATAGCAAATCTTATAAACCAAACATACGACAATATTGAATACATTATCGTAGATGGAGGCTCAAAAGATGGAACTCAAGATATAATTAGAAAATACGAAGAAAAAATTTCTCTCTGGAAATCAGAACCGGATAAAGGTATTTATGATGCAATGAACAAAGCGATTCAATTAGCTACAGGAGATTATATTTACTTTTTAAATGTTGGGGATAATTTTTATTCAAATAAAACGTTGGAGAATATAATCACTCAAAGTCAATATGAAGATGTTATTTATGGTAACACATGTATTAAAGATTTAAATAGTGAAAGAATTGCCAAAGCATATCCCTTAAATTTAGATTGGAAAACAATGCCTTATTGTCATCAAAGTGTTTTAATAAAAAGAACTTTTCTAATTAATAATCTTTTTGATTTATCGTATAAAATTGCAGCAGATTATAATCAGTATCACGAGTTGAAAAAATCTAAGGCTGTATTTAAATTTGTAGATGAAACTATAAGTATTTACGATAATAGTGGGTTTTCATCTCAAAATGCAAAGCAAATGCTAAATGAATATATTGATATATCTGTAAAAAACAGTCCCGGTTTTTTAAAAAAAATAAAAGTAAGATTGTATTTCTTTTTAAGGATGAAATTAAGAAAGATATAGATGGCTATTTATAATCTGATCTTTGGTTTTATTTTCTTAATTAGTTTTGTGTCTGTATTTGTTAAAATTAATAAATACTACTCTTTATGTATTTTTTTTATATTACTTATTTTTGGAGTTTTGAGATATAAAATTGGTATGGACTATGAAAGTTACGAAGAAATTTTTGACACCATATTTAACAGACCAATGTCAATATCTGAAGTTGCTGATGTATATATAGAGCCAGGCTACGGAATTGCCATGTCTTGTTTAAAATATATTGGATTAGATAAAATTGGGTTGTTTGCGGTTCATATGATAATATCTTTATATTTTACCAATAAAGCTATTTTAAAATATTCATATAATCCATTTATATCCTGGCTAATTTTTTATGGTGTTTATTATGCTAATCTTTTTTTTAACGGTATACGACAAGGTTTATTTATTGCGATAATAATGTACCTTCTCCCTCTCCTTTTGCAAAAAGAAAAAATTACATTAACTTTTTTTAAAGTACTCGTTTTATCTTTTTTTCTAGGTTTTTTTGTTCATAAAACGGCACTCGTACTTCCTTTTCTTTATTTATTGGGATTGTTTGATTTTTCTCTCCAGAATAAATTTATTTTGTTAGGAGCTTCTATGATTTGGGCATTTGCAGGAATTGGAAATGTATTGATTCAGTTAGGAGGATTAGCTTTTGTAAAAGATGCGGGATATTTAGGGGTAGTTGATTTTTATACTCAAAATGAAACATTTGGCGCCGAAATTAAATTACTTAGTGTTTCAGTTTTGCACAGACTTTTGATCTTAATATTGGCTCTATATTTTTCAAAATTTCAATCCTCAAATATTATTTTTAAAAAAATGGTAAATATCTATTTTTGGGGTATTGTTATTTATTTTTTATTAACTCCTTTAGGGTATATGCTGGCTACAAGGGTTAGTATGAATCTTAAGGTATTTGATGTTTTATTGATTCCATATTTCTTGATTTTCCTAAAAGAATATCCATTTAAAATATTAGGTCTTATTCTAGTAAGTGCATGGTCGTTTGCAGTAATGCTTACCAATTTTTATATGCCGGGTAATTATCCTTACTATATTCCTTATCGTACAATCTTTAGCAAATAATATGCAAAAATTTGATCTTGTTTTTGTTTCAACTTGTTGTAATCACGAATACATATATAAACTTGTAAATAGTATTGTAGATAATAATCACACTCTTTCCGTCTATTTGATAATAGTGAATCAAGATAATGATCCTATCAAAAATGTTACAGGTACAAATAATACAACTATTAAAATTATTGAGCATAATGCAAATGTAAATACATCAATTGCTAGAAATATTGCAATAAAACACATTATAGAAAATAATTTTAATTTTGATTTTTTAAATTTTCCTGACGATGATTCTTCGTTTGATGATAGTTTTTTCAACGAAATCCATTCTAAAATTTTAAATAAAGATTTCCGAAATTTTATAATAGATGTTTATTGTACAGGGACAAAATCGTTTTTCCGAAAAGTTAATTATCAAAATAATAAATTGTTAACAAAATACGATTATAATATTGTAGGAGCAGTAAACATTGTTTTAAACTATAAAACATTTAAGAACGTTTTATATTTTGATACTAGATTTGGAGTGAATGCTAAGTATGGTGCGGGAGAAGACGGTGATTATTTTATTCGTGCTACAGAAAAAGGAGATTTTTATTATACAAATGAACTTTATAATTATCATCCTTCGGGTGAAAGTAAGTTCAAGCTGTTCCCATATAAAAAATTAAGAAGTAGAATGGTAAATTATGGCATTGGTGTGGTTGCTCTATTGAGTAAACATAGAATGCACAAACATGCAGCGCTCTTAACATTTCGCGCACTTGGTGGTACTGTAATTTATCTTGTAAAAGGTGATTTTAAGATATCTATTACCTATTTTGAATCTTTTTTCGTGCGACTTTTCTATACTCTTAAATTCTTTATCATTAAACTCGAAAAATAAATTTTTAGATAATTATCTGATAATGTCTAAGAACTATATCTTTATAAATGTGTAAAAGTTACATAGATTCTAAATTTTTTGTATTCTTTTGAAATTAATCTTGTTAAAATAAAAAAAATGTCTTTTAATATTACATCATGTATTGTACTATATAACAATGATATCAACATGTTGAAAGAGGCTATAAAGTCTTTTTTAAATACTCAGATCGAAGTTCATCTGTTCTTAGTTGATAATTCACCAACAGATGCATTAAAAATTTTAAAGGATGATGAGAGAATCACGTATATTCATAATCCGTCTAATCCTGGGTTTGGCGCTTCACATAATGTAGCTATAAAAAAAGCTTTTGAATTAAATTCTGATTATCATTTGGTATTGAATCCCGATATATATTTTGATGAAGGAATTATTGAGAAACTAGTTTTATTTGCGGAAAATAATAAAAATATAGGACATATCATGCCTAGAGTAGAGTACCCTAATGGGGATCTACAATATTTATGCAAAACAAATCCAACATTTTTTGATTTATTTGCAAGAGGTTTTATGCCTAAATTTTTAAAAAAGGTTTTTAGCAAACGCATGGATAAATATGAATACAAAAATCATGATTACAATGATATAATTTATAATATACCTTATTTATCGGGTTGTTTTATGTTTTTAAGAACTTCAACTTTAAAAGAAGTAGGTTATTTTGACGACAAGATATTTATGTATTTGGAAGATGCTGATTTAACAAGAAGGTTTTTAGAGGTTTCTGAAACTGCATATTTTCCAGAAGCAAAAGTCTTTCACCATTTTGGAAAATTAACCCATAAAAAAATCAAATTTAAATGGATTACAGTTCAAAGTGCATTTATATATTTTAACAAATGGGGATGGTTAAAAAGCATTTATTAATATGAAAGCGTTAATTACTGGATCTAGCGGATTTTTAGGTAAAATTATTAAAGAGAACCTAAAGGATTATTCGATTTATGATTTAAACAGGAATAGTGGAAATTATCGTTGCTCTTTAGAGAAAGAAATTCCAGATTTCAAAGAAAGATTTGATTTGATTATACATGCGGCTGGTAAAGCACATAGTGTTCCGAAAACGGAATTAGAAAAGGAATTGTTTAATGAAGTAAATTATATAGGCACACAAAATTTATTAAATGCATTAGACAAAAGCGGTTTTCCTAAATATTTTATATTTATAAGTTCTGTAAGTGTCTATGGATTAGATTCTGGTGAATTAATAAATGAAGAAAAATCACTACTAGCAAATGATCCTTATGGATTAAGTAAAATTAAATCAGAAATATTAGTTGAAAACTGGTGTGAAGAAAATAATATTATCTGTACCATATTGCGACTTCCTCTTTTAGTTGGAAAAGATGCGCCTGGTAATTTAGGTGCTATGGTACGTTCTATAAAAAAAGGATATTATTTTAATATTGGAGGAGGTCGAGCTAAAAAAAGTATGGTTTTGGCTCTAGATGTGGCAAAAATAATTCCCAAAGTAGCTGAAATTGGCGGAACTTATAATTTGACAGATGGTTTTCATCCAAATTTTTATCAATTGAGTGAAGTTATTGCATTAAGTTATAAAAAGAAAAGACCAAAAAACTTGCCTTTGTTTATAGCAAAAATAATGGGAAAAATGGGAGATTTATTGGGATCTTTTTCTCCTATAAATTCTTTGAAAGTGAAGAAAATTAATTCCGATTTAACTTTTGATGACGAAAAAGCGCGCAGGCTATTGCAATGGGAGCCACAGTCAGTTATTGAATTTATTTCAGAAGAACCAATTTGAAACAGATAAAAGATTAACTGTTTCTATTTAATAGATTATAAAAAAATTAAAAAATTAAATAAATGAAAATAGCTCTTATAACAGGTATTACAGGACAAGATGGTTCGTACTTGGCAGAATTATTATTAGAGAAAGGTTATATGGTTCACGGTGTTAAAAGAAGAGCTTCATCTTTTAATACGCAGCGTATTGATCATATTTATCAAGATCAACATGAGACTCATGTAAATTTTAAGCTGCACTATGGAGACTTAACAGATTCTACTAACATTATTCGAATTATTCAAGAGGTTCAACCTGACGAAATCTATAATTTAGGAGCTATGAGCCATGTAAAAGTTTCTTTTGATTCACCAGAATATGTTGCAAATGTTGACGGTATTGGTACGTTAAGGATTTTAGAAGCAGTGCGTATTTTGGGGATGGAAAAGAAAACCCGTATTTATCAAGCATCAACATCAGAATTATACGGTGGTTTGGTTGAGAATAAAAATGCGAAAGGGTTTTATGATGAAAACTCACCTTTTTATCCTCGTTCGCCTTATGGTGTAGCAAAAATTTATGGTTTCTGGATTACAAAAAATTATCGTGAAGCTTATGATATGTTTGCTTGTAACGGAATTTTGTTTAATCATGAATCGCCGCGTCGAGGTGAAACTTTCGTGACTCGTAAAATTACTATGGCTACGGCTGCTATTGCTTTAGGTGAACAAGATTGTTTATATTTAGGAAATTTAGATGCTCAACGTGATTGGGGACATGCTAAAGATTATGTAGAAGCTATGTGGCGTATTTTACAACAAGATACGGCTGAAGATTATGTGATTGCTATGGGAGAAACTACTTATGTACGTGATTTTGTTAAAATGTCATTTGCAGAAGTGGGGATAAGTATCGAATTTAGAGGTGAAGGAGTAAATGAAAAAGGATATGTTGCAGCTTGTAGTAATCCTGCTTATCAAATTGAGTTAGGTAAACAGGTTATCTCTGTCGACCCACAATATTTCCGACCTACGGAGGTTGATTTACTTATTGGAGATCCTACGAAATCTAAAACAAAATTAGGATGGGTTCCTAAATATGATCTTGCAGGATTAGTGAAAGAAATGATGGCATGTGATCTTGACTATGTTCAAAAAGGAAAAATGTTAAAAGAAATAAAATCGGTTAAATATTAATTTAAAAAAAGTAGAATAGTTTTAATCTTGAAGGGAGAAATTTAGCATATGAATTTAGATGATAAAATATACATAGCAGGGCATCGTGGAATGGTTGGTTCAGCTATTTTAAGACAATTAAAAGCCAAAGGATTCAACAATTTTATTTTAAAAACTTCTTCTGAACTTGATCTTAGAGACCAGCAGGCAGTAGCCGATTTTTTTAAAAATGAAAAACCCGATTATGTTTTCTTGGCAGCTGCAAAAGTTGGGGGGATAATTGCAAATAATACTTTCAAAGGTGATTTTATTTATGAAAATTTGATGATACAAAACAATGTGATACATCAATCATATTTAAATAAAGTTACTAAATTGATGTTTTTGGGTTCTTCATGTATATATCCAAAATTGGCACCACAGCCATTAAAAGAAGAATACATGTTAACAGGCGAGTTAGAACCTACAAATGAACCGTATGCAATTGCAAAAATTGCCGGAATAAAAATGTGTGATGCCTACAGAGATCAGTTTGGATGTAATTTTATATCTGTAATGCCTACAAATCTATATGGACCTAATGATAATTACGATTTAAAAAATTCTCATGTATTGCCTGCAATGCTCAGAAAATTTATTACAGCTAAACGTAATGAAGATTCTGCGGTAACAATTTGGGGAACTGGAAGCCCTAAAAGAGAATTTTTACATGCAGATGATCTTGCAGAAGCTTGTCTGTTTTTAATGGAAAATCATAACGATTCAGGATTGGTTAATATAGGAGTTGGTGAAGATATTTCAATTTTAGATCTTGCAATTTTAGTTAAAAAAATTGTAGGTTTTGAAGGTGAAATTATTACAGATCCAAGTAAACCAGACGGTACTCCTCGTAAATTAATGGATGTTTCTAAATTAAGCGGTTTTGGATGGAAAGCTAAAACAACCTTAGAAGAGGGGATTCAAAAAGTTTACGATGAAATTAAAGATACTAATTGGGATTAATATAAGTTCTTAAAATTATGGAATACGCAATTCTAGGAATTACATTAATGATTTTGATGTTACTTTATTTTAAAGTAGCAGATCGTTTTAATATCATCGATAAACCAAATCTAAGAAGCTCTCATACAGAAATAACCTTACGAGGAGGGGGAATTATTTTTTGGTTTTCAGCATTACTCTATTTTGTGCAGAATGTTCAAAATAATTATTTTTTCTTTACTGGAATAACTTTGGTTAGTTTAGTTAGTTTTTGGGATGATATTCAGAGTTTATCTAACAAAATCCGAATTTCAATTCATTTTCTTTCTATTACTTTAATTTTTTATGATTTAGAATTATTTAATTTAATTCCGATTTGGGGTGTTGTAATAGCATACATTTTAGCAATTGGACTAATTAATGCTTACAATTTTATGGATGGAATTAATGGTATCACAGGACTGTATACTTTAGTAGTGATGGCATCGTTATTATATGTAAATAACAAGGTTCAGCTCTATACGAGTAGCAGTTTTATAAAATATGCTATGATAGCGAGTTTAGTTTTTCTATTTTTTAACTATAGAAAAAAGGCTAAGTGTTTTGCAGGGGATGTTGGGAGTATTGCAATAGCATTTTGGATAATTTATTTAGTTTTAAAACTTATCCTTAATACAAGTTCGCTTATTTGGTTGCTATTTTTAGCAGTTTATGGAGTGGATGCGATTTGTACAATTATGCATCGCTTATACTTGAAACAAAATATCTTTGAAGCTCATCGGTTACATTTATATCAAGTTTTGAGTAACGAATACAAGATCCAGCATAGAATAGTTTCTCTTTACTATGCATTAGTTCAAGCGGGGATTTCTTTTGCAGTTATATTTCTTTACCAGAAAGTTGAAGACACAATTTTATTTGTAATTGTAATTATTCCTTTGCTCTTGATATATTCATCAAAGTTTTATCTGTTAAAAAAGAGTAATTTAAGATTAAATACATGATTCCTAAAGTAATTCAGGGAGGAAATTTTTCAGATCATAGAGGAACTATTTCCTACGTAAATGATTTTAGTTTTAAAGATATTGAAAGATTTTACATCATTACTAATTCTGATGAAAATCCAATTCGTGCCTGGCAGGGACATAAATTAGATTCAAAAAATTTTTATTGCATAAGTGGATCTTTTAAAATTCATTTTGTAAAAATTGATAACTGGGAAAACCCTTCAAAAGATTTATCTATTGAAACAATTACTGTTACTGAATCTGATAGTAAAATAGTTCACATCCCAGCTGGTTATGCAAATGCTGTGGAATCTTTAGAAACAAATTCAAAATTAGTTTCGTTTTCGACTTTGCCATTAATAAATGTAAAAGAAGATGATGCACGTTATCCTTCGGATTATTGGAATATAAATGAATAATAAAAGAATTTATTTATCATTGTCACAGCAGAGTGGTTTTGAACAGGAATATGTTCAAAAAGCATTAAACTCTGATTGGATAACTTCAGGTGGTCCAAATGTTGATGATTTTGAAAATGAACTTCAACAATATTTTAATGAAAATTCTTTTATAGCGGCTTTAAATTCAGGAACATCAGCCATTCATTTAGCGTTAATCTTATTAGGAGTAAAGCTTAACGATGAAGTTATTTGTCAAAGCATGACATTTGCGGCATCAGCAAACCCAATTTTATACCAGGGAGCAATTCCGATTTTTGTTGATAGTGAACATGAAACCTGGAATATTTGCCCAAAGAGCATGGAAATTGCTATAAAAGACCGAATTAAAAAAGGTAAAAAACCAAAAGCGATAATTGCAGTTCATTTATATGGGATGCCTTATAAAGTTGATGAGATTCATGCAATAGCAGATCGATACGAAATTCCAATTATAGAAGATAGTGCTGAGGCTCTTGGAAGTAAATATAGAGGGAAGAAATGTGGAACATTTGGTACTTTTGGAATTTTATCATTTAATGGAAATAAAATTATTACAACTTCAAGCGGAGGAGCATTAATTACAGATTCTAAAGAATTAAAAGAGAAAGCAATTTTTTATGCAACTCAATCTAGAGATAAAGCAATACATTATCAACATAGTGAAATAGGGTATAATTATAGAATGAGCAATATTTGTGCGGGAATTGGCCTTGGACAAATGAAAATCCTGAATGACAACATAAATAAAAGAATAGAAAATCATAATTTTTATAAAAATATTTTTCATGCAATTGATGAAGTGGAACTTTTTGATAATTTAAATGATAATTTTTATTCAAATTATTGGTTGAATACCATTCTAATAAAATCAAATAATAAAGATAGGAATGTAGAAAACTTAAGATTAATTCTTGAAAAGGAAGATATTGAAAGTCGCCCTCTTTGGAAACCTATGCATTTACAGCCTTTATTTGAGAAATATCCATATTATGGTGGGGGGGTAGCAGAAAAATTATTTAATAATGGTCTTTGTCTGCCTTCAGGATCAAATCTTACAAAGGAAGATAAAAATAGAATTGAAAAAGTGATTCGCACTTTTTTTAAGTAGAAATAGAATTATAATTTTATATGAAAATTGAAAAAACATTTATAGAAGATTTAGTAATTATTGAACCAAATGTTTTTGGAGATGACAGAGGATATTTTTTTGAATCTTACAGCAAAATAAAATTTGAAGATTTAGGGATTGATATAGACTTTGTCCAGGATAATCAATCATTTTCAAAATATGGAACATTACGTGGACTTCATTATCAAAATCCTCCCTTTGCACAAACAAAATTAGTTCGTGTTCTGGAAGGAGAAATTATAGATGTTGCTGTTGATTTAAGAAAAAATTCTCCAACTTACGGTAAAGTATTTAGTGTTTTATTATCAGCAGAAAATAAAAAACAATTATTAGTACCACAAGGTTTTGCACATGGTTTTTCAGTTATTAGCGAGACAGCATCTGTAATGTACAAATGCGATCAGTTTTATAATAAAGAATCTGAAGGTGGAATCAAATTTGATGATCCGTCATTAAATATTGATTGGGGAATGGATTTAAAAAATGCTATTGTTTCAGAAAAAGATCAAATACTTCCTTTTATCGAAAACTGTAATAGCTTATTTTAATGAAAAAAGTATTAGTAACAGGTGCAAACGGACAGTTAGGATCTGAGTTAGCGGTTTTATCTAAAAATTATCCAAAATATCAATGGGTTTTTGCCGATAGAGCAAAAATTACTTTGAATGATTTAAATATACTCCAAATACAATTAAAGGAGATACAGCCAGATATAATATTGAGTTGCGGAGCATATACAGCAGTTGATAAAGCAGAAACTGAAAAGGAATTGGCTTTTACAGTCAATCATTTAGCAATAGAATTAATTGCGAAATATACTGCAAAAAATAACGTGAGTTTAATACATGTTTCAACAGATTATGTTTTTGATGGTTCTTCTTCTATCGCTTTAAGTGAGGATTCAGAAACAAATCCGATAAATGTATATGGGGAAAGTAAACTAGCTGGTGAAACTGCTTGTTTAAAAGAAAATCCCAATTCAATTATAATAAGAACTTCCTGGGTTTATAGTAAATTCGGAAATAATTTCGTTAAAACAATGCAGCGATTAATGCAGGAAAGAGATGAAATTAGTGTAGTAAACGATCAAGTAGGTTCACCAACATATGCGGCTGATTTGGCTATCGCAATAATTAATATAATAGAATCTTCAAAATGGGTTCCAGGAATTTATAATTTTTCAAATGAAGGCGAAATAAGTTGGTATGAATTTGCGTTGGCAATAAAAGATTTAGGCAACTATAAATGTAATGTTGAAGGGATTCCAACTTCGGCATATCCAACACCTGCAAAACGGCCAAAATTTTCATTGTTAAACAAAGAAAAAATAAAAGTAATTTATAATTTGGATATTCCAAATTATAAGGAAAGTTTAATAAAAATGTTTGTATAAATTGATTTTAAGCTTAACACAACATATAGATTTATAGAGAATCTCTAGAATTAAAAAACACACATTATGAAGGGAATAATTTTGGCAGGAGGCTCTGGGACACGTTTACACCCACTGACACTTGCAATGAGTAAACAAATGATGCCTGTTTATGATAAGCCAATGATTTATTATCCATTATCTACATTGATGATGTCAGGAATTAATGAGATATTGATTATATCAACACCACATGATTTACCAAATTTTAAAAAATTATTAGGTGACGGCTCAAGTTTAGGATGTAAATTTAATTATGCAGAGCAAGCAATACCAAATGGCTTGGCACAGGCTTTTGTTATTGGTGAAGAGTTTATAGGTAATGATGATGTGGCTTTGATTTTAGGGGACAATATATTTTTTGGATCTAATATGCAGGAATTACTAAAATCTAATACAAAACCACAAGGAGGAGTTGTTTTTGCTTATCATGTTTCAGATCCTGAACGTTATGGTGTTGTTGAGTTTGATGAAAAATTAAATGCCATTAGCATAGAAGAAAAACCGGAAACTCCAAAATCAAATTTCGCGGTTCCAGGTTTGTATTTTTATGATAATTCAGTAGTAGAAATTGCTAAAAATATTAAGCCAAGTGCGCGAGGAGAATATGAAATTACCGATGTTAATAAAGTATATTTAGAAAGAAACGCTTTAAAAGTAGGCATATTAAGCCGTGGTACTGCCTGGCTGGATACAGGAACTTTTAATAGCTTGATGCAAGCAGGTCAATTTGTACAGGTTCTTGAAGAAAGACAAGGTTTAAAGGTTGGATGTATTGAGGAAGTAGCGTGGAGACAAGGATTCATTAATGATGAACAATTAGAGGATTTAGCTATGCCTTTGGTGAAATCAGGCTATGGATCTTATTTAATAGAATTTTTAAAACAAAAGAAAAAAGGTGCTAAAGTTTAATTTTATTGAATAAATAAAATTTTAAACCTTTAATTTGTATTTTTGTAAGCCATACAAAGTTTACAGAATTAAACTAAACCAAATTGGATACAGATAAACCAACCAAAATAGCATCCATATTGTATAACTCTTTTTCGCCAAGAAATTTGAGAGCAAATATTAATAACCTTAGTTACTTACCAAGGTGGATTATTGTTGCCATAGATGTTATGGTGCTACTTTTCTCATTTACATTTACCTATATGCTGTTTGAAGGTACCGCATTAGGATATATCATTATTTCACATGATTTCTATTTTGTCTTCAGTTTGATAGTAGTAAATGTTTTTTTCTTTTGGCTTTTTAGGACATATTCAGGAATTATTAGACATTCATCCTATATTGATGCTATAAAATTGTTGTTTTCTCAAATGTCAGTATTGGTGTTTTTCTTGTTTATAAATCTTGTTTATGAGTTATATACAGGAGAAAAGGCATTCTTAAATACGGCATTATTTATCAATTTAGTGCTGTCTTTCTGTGGTTTGTTCTTATATCGTGTAATTGTAAAGCAAACATTTGAATTATACTTCTCAGAAAAAACAAATTCGAAACTTATAAGAACCGTTATTTATGGAACTGACGCAAATGCTATTTCTGTTGCAAATGCATTAAAATTTGAAACTCCGTCTCGATTTAAAATTGTTGGTTTTGTAGATAAAAATAATCAAAATGCATCTAAGAGAATGTTAGATCTTCCGATTTTGATTTTGAGAAAAAAACTTCCCGCTTTAATGCGATCTGTTGCTGCTGAAGGTGTTATTATTGCTGACAAAAGTTTATCAAAAGATGAGCAATTAATTATAGTTGATCAATGTCTTGAATTCAATTATAGAGTTTATACAGTTCCTTTAATTTCAGATTGGGAAAATCAAAAAGAAATTTCTCAAAAAGTAAAAAATATTCAGATTGAAGATTTATTAGAAAGAAAACCGATAGTTTTAGACAGTAAGTCGATTTCTAAACAATTAAAAGATAAAACCATTCTTATTACTGGTGCTGCGGGGTCAATTGGTAGTGAGATAGTAAGACAGGTTCTTGGGTTTAATCCAAAAACGGTTATTATTTTAGATCATGCCGAAACTCCTTTACATAATCTTTGCTTAGAAACATTAAGCATGGATACAACTGCAAAAATTGTGGCAGTTATTACAGATGTAAAAAGTAAAAAAGCATTAGAAAAAGTATTTAAAAATTATAATCCGCATGTTGTTTTTCATGCTGCTGCATATAAGCATGTTCCTTTAATGGAAGAAAACCCATCACAAGCTATTTTGACTAATATAAAAGGAACCAAAAATTTAGCGGATTTAGCATGTAAATATCATGTCAAAAAATTCGTGATGGTTTCAACCGATAAAGCGGTGAATCCGAGTAATGTTATGGGGGCTAGTAAACGAATTGCAGAAAAGTATGTACAGTCCTTATTTTTGAAAAACCAAAAAGAGAATATACCTGGAGTAACTAAGTTTATTACAACACGTTTTGGAAATGTTTTAGGTTCTAACGGATCAGTTGTTCCTCTATTTACTAAACAAATTGCTGAAGGAGGCCCGGTAACAATAACGCATCAAGATATTATTCGATATTTTATGACCATTCCAGAAGCCTGCCAGCTGGTTTTAGAAGCCGGAGCAATGGGTAATGGAGGCGAAATTTATATTTTCGATATGGGTAAACCAGTAAGAATTATCGATTTAGCTAAAAAAATGATTAAACTTGCTGGATTTATTCCAGACAAGGAAATTAAAATAAAAATTGTTGGATTGCGACCAGGTGAGAAATTATATGAAGAATTATTAAATGATACTTCTAAAACGTTACCAACCTATCATAATAAAATTATGATTGCGCAGGAAATACAGGACGAATATGAAAATCTACATACTGACATTGATGAACTAATTGGTATTGCTGATTTTTATGATAATGAAGATATAGTTGCAAAAATGAAAAAAATTGTTCCTGAATTTAAAAGTATGAATTCTGCTTTTGAAGTTCTTGATAAATAATTCTGATAAAATTCAATAGATATATTAAAAAGGTGTTTTTTTAAAACGCCTTTTTCCTTTTTAATTAAATAATAAAAGGCTAAAAATCTTGTTAAATCAAGGGTTGAAAAACTCTATATAGAATATAAAATGAATAATAATTCTAATGACTGGTTGTTCGAAATAACACCAAAAAACAAATTCTTTTCACTAAACTTTAAAGAAGTATGGCAATACAGAGATTTATTATTTCTTTTTGTTAAACGTGATGTAATTACTGTATATAAACAAACTGTATTAGGGCCACTGTGGTATTTAATTCAACCACTATTTACTTCAGTAACATTTACCATAATATTTAATAATGTTGCTGGTATTAATACAGGTTCTGTTCCTCCATTCTTGTTTAATTTGGCAGGTATTACTGTTTGGAATTATTTCACAGCTTGTTTAAATGGAACTTCGGATACATTTAAAGCCAACGCAGGTATATTTGGAAAAGTTTATTTTCCAAGAATAATCACACCTCTTTCTGTTGTAATTTCAAATTTAATTAAGCTAGGAATTCAACTTGTAATTTTTATTGCCTTTTATATTTTTTACTTTTTTAAGGGATCGGATTTAAGCTTAAACAGTTCATTATTGCTTTTTCCTTTATTGATTGCTATTATGGGAATTTTAGGGCTTGGATTAGGAATGTTGATTTCTTCTATGGTAACTAAATATCGCGATTTTAGTTATTTGGTAGCGTTTGGAATACAATTGCTTATGTATTTATCTGCCGTAATGTATCCAATGGAACTTATTAAAACAAAATTACCTTCTTACGGATGGATCGTAGAATATAATCCACTTGCGTATATCATTGAATCGTCACGTTACATGTTATTAAATGTTGGAGAAATTTCAGTAATAGGATTAGGATATACCGTAACCATTACAATTGTCATATTTTTTCTTGGCCTTTTAATTTTTAACAAGACAGAAAAAAGTTTTATTGATACAGTTTAGGATTAAAAATCTATAAGATTTTATTTTAGGTAATTAACGATTAAAGATTATAATTGGAAAAAGACATTATTTTAAAAGCCGAAAATATTTCTAAGCAATATCGTTTAGGAGAAGTAGGAACAGGTACATTAAATCACGATTTAAATAAATGGTGGCACCAAATTCGTGGTAAAGAAAATCCATACTTAAAAATAGGCGATACTAATGATCGTTCTACAAAAGGAACTTCAGAATACGTATGGGCATTACATGATATTAATTTCGAGGTTGAACGAGGTGAGGTTTTAGGAATTATAGGTAAAAATGGAGCAGGAAAATCTACTTTATTAAAAATACTTTCAAAAGTAACAGCACCAACAACCGGAAGCATAAAATCACGAGGAAGAATCGCCTCTTTATTAGAGGTTGGTACAGGCTTTCATGGAGAAATGACCGGTCGTGAGAATATCTTTTTAAACGGTGCAATTCTGGGAATGACAAAAAAAGAGATAGCATCTAAATTAGATGAAATTATCGAATTCTCTGGCTGCGAGCGTTATATTGATACTCCTGTTAAAAGATATAGTAGTGGTATGACTGTTCGTCTTGCATTTGCAGTAGCTGCTTTTCTGGAACCGGAAATTTTGGTTATCGATGAGGTTTTAGCAGTTGGAGATGCAGAGTTTCAGAAAAAAGCAATTGGTAAAATGCAAGATATTTCTAGAGGTGAGGGACGAACGGTTTTGTTTGTGAGTCATAATATGGCTGCAGTTAAAAGTTTGTGTACAAAGGGTTTGGTACTTATTAATGGAAAAGTAGCAATGGTTGGCAGTACAGAACAAGCTGTAAATTATTATCTAAGCCAGGATTCAGAATCAATGAATATGAGAACCTTTTCTTCAGAATATGATAAACCAGAATTTACACTTCACGAAATAAGCTTAAATGCCTTTGGCAAATCATCTGAAGACCCATTAGATGAATATCAAAAAATAGAGCTAACTACAATGCTTACTTTAAAAGATAGTTCAAAAAAATTACATTTAACTTTAGTATTAAATAATGATGCTGGCGAACCTCTTTTTACTTTTTCACATATAAATAATGATTTAAAATTAACAGATGGTTTAAATAAAATTAAATGTGTTTTTCCCGAAGGATTTTTAAATATAGGTACTTATTATCTATCTCTTTTTATAATAGAAAATGGAAAAAGCGCTTTATTTATTGAAAAGGATATTATGTCATTCATTATTCAGGAAGGAGAAAGACCAATTGGTGCTTGGATGGGAAGAGAACCGGGATTTATAAAACCAAGATTTGAATGGTCAATAGATAATTAATGTAAAATGAAAATTAAAAAGAAAATTAAATTATTATTTAAAAAATTTGGTTACAATTTAACCAAGATAAGCTCAATCGCTCAATCACCTATTGAATCTGTTCATATTGATGATAAAAGTTCTTTATTGTCGAATTTTTATAATACTTTAAAAAAGATCAATTTTCAACCAAAACATATTGTTGATATTGGAGCAAATCATGGAACTTGGACACGTGATGCTTTGCAATATTTTCCAGATGCATATTATACTCTTGTAGAGCCTCAAAATTGGTTAAAAGAATCATTTCAAGATATTTTAGATAGCAATTCTAAAATTCGATTTTATCCCTTTGGTGCAGGTAAAGAAAAAGGATCTTTTCTTTTTACAATTGTAGATCGTGACGATAGTTGTTCATTCAGATATACAAAAGAAGAAGCAGAAACAGCTGGATTACAACAAATAGAAATTCCTGTTATAACTCTAAATGAATTGCTTATCGAAGGGAATTTTCCTACTCCTGATATTATTAAAATTGATGCCGAAGGATTAGATATTGAAGTTTTGCAAGGAGCAAGTGATTATTTTGGAAAAACAGAAATATTTATGGTAGAAGCTGGAGTTGTTAATAAATCATTTGATAATAGTTTCTTGAAGTTGATAAATTTCATGGATGAAAATGGATATAGATTATTTGAAATTACAGATTTAAACAGGCCTTTTGACTTAAAAGTTTTGTGGCTGGTTGAATTAGTATTTGTTAAGAAAAATGGATTTATTGATTCTCAAATAGTTGCTCAATAGTAAATTAAATGAATAATTTAAAAATTCTAAGAGGTTAAATGAACGGTAATTATATGCAAAAGACAGTTTCGGTTAATATGATTACTTATAAGCATGAATCCTATATTGAGCAGGCTATAAAAGGAATTTTAATGCAGCAAACGGATTTTGATTATGAATTAATTATCGCCGATGACTGTTCTCCTGACAGAACAGAGGAAATAGTTAATGATTTAATAAAAACACATTCGCAAGGAAGTAAAATCAAATATTTCAGGCATAAAAAAAATATTGGAATGCAAGCTAATGGTATTTTTGCCTTTAATCAATGTTCAGGAAAATATGTTGCACTTTGTGAAGGAGATGATTATTGGACAGATCCATTAAAACTGCAAAAACAAGTAGATTTCTTAGAAGCAAATTTAGATTATAGCATTTGTTATCATAAAGTCCAAGTATTAAGGAATGGCGTTTTAGAAGAAGATGATATAACCAGTGAAGTATCAGAAACAACAACAATAAAAGATCTTGCTAAAGGAAATTACATTCACACTTGTAGTGTAGTTTTTAGAAATAAATTATTTAGTAAGCTGCCTAAATATTTTCATAAAGCACCAGTTGGAGATTATTTTCTGCATATGCTTAATGCCAAGTATGGAAAAATTAAATTCTTAAATGAATTTATGAGTGTATACAGACTTCATGATAATTCTATATGGTCTTCTCAGACTCAATTAAAAAGAGAAGAAATTTGGATAGATTTCTTAAAAAATATAAGAAAAAATTTTGATTCTGATGTTCAAGAAATACTTAATGATCAGATAAAAAAATATGGAGGATCGGTTGAAAAAGAAAAAGTATTCGATTTTAATCAATTCAAAAAAATATTCAAAAAGCTTTTAAAAAAAATTAGAAGTGATAAATAACTTACCATTAATTTCTATAATTGTCCCAAATTTTAATCATGAAAAATATTTGGCAGAACGTCTAGATAGTATTTTTGCCCAAAACTATTCAAACTTTGAAGTTATCTTACTAGATGATTGCAGCACAGATAACAGTCGGGAAATTTTGTCTATCTATGCAAAGAATGAAAAAGTTTCTCATTGTGTTTTTAACCAAATTAATTCTGGAAATACATTTAAACAATGGTCAAAAGGAATATCATTAGCAAAAGGTGATTTAATTTGGATTGCAGAAACAGATGATTATTGTGACAATAATTTTTTACAAAAATTGACAGAACCTTTTCAAAATGATTCAGACGTTGTTTTAGCCTATTGCCAGTCAAATAGAGTTAATGAATTTGGAGAAATAACAGGAAATTGGATTACTCATACTAATGACATTGACGAAAATTTATTTTTGAATTCTTTTACAATGAATGCAAATAAATTCATTGAAAAGTTTTTAATATTCAAAAATGTAATCCCAAACGCAAGTGCTGTAGTGTTTAAAAAAGATGCGGTTAATATTGAAGACCATTTTGATATAGCAGATGAGTTTAGATATTGTGGAGATTGGATGTTTTATTTTAAATTAATCGTAAATAAAAAAGTAGCATTTATACCCGAGTCATTAAATAATTTTAGGTATCATTCAACAAGTGTTATCGCAAAAGCCATTCAATCAGAAAAGAGAATTGCAATTATTGATATTGATTATAAAATGCGAAAAGTTTTAATGGATTATTTATCAACTATAAATATTGATAATATTCATAAAATTAAAGTAGAAAATAGATTTATAAAACGAAACTTTTTAACCTACGAAAAGGCTTTTTTACTTATTAGGGGAGGGAAAAAACTGCACGGTTATCTACTGTTATTAACTATAATAGATGTTTTTTATAAAAATTATAAAATACGTAAAAACCTTAGTATTAAAATAAAAAGATTCTTTAAAACAGCTTGACACTTTCAATAATAATATGTTCAAGAACAGTAGAAATCAATCCAATACTTTCAAGTAATATTGATGAAACAATTGGTGTTGATTACGAATTGATTGTAATTGATAATTCCGAAAATAAATATTCTATTTTTGAAGCCTATAATGTTGGAATTATTAAAAGTAAAGGAATTTTTTGCTGTTTTATTCACGATGATATTTTTTTTCATAACAAAAATTGGGGAAAAATAGTCCAGAATATATTTGAGCAGGATTCTAAAATAGGACTGATAGGTGTGGCAGGTACAAAAGTAAAAACCAGAATGCCTTCAGCCTGGTGGGATTGTCCCGAAAATGTTAAGAGTATTAATATAATTCAGCATCTTAAATCTGGTCATATAGAACATTGGGAGAAAGGCTGGGAGAAAAAGATTGAAGAAGTAGTAGCGATAGATGGAGTTTTTATGGCCGCCAGACGACCTGACAAAATTCATTTTTCTAATACGTTAACAGGATTTCATAATTACGATTTGAACTTGTCTTTTGAATATTTAAAACATAATTACAAAATTGTGGTGGCAAAAGAAATTTTGATCGAGCATTTTTCTATAGGAACAATCAATTCTTCATGGTATCAGTCTGTAATTAAAATACACGATATGTATGCTGATATATTACCATTGCAATTAGATATAAAATCAAATTTTAATTTAAAAAAACTAGAATTTGACAATGGTGCAAAGTTTCTTCTCGAATCGTTTAAGCATATAAAAAAAATACATTCAATAAAAATTTGGTGGAAACTACTTTTATTAAAACCAAAATCAAAACTTCATCTGAAGTTTTTTAAAATGTTACTACGATAATGATTGCAATTATAATTCCTTATTATAAGATAACCTTTTTCGAAAAGACATTAGAATCATTAGCTAATCAAACAGATAAAAGATTCAAGGTTTATATAGGCGATGATGCCAGTCCAAAAAGTCCGGTTTTGCTTCTAGAAAAATATAAATCAAAATTTGATTTTGAATATTATCGTTTTGAAACTAATTTAGGAAGCATTTCATTGACAAAACAGTGGGAAAGATGTATCTCACTTTCTGAAAAAGAAGATTGGATAATGATCCTAGGTGATGATGATTTTTTAGATCCTTCGGTAATTGAATCCTGGCATCGAAATTTTGAAAAATTTAAAGATAAATCGAATGTAATTAGATTTGCAACAAAAATTGTTTTAGAAGATTCTAATACAATTTCAGACGCATATATTCATCCTGTTTGGGAATCAGCATCAGATTCTTTTGTGAGAATTTTTAAAGGAATAACGAGAAGCTCATTATCGGAATATGTTTTTTCAAAAGCCAGTTATAAAAAGTATGGTTTTAATAATTATCCTTTAGCCTGGTGTAGTGATTATAAAGCATTTTTAGATTTTCCGGATGGTAAATTAATATACACCATAAATGAATCTATTGTATTCTTTAGAATTTCTAATATTAATATATCTGGCCAGCAAGAAAATGCAATCTTAAAAAAAGAGGTTAGCATTCGTTTTTTTAGGGATGTAATAATAAATTATTTACACACATTTAAAAAAGATCAAAGACTGGAATTGCTGATGACTTATGAAGTTGCAATAAAAAAAGACAGAAAACCAACGTTAAAAGAATGGTTTTTTATAATGAAACTTTACTTTTTAAACTTTAGGCTAATGCCATTTGTAAAATCGATTAGAAGATTTCTTATTAGTATTCTTAAAAAATAGCCATGTTTGAAACCCCAATATTATTTCTTATTTTCAATCGTCCCGATACTACAAAAGTAGTTTTTGATGAGATAAAGAAACAAAAGCCTAAATATTTATTCATTGCTGCAGATGGAGCGCGGCCAAATGTTGTTCAGGATGCTGAAAAATGTAAAATAACCAGAGATTTAGTTCTTGAAGGCATAGATTGGGAATGTGAAGTGAAAACATTATTTCGAGATGAAAATTTAGGTTGTGGCCTCGCGGTTTCTCAAGCTATAACTTGGTTTTTTGATAATGTAGAACAAGGAATAATATTAGAAGATGATTGTTTGCCACATCCTTCTTTTTTTAATTATTGCCAAGAGTTATTAGAAAAATATAAAGAGGATGAAAATATTTATGCAATTAACGGAAGTAATTTGCACAGTGAAAAAAGAGTTGATAACTCGTCTTATTTTTTCTCTAATTATGCGTTTGTTTGGGGATGGGCAAGCTGGAAAAGAGCCTGGAAACAATACGATTTTGATTT
This sequence comes from Flavobacterium sp. 2755, assembly GCF_031455715.1. Classification (NCBI taxonomy): domain Bacteria; kingdom Pseudomonadati; phylum Bacteroidota; class Flavobacteriia; order Flavobacteriales; family Flavobacteriaceae; genus Flavobacterium; species Flavobacterium sp. 2755. Next base: position 179,686 of record NZ_JAVDTG010000005.1, read on the forward strand.
AAAACATTTAGAAAAATTTAAAACCAATAATTTAATAAATAGAATCGATAATAGAGCAATATTTAAAAATTATTGGATCCCAATATTCGAAAAAGTTTTAAATAAAGAGATCGATACATGGGATTATCAGTGGAGCTTTTCTATTTGGAATAATCAGGGAATTGTGATTGCTCCAAACGTAAATCTGGTATCTAATTTAGGTTTTGGAATAAATGCAACACATACAACTGGATCAAGTGAATTTGAAAATTTACCAACAGAAAACATAGGAAATATTGTTCACCCCAATAATATCCAAGTTAACAAAAATATAGATAGATATATTTCAGATGTTTGTTTTAAAATTGTTAGAAATAAAGGAGGTATTAAACAAACAGTATATAATATTGTTAAAAGAGGATTTAAATATTTAAAAAAATCAAAAGGCTGATTTTCAATAGCAATTAAAAGATTATTTTAATTATGGGATTATTTCAAATTGAATTCAAAATTCATTTTTCATGCTAAAAAAAGTAAAGAAAAAAATAAAATCACTACTACTAGGTAAAAAAAACATTGATTTACAGTCTAATAAATCAAAGTATATTTTATCTGCGCCTTCTTCTGATATTTCCTCTCTCAATATATTTGTGAGAAAACCTTTAGAGGAAAAAAAATATTTAGAAATAGGTGATGAATCTATCATAAAAGGGGATTATATTTTTGAAATTCAGGAAGGGAAAATAAAAATTGGAAATAGAACCTTTATTGGTGGCGGGCTTTTTATTTGTATCGATGAAATTGAAATTGGCGATGACGTTTTGATTTCCTGGGGATGCACATTTATCGATAATAACTCTCATTCAATTGTTTGGTCAGAAAGAAAAGACGATCTATCTCAATGGAAGAAGGGTTTAGAAGAAAATAAAATAGGTGGATTTTATAAAGATTGGAGTAATATTAAGAGAGGGAAAATTAAGATTAAGAATAAAGCCTGGATTGGATTTAATAGTATTATTTTAAAAGGGGTATCGATTGGTGAAGGAGCAATAATTGGAGCAGGAAGCGTTGTAACAAAAGATGTTGCTGACTGGACAGTTGTTGGCGGAAATCCAGCTGTAGTTATAAGAACCATTCCTGAAAACGAAAGATAAAAACACAAAAAAGCAAACAAAGAATTCATGAATTGTAAAATTTGTAAATCTAATTCAGAGAAAATATTTTCTGGCAAAATATTAAACAAATACGAAATAGATTATTTCAAGTGCCAGAACTGTGGTTTTATCCAAACCGAAGAGCCTTTTTGGCTGCAAGAATCCTATTCTTCAGTTATTGCAATGACTGATATTGGATTAGTTGCCAGAAATTTAAGTTTTCAAAATATTACAACCTGGATTATAAAAAATTACTTTAATTATAAAGCAAAGTTTATTGATTTTGCTGGCGGTTATGGTTTGTTCGTAAGATTAATGCGAGATAGAGGATTAGATTTTTACAGACAGGATTTTTATTGTGAAAATTATTTTGCACAATATTTTGATGTAACAGACCAAAACAATGCAGATAAATATGAACTACTAACTGCCTTTGAAGTTTTTGAACATTTGGTTCATCCTTTTGAAGAAATTGAAAAAATGTTTGATTATTCTGATTCTATATTTTTTTCGACAGAATTACAGCCGCAAATAGAAATAAAATCAATACAAGATTGGAGATATTTTGCAAAAGAAACGGGGCAGCACGTTGCATTTTATAATATAAAATCATTGGAAATAATAGCAGAAAAATTGAATTGTCATTTTTATTCAAATGGAAATAATCTTCACATTTTGACAAAAAAGAAATTGATTTCAAACCCTTTTCAAAAGTGGCAGAATAAAAATAGAAAATCCTTTGTTGTTAGAGGACTTTATAAAATTATTAGAAAACTAGAACACTCTAAGAACCAGAAAATAAATCAAATTCATTCAGAAAGTCTACTGGAAAAAGATTATCATATGATAATAAATAAAATTAATAACAATAACTAATGTATTTAATTTTATAAAGCCAAAATGAAAATTTTAGTACATCCACAAACATTCAATTTGCAAAAATATGGAGGTATCTCTAGATATTACACAGAAATATTTTCAAGACTTTCTAAAAATAATAAGGTCAAAATTCCTCTATATGGTACTTCTAACATTTACTATAATGAAAGTAACCTAGTAACCTTTAAGCAAAAAATATATTCACTATATATAAAATTACTTGAAAAATTTAAAATTCGTCGTTTTGAAAAAACACGAAAACGAAATGATAAATTTTTTAAACGAACAATTTTAAAAAAAGACTTTGATGTTTTTATACCAACATATTATGATGTGAGTTTTTTAAAATTGATAGACTCAAAGCCTTTTGTGTTGACAATTTATGATATGATTTATGAATTGTTTCCACATTATTTTGAAGATCAGAAAGAAATAATTTCATCGATTAGTAGTAATAAATTGCTGCTAATGGAAAGAGCAACAAGAATTATTGCCGTTTCACAAAACACAAAACGTGACATTATTAAAATATATCCACATATTGATGAATCTAAAATTGATGTAGTATATCACGGTTGTTCAATAAAAATTGTAGAAGCACATACATATAAACTTCCAAAAAATTATATCTTGTTTGTAGGAACAAGGGCTAATTATAAAAATTTTATTTTTTTAGTAAATTCTATAAAAGAACTTTTAAAACTAAATAGCGATCTAGTTTTATTGTGTGCAGGTGGAGGAGAATTTGATAACGAAGAAAAGGGATTTTTAAAAGAATTAAGTCTGGAAAATCAAGTTATTCAAAGAGAATTTAAAGATGATGAATTAGGCCTTTATTATAAAAATGCAATTTGTTTTGTTTTTCCTTCTTTATATGAAGGATTTGGAATTCCGGTTTTAGAATCAATGACTTGCGGATGTCCGGTAGTTTTATCAAAACATAGTTCTTTTCCAGAAGTGGCAGGTGAAGCAGGAGTTTATTATGAAACAGGAAATCCAGAAGATTTAAAAAATAAAATTTATTCATTAGTTCAAAATCCTATTTTACGAAATGAATTTTCAATAAAAGGACTAGATCAAGTTAATAAATTTAGTTGGGAAAAAGCAGCAGCAGAATGTTTAGCTGTTTATAAAAAAGCTTATACGACATCAATTAAGCAATAAGAAAATTTATATGATAAGCGAAAATCGATCAGAAATGAAAGAAGTACGAATTAACTTCGTTGACTTTTGGCCATTAGATAAAACGAATAATTATTTCTACAATTTATTATCAGAGCGTTATAATGTGATCATAGATGAAGCAAATCCTGATTTGCTTTTTTATTCTTGTTTTGGTACAGAATATCTTAAATATAAATGCAAAAGAATTTATTTTACAGGAGAAAATACTAGACCAAATTTTTCTGCCTGTGATTTTGCTTTCACTTTTGATTTTAATAACAGAGAAGATCATTACAGACTGCCGCTTTATCTATTGTACATAGATGAAGACAATATGAATAACAAAATTTCTGAAATTAAATCCAGAAATGAATTAGCAGAAAGCTGGAGCCAAAAAAAGAAATTATGCTGTATGGTTGTTTCTAATCCAAACGCTTTAGACAGAATTAATTTTTTCCATAAGCTGTCAACATATATACAAGTTGACTCAGGTGGAAAAGTATTGAATAATGTTGGAGGACCAGTTCCCAATAAAAAAGAATTTATAAAAGAATATAAGTTTGTAATTTCTTTTGAAAATGAATGCCATGATGGCTATACAACAGAAAAAATTATCGAACCAATGTTTGTTGACAGTATCCCAATTTATTGGGGAAACAAACATGTAGATAAGGAGTTTAATACTAAGAGGTTTTTAAATTATCATGATTTCGAAACAGAAGAAGCTCTTATAGAACGATTGCTTGAAATTGATAAAAATCCGGAAATTGCACTTGATATATTATCTCAGCCAGTATTTAATGAAAAAATTGACACACCGGTTAAAATAAGAAAAGATGTTTTAGAAATAATTGATACTGTTATAAATTCACCTAAAAAACCTAAAGCACAAACTTATAAGGAATTACTTCACTTGATGAATACAGAGTATAAGAAAAATATAAAAAAAGCTATAAAGAGAATATTGTTTATTAAATAGTATTTCAGTCAGAAAATTAAACACAAGAATTTATTACTGAGATTTAACTATATCAAACTATGCAGCCATACTTGTCAATCATTACTATTAATTTTAATAATAGAACAGGTCTAGAAACAACCATGCAGTCCGTATTGTCACAAACATTCAAAGACTTTGAATATATAGTGATTGACGGAGGAAGTAATGATGAAAGTAAACAATATATTGAGAGTCAGGAAAAATATATTCAGTTTTGGGTTAGTGAGCCAGATAATGGCATTTATAATGCCATGAATAAAGGGATTAAAATAGCAAATGGTGAATACTTGTTGTTTTTAAATAGTGGCGATTTTTTAAATGGAAATACTTCTTTAAAAGATTTTATAAATCATTCTGATTTTGAAGGAGATATTATTTATGGAGATTACAAATTTGAAAGCGGTTTCAAAATATTCCCCGATTATTTATCTCCACTATATTTTGTACGCACTTCATTACCACATCAAAGTACATTCTTTAAAAAAGAAGTTTTTGAAAAAATGGGACTTTACGATGAGCAGTATAAAATAGTTTCAGATAGAGATTTTTTTATCAAATGTTTTTTAAGTGATAAATTTATTTTTAAACATATTGAATATCCTCTTACGGTTTTTGATCTTAAGGGAGTGAGCAATGATGCAGCTCATCAAGAAAAACATTTGTTAGAATGTGATAAGATGCTTCAAAATCATTATGGTATTTATTATGAAGACTATAAAAAAATGCTGCAATTACAGCAAGAATTAAATCAAACTCGTAAAAAAACATTTTTTGGTTTGATGAAAAGAGTTAAAAACAAGATAAAAAAAATATGTCGCATCCGCTAGTTAGTATAATTGTTCCAACTTACGATAGGACAGAATTTCTTAAATTGACTATTGAAAGTATCATTAATCAAACCTATAAAAATATAGAAATTATTGTTGTAGATGATGGTACACCGCATGATAGAAACTTACTTCTCTGTCAAACATTTGAAAAAGTAAAATATATTAAAATTGAAAATAGCGGAGGTCCGGCAAAACCAAGAAATACAGGAATTAATTTAGCAAAAGGTAAATACATTGCTTTTATAGATGATGATGATTTATGGCTTCCTCACAAAATTGAGACCCAGGTTAATATTTTAGAACAAAATCCAGAGTTTGGTTTAATTCATGGCTGCTGTGAGATAATTAATGAAAATGGAACACTTCAAGCACAGATAGCCGGCAGACCAGGATCTATAGATGTAAAACATGGAAATGTTTCTATGAAAATGACGGGGAATTGGACTTTAATGACTCCTTCGGTTCTTTTAAATAAAACGATTGTAGATAAAGTAGGATTGTTTAATGAAAAAATGCCTTCTGCAGGTGAAGATGCTGAATACTGGATTAGATGTTCTTTTTTTACCAAGTTTTATTACGTTGACGAACCATTAGTTCAATATAGAGTTCATAATGATAATATTTCTACAGAAGCAAAAGGATATGCTGATCTCTCATTGTTTTTAAAAAAGGTCCTGACTAAATTCAATTCTGAAAAAATCATAGATAATATTCAGTATAACATACTTTTAAATAATCTTTGCGCAATGCAGATTAAAATGATTAAGAAGTTTAGTTATAAATCGGTCCTTAATCTTTTTGAATTAAATCCATTTTGGATATTTAAATGGAGAAATTTAAAATTACTTACTTTTATTTTAATAAAAAGATAACAAGATGCGAGTAGGCTATAATCCAAATAAAGATAAGGTACAGGAAGATAATGTCTTTTTTCATCAGGTTGTAATACCCGTTTATATACCCAATCAGGAAGGTTATTTTAAAGACAGTTTTAAAATTCTTCAATATTGTTTAGAATCACTGTTTAAAACCTGTCATAATAAAACATATTTTACAATCGTCAATAACGGAAGTAATAATGAAGTAGTAGAGTATTTAAATAACCTGTATCATGATAAAAAGATACATGAGTTAATTCATACTTCGAATATTGGTAAAATCAATGCTGTTTTAAAAGGAATAACAGGGCAAAATTTTAAACTTATAACAATTGCAGATGCAGATGCATTGTTTTTAAATGAGTGGCAAAATGCAACTTATGAAGTTTTCAAAGCTTTTCCAAAAGCAGGTGCCGTTTGTCCAACGCCTTCTCCAAAATCGTTCAGCAATAAAACAGCAAATGTAATTTTTGAGAATCTTTTTTCTAATCTATTAAAATTTACTGCCGTAAAAAATCCCAAAGCTTTACAATATTTTGCAAATAGTATTGGAAATCCTGAATTTTATAAAAACACGCATTTAGAAAAATATCTTACCCTTTCTAATGGAAATCTAAAAGCAGTTATTGGAGCAGGACATTTTGTAGCAACTTACAGATCTGATGTATTCTCTAATCTTGGTGTTCTTTTTTCAGACTATAGCTTAGGAGGAAATAGTGAAGACGAAATCCTTGATAAAACAGTGGTAAGAAATGGGCTATGGCGATTATCTACAGAAGATAATTTTGTTTACCATATGGGCAATGTTGAAGAAGAATGGATGCTGCAAAAATTAGAAAAAACAATAATCTCGTCTGATAATATAATAGAAGAGGTTCAATTTGATAAACAAAAAGAAAAAAAGATAATCTCATGGATAAAAAATGACCTGTTTTATAGATTTATCTTTCAAAAAAATATAAAAAAGAAGTTCTTAATATATAAAGGCTTAACAAAAGAAGAAGCAAAAAATTATTAAAAAAAGAAACTCTAATTTAAATGGCAAAAACAATTTTAATCTCTCAATTATCGTTGCCCTATTCAAAGATAGGAAGCTGGACAACTTTGTATAAAAATTACATTTGTTCTCAACTTAACCAATTAGATTATATTGTTTGTGAACAACCGAACAGTTCTTTTAGCAATATCAAATACAGTTTTGTAAAAAACACTTTCCTGACAAAGGCTTTTAGAAAATTTACTAAAAAAAGATATTTATCATATATAAAAGCTTTAGACAAAATCGTGAATAATGAAGAAAAATTTATTATTCAAATAGTAGATAATTTTTATGTAGTTGAACACGTTGTAGATTTTTTGAAAAAAAGAAAAATTCGCAGTAATTGTTATATTCAATTTTTTTACCATAGTTACCCTCCTTTTTTTGACAATCAAAAAGGCAATTGTTTTTTTGAGTCAATAGATGAACTGGTTCTTTTAACTTATAAATCATATCTGGCTCACAAAGAATATTATACTGCTTTACCAACTAAGGTTTCGATTTTACATAACGGAATTGATAATAAGAAATTCTTTAAAATTGAAAATTCAACAAAAGATCAGTTAAAAGAACAATTTAGTGTAAAGGATAAAAAAGTATTTGTTTGGTGCTCGCAAGACAGACCTAAAAAAGGATTACACATTATACTCGAAGCTTGGAAAAATATCTCTATAAAATATAATAATATCGAATTATGGATTATTGGATGTGAGCCAAAACAAGAGCAAGAAGGAGTGAAGTTTTTAGGCAGAATTCCAAATGAAAATATTGCACCTTATCTGCAAAGTGCTGATTGTTATTTGTTCTCTTCACTATGTCAGGAAGGATTTCCTTTAAGTCTTACAGAAGCTTTGCATTCTGGCTGTTATTGTATTGCCTCAAACGTGGGTGGAGTATCAGAAATAATGCAAAACGGTAAATTTGGAAAATTAATTGAAACACCGCATTTTGTCTCATCTTGGGAAGGTGCTATAATTGAATTTATCGAACAGCCACTAAAGTTTGATTCTGTTCCGGAAAATTTATATACCACAGAAGCATGGAATTTAGGTATGAATGAAATCATTGAAAAAGCTAAATCAAGATTAGATTGAAAAAAGAAACCAAATGAAAACAATAGCTATAATTCCAGCCCGTGGAGGATCGAAACGCATTCCTGAAAAAAATATTCAATTACTGGGTGAATTACCTTTAATTGCTCATTCAATAGTATATGCACAGGAAAATAGTGATATAATAGAAAATATATACGTTTCTACTGATGATGCAGAAATAAAAAAAACTGCATTACAATTTGGCGCAAAAGTTATTGATAGACCAATTTCTATTTCGGGAGATATGGAGCCAACGGTTTCTGCTTTAAAACATGTTTTAAAGTCCATTGATTCAGATGTAGAAAATGTTATTTTATTGCAAGCTACAAATCCATTGCGCCCTCAAAATTTATTAAAAGAAGTTTTCGAAAAATATCAAAATGATAATTTGGACAGCATATTTACGGTTTCAAGAAATCATCAAAAATTCGGAAAAATTGCCAATAATAAATTCCAGCCGTTTAATTATACTATCGGGCAGAGGAGCCAGGATTTAGAACCGCTTTTTTTTGAAAATGGGATGCTTTATATTACAAAAGCTTCCTTGATTCTAAAAGATATTATTATTTCAGAAAATGCTTTTCCATTCGAAGTAAATCATATTTTTGCACAAATTGATATCGATACTCCCGATGATTTAGATTATGCGAGATACCTTTATCAAAAACAATAAAACCCCAAATTTTAGAAATAATGAATCCATACATAGAAATTGCAGGTCGTAAAATTGGACCAGATTTTCCACCATTAGTTATTGCCGAAATCGGAATCAATCACGAAGGCTCTTTAAAAGTAGCAAAAGAAATGGTTGATGCTGCACACAGAGCAGGAGTTGAGGTAGTAAAACACCAGACTCATATTGTAGAAGACGAAATGTCTGGCGCAGCAAAAAAAGTAATTCCGGGAAATGCAGATGTTTCTATTTATGAGATTATGGAAAGATGCTCGTTAAACGAATCTGAAGAGTTAGAACTAAAAAATTATGTGGAAAGCAAAGGCATGATTTTTATTTCAACCCCATTTTCAAGAGCAGCTGCCGAAAGATTAAAGAAATTTGATATTCCGGCCTATAAAATTGGTTCAGGAGAATGTAACAATTATCCTTTATTAGAACATATTGCATCATTTGGTAAACCTGTAATTTTAAGTACAGGAATGAATACAATCGAAAGTATTCAAAAAGCCGTAGCAATTTTTGATAAACATAATATTCCAGTTGCGTTATTACATACGACAAATTTATATCCAACACCAATTCATTTAGTTCGTTTTGGTGCAATGGTAGAACTTCACGAAGCTTTTCCAAATAAAGTATTTGGATTAAGTGATCATACTTTAAATAATAACGCTTGTCTAGGTGCAGTAGCTCTTGGAGCGAGTATTTTAGAGAGACATTTTACAGATCACATGCAGCGAACAGGTCCGGATATTGTTTGCAGTATGGATGAGAAAGCATGTGGAGAATTAATTGTTTCAAGTGCAGAAATTGCCTTAATGCGTGGCGGAACTAAAAAACCTGCTCTTGAAGAACAAGTAACAATCGATTTTGCTTTTGCTACTGTTTGTGCCATAAAACCAATTAAAAAAGGAGAAGTTTTATCTAAAGAAAATATCTGGGTTAAACGCCCGGGAACCGGTAAAATTTTAGCTGAACATTTTAATGATTTGTTAGGTAAAACAGCTTCTAGAGATATTGAAAATGACGAGCAATTAGACTTTACTGATTTTGAGTAATTCTACAAAAAAAATATTATTTCTTACCGGCACCCGTGCTGATTTCGGAAAAATAAAATCACTAATTCAAACCCTTGAAGAACAACAGGATTTTGAAGTTTTTGTTTTTGTTACCGGCATGCATTTGCAGGAAATTTATGGATACACTCTGATAGAAATAGAGCGCTGTAACTTTACTAATGTTTATACCTTCGAAAATCATACACACGAAACTACAATGGATTTGACATTGGCAAAAACCATTGAGGGATTGTCAAATTATTGCAAAACAATAAATCCGGATATGATTGTAGTACACGGTGATAGAGTAGAAACTCTTGCCGGTGCTATTGTAGGATCTTTAAATAATATTTTAGTTGCTCACATAGAAGGCGGTGAGGTTTCAGGAACTGTTGATGAATTAATTCGTCATAGTGTTAGTAAATTAAGTCACATACACTTTGTATCTAACAAGGAAGCAGCAAAGAGATTAATTCAAATGGGAGAAGTAAAAGAATCTATATTTACTATTGGTTCTCCAGATATCGATATTATGTTTTCTAGTAATTTGCCACCTCTCGAAACAGCTAAAGAATATTACGGAATTCCATTTAATGAGTTTGCTGTTGTAATGTTTCACCCAGTCACGACAGAATTTAACTCAATGAAAGACTATGCAGCTACTTTTGTTGATTGTTTACTGGAGGATAATCATAATTATATTGTTATTTTCCCAAATAATGATTTAGGGAGTCAATTCATAATCGATGAATTTAAAAGACTGGAAGAAAATAAACGATTTAGAATTTTTCCTTCTCTTAGATTTGAGTATTTTCTAACATTATTAAAAAATAGTCAATTTATAATAGGCAACAGCAGCGCCGGAATTCGTGAAGCACCTTATTACGGAATTCCAATTATAAATATTGGAACACGCCAGCAAAATAGAGCTATTCATGCAGATATTATAAATGTAGATTACTCAGAAAAAAATATAAAAGGGGCACTTTCAAAAATAGACTCTCATAAAGTTCAGGTTTCAGAAAATGATTTTGGGCAAGGAAACAGTAATGAATTGTTTTTGCAATCAATAAAGAAAGACGATATTTGGCAGCTCAATCACCAAAAGCAATTTAGAGATATATAATATCTTTTTTACTAATACCACTTTAAACACTTATGTTTTTTAATTCTATAGCGTTTGCTATCTTTTTACCAATCGTTTTTTTCTTGTATTGGTTTGTTTTTAATAAAAACAAAAGCACGCAAAATGCTTTATTAATTATTGCCAGCTATTACTTCTATTCCTGTTGGGATTGGAGATTTTTATTTTTGTTAGTTTTCTCAACATTTCTGGATTATTATACAGGAATTCAAATTGAAAAAGGAAAATCAGAAAAAAGCCGGAAATTTTGGTTTTGGTTAAGCATTCTGGTCAATCTGGGTTTTTTAGGAATATTTAAATATTATAACTTTTTTGCAGCCTCATTCTCTGAATTATTAAATTCAGCTGGGCTAAAAGCAAGCCCATTATTATTAGAGGTCATCTTGCCTGTCGGAATTTCATTTTACACTTTCCACGGACTTTCTTATGTAATAGATATCTATTTTAAAAGGATAAAAGCCGAATATAATTTTGTAGACTATTCTTTATTTGTAAGTTACTTTCCATTACTCGTTGCAGGCCCAATTGAAAGAGCAACACATTTACTTCCAGAGATAAAAGTTAAACGCGAATTTGATTTAGAAAATGCAAAACAAGGAGTTTATCAAATTATTTGGGGTTTAGTAAAAAAGGTAATTATTGCAGATACGTGCGCAACTTATGCCAATGCTATTTTTGATAATTATACTTCAATGAATTCCTTCTCACTTATTTTGGGAGCCATATATTTTGCTTTTCAAATTTATGGAGACTTTTCAGGATATTCAGATATTGCACTTGGAGTTTCAAAATTGTTTGGTTTGGATTTATTACGAAACTTCAATTATCCCTATTTTTCAAGAGATATAGCAGAGTTTTGGCGCCGCTGGCATATTTCACTTTCGTCTTGGTTTCGGGATTATTTATATATTCCGTTAGGAGGAAGTAAAGGCGGACTTTGGATGAAAATCAGAAATACATTCATCATTTTTGTTGTAAGCGGCTTTTGGCATGGAGCCAATTGGACCTATATTGTCTGGGGATTCATAAATGCAGTTTATTTCTTACCGTTACTTCTTTCAAACAGCAACCGAAATAATATAGACGCCTTTAAATTGAAGTTTAATTTCGATTCTTTTAAAGTACTATTAAGTATACTTTACACATTTTTATTAACCTGTATTGCCTGGGTATTTTTTAGGGCTAGAACTATTACAGATGCTGTTTCGTATTTAAAAAGAATTATTACCAGCAAAGATTTTAGTTTTCAGTATTTAGATAACGAACGTTATAGTTACGAATTGTTACTTATGATTGGAATATTTGTTTTAATCGAATGGAATAATCGTAGTAAAGTAGAACCGCTTTCTGGAAAATGTAGCACTTTAAAAGTAGCTTTGGCAATCTTAGCTATTATGGCTTTTGGAACTTTTTCAGATTATAAAGAATTTATATATTTTCAATTTTAATGAAGAAGTTTTTAATCTATATCGCTAAAATTATTTTAGTAACTGTAATTATAGCATTTCTACTAGACGGATTGTATACATATATTTTTATGCAGTCTGGGAATAGAGGAAAAATTGAAAAAGTTTTTAATTCAAAAGCTCAGAAATACGATGTTGTTATTTTGGGCTCTTCCAGGGCAAATAATCATTTTGTAGCTCAAATGTTTGAAGATAAAGGACTCAAAACGTTTAATTACGGAATGAGTGGCGGACATTTATTTGAAGCTTCATTAATGTTAAAGCTAATGATCGAAAGAAATTATGAAATTAAAAATGTTATTCTGGAAGCCGATTTAAATCTTTCAAACGATCATCAGTCCGAAGGAGTTTCTGCAAAATTCTTGCCTTATATTCATAATTCAGAAGTTATAAAAGATCATTTTTCAAATGAAGCTGACTTTAATGAATTGTATTATATTCCATTTTATAGATATATCAAATATGATGGAAAAATTGGTTTTAGAGAAATTTTTAAAATCCTAAAAGATGAAAAGACAAATGCGTTAGATAATTTAGGATATTACCCGCTTGTAAAACATAAAAATGGCAATATGAAAAATAATATTGTCAATTTAAAACCATTGGCGCATAACAAATATTACGAGGAAATTAAAAATATCTGTAAAATTCACAATATTAATTTTATTCCGGTCATGACGCCAATGTGCGAAAATGTTGTTGGAATGAATTATTTTGAAAAGGTAAAAAAAGCATATCCTGAAATTTATAATTATGAAAATGTAGTAGTTGAAAATAAATACTTTTCATCTTGCGGACATATGACAGATACTGGGGCAAAAATGTTTACTGCCAGAATTTTAAAAGATTTTTTTAAAAAATAATTTTCAATGGAGAAAAATAGAATTGCATTGCTGTTTCCAGATGGCGTTGGTATTAGAAATTATCTTTACTCTAATGTTTTTGATAATTTAGAAGAAGATATAGTTCTGTTCCATAATTTCGATCCGGAAACTATAACGGCAATAAAAGAAAGTACTCCAATTAATGAAGAGATTTTAATTCCCAATTATAAAGAATCTGTTAAAGAGAAATTTTTAAGAGAATTAATCTGCCTTTCGAGATTATATTATAATAATTCTAAAGTCAATAATCCAAGTTTACTGACTAATTGGAATTGGAACCAAAAGGGATTGTCCAAAAAGATATTTTACAAAGCAATTGAAGTATCATCTGTCTTTTTAAAAAAATATTCGAGCATTTTGAAACTGGAAAAAAGGTATCAAAAAGCAATTCGTAAAAATCCATTTTACAATGAAGTAATAAATCTTTTAAAAGACAGACAAATTAATCATGTTTTTTGTTCGCATCAAAGAGCTTTAAGCGCAGCTCCTGTTTTTGCCGCCGCCGCCGATTTAGGAATTAAAACAAGCACCGTAATTTATTCCTGGGATAATTTACCAAAAGCAAGATTAGCACTAAGGGCAAACAATTACTTAGTGTGGTCTGATTATATGAAGGATGAATTAAAATTATATTATCCTGAAATTCCATCAGAAGATATTCATGTTACGGGAACTCCGCAGTTTGAATTTTATAATAACCCAGATAATATAATAGATAAAAACACTTTCTACGAGAAATACAATTTAGATTTAAATAAAAAAATTATCTGTTTTTCTGGTGATGATACCAAAACCTCTCCAGATGATCCTGCATATCTAAAAGATATTGCCGATGAGATTATTAGAGCAAATTTACAGAACGAATATCAAATTCTATTAAGAAGATGTCCAGTTGATTTTTCAGGAAGGTTTGATGCAATTATAAAGCAACATAAAGATTTAATCAAAGAAGCACCGCCTTTATGGTATTTCAGTAAATCAAAAGAATGGAACACGGTTTATCCAACTTTTGAAGATGTTAAATTATTAGTAAGCACAGTATTTTATTCTGAGATAGTAGTAAATGTAGGATCAACGATGGCTTTTGATTTTGGGAAGTTTAATAAACCTTGCGTTTTTATTAATTATGACCAACAGAATCAAAATGATAAAAACTGGTCAGTAAAAACAATTTACCAATTTCAGCATTTTAAGAGCATGCCAGATACTAATGCAGTACTTTGGCTCAACAGTAAAGAAGAGATTATTGATAAAATTATCGATAAAAAAAATTGGAACTCAATAGCTCCTCTAAAAAACTGGTATGAAATTGTTGCTGGAAAAGAAAACAATATTATTTCTAAAATTTCAAATGTTATAAAAAACACTTAAAAAGAAAGCTCATGATTCTATATATTAGAAAACTGTTATGGTGCCTTTTGGGAATTAATTACTATAATTATTTAAAAGGTAAAAATAATATCTATTTAAAAGATGCAAAGTGGGCAGTTGTTGGAAATAAAACTTACGATAATGGCGCTTTTGTCTGGAAATGGTATAATGATTCGAGCTTAAAAATTGGTAAATACTGTTCCATAGCAAATGATGTAAATTTCATTTGCGACTCTGGCTTTCACACAGAAAGTGAAGTTACTTCATTTCCTTTGTTTCATCAAATTTTGGAGAAAAATGATGAAGTAATAATCAACAAAATAACTTACAAAGTCAGTGACATAAATGAAAAAATAACAGCTAAGAAGGCTGGTATAATAATAGGAAATGACGTTTGGATTGGAATGAACGCGACAATCTTACCAGGTGTGAAAATTGGAAATGGAGTTACAATCATGTCTGGAGCTGTCGTTTCAAATGATATTCCGGATTATGCAATTGCTGCGGGCGTTCCGGCCAAAATAATCAAATACAAACACAACCCGGAAATTATTGATGCTTTGAATAAAATTAGCTGGTGGGATTGGTCAGATGAAAAGGTAAAACAAACTGTAAATGACTTCTATCTTTCAATAGAGGAGTTTATTAAAAAACATTCATAAATGCATATTTGTTTCCTAACTAACGAATTTCCAAAACAAGGATTTCCACATGGCGGAATTGGCAGTTTTGTTAAAACACTGGCTGCAGCATTAGTAAAAAAAGATATTCAGGTATCTGTTATTGGCATTAATTACACCTCAAGCGAGGAAACAGAAGTTGTGGAAGGAGTCAATGTTTATCGACTGAAGAAAAGTACTGTCAAAGGATTTTCATGGTATTTCAACTCAAAAGCAATAACCCAAAAAATTATTGAAATTCACAAACAGAACCCTATAAAAATTATAGAATCTTCTGAATTGGGTTTTGCTTTCATATCGAAAATAAAAGATATAAAATACATTATTCGTCTTCATGGAGGACACCATTTTTTTGCTGAAGGCGAAAACAGAAAAATTAATAAATGGAAAGGGTTTCAGGAAAAAAGATCTTTTAAGAAAGCCGATGCTTTTATTGCAGTTTCTCAATATGTAAAAAACCATACGGAGAAATATTTAAGTTATAATAATAAACCAATAGCATACATAAGCAACCCCATTGATACTGATTTCTTTAAACCAATTGGTAAAAATGAAATTCAAAACAAAATTGTCTTTGCAGGAACAGTTTGTGAGAAAAAAGGAATACGTCAATTAATTCAGGCTTTTCCCTTTGTGAAAAAAGAATTTCCTGATGCCACACTGGAAATTTATGGAAGAGATTGGTTTTTTCCAGACGGCACATCATATATAAAAATGTTAAAAGAGAAGGAATTGCCAAAGCTAAAAGAACAGGCAAAAGGCATTCAGTTTCACGGAGCAGTTTCTTATTCTAATATTCCACAGGCATATTCTGAAGGAGTAATTTGTGTATTTCCTTCTCATATGGAAACGCAGGGATTAGTTGCTCCAGAAGCTATGGCGATGGAAAAAGCAGTCGTTTTTACAAAATTAGGCCCAGGCCCGGAAGCTATTGAAGATTATAGAACAGGATTATTATGCGATCCACATAGTCCTGAAGATATTGCTGAAAAAATTATTTGGTTTCTTTTGAATGAACAAGAAGCCAAAACAATTGGAAAAAAGGCAAGGGAATTTGTACTTCAAAAATATGCGTTAGAACATATTTTTAAGCAAAATGTTGATTTCTTCAAATCTATAATCACTTAATACATTAAATAAATTAGGTTTATGAAAACCGTTTTAATAGCTCATAATTACAATGAAAATTCATTTGCCGTAATTAGTTTTTCATTAGCTAATTATTTGGCAGATCTTGGTAATAGAGTTGTTTTTATTTCTTACAGACCTTATTTCTCTGAAACAGAAATAATCAAAAAAGAAAAAGGAGAAATAATAATCTTTTCTTGGCCATCTGAAAAGCGGCCAACTTCATTGAAAGATGCGATATGGTTCTCCAAATTATATTTTAAATACAAGCCTGATGTGGTAATTGGTCACTTTGTTGGAGCCAATATTACTATTGGGATATCAAAATTATTATCATTAAATAAAACCCGAACATTTGCTTATTATCATACTCTAATGGAACAAATTGAGTTAGATAATAAAAAAATGAAATTAAAAAAAGATATTTTATTTCTCAGAAAGAAAGTATTCTATAAACTGTTTTGTGATGTAGTAATTTGTCCTTCAGAATTGGCTAAAACGGATTTTGAAAAAAGCTATCATTCTAAAAAAGGATTAGTTGTTTTAAATCCCATGAAGGATAGGTTTTTGAACTCAAAAACTATTGATGGAAATGCGATTATTGTTTCTTTTTTAGGAAGGCTCGCTCACTCAAAGGGAATAATAGAATTAATTGAAGCATTTAAAATTTATAAGAAAGAGAATCAGTCTTCGAAGATTATTTTGAATATTGCCGGAAACGGGGGATTAGAATTAGAAATTAAGGAATTAATCAAAGACGAAAATTCAATCAGATATTTTGGCGCACTAAAATATACTGAGATTGATCAATATCTTCAAAATAGTCACTTCGCAATAATACCATCAAAAATTGATAACCTGCCTACAGTTGGATTAGAATCTATGATGAATAATACGCCTTTGTTAATATCAAATACAACCGGCTTAACTTATTACCTGGAAGACGGGAAGGAATGTTTCAAATTTGATGCAACTGTTGAATCCATAAAATTATTATTTAAAAGAGTCGAAGATGGTTTTATTAACCAGCCCAAAATGGCTGTTGATGCTAGAAAAACTTACTTAGATAAATTTAGTATAGAAAAATATTGTTCTAATTTTTCTAAAGAAATATTGAAATGAAATTTGCAATTATTACCAATGTTAATCATGTTGAAAATAGCGGGCAATTTTTTGGTTACGCACCTTATGTGCGTGAAATGAATATTTGGTTTAAATATGTAGATAAAGTAATAATAGTTGCCCCATTAATTAGAGCCAATCCAACAGACATCGACATTGCTTATGTTCATAACCAAATTGAATTTAGAAAAGTATCAGATTTTAGCTTTACCAGTTTTAAGAATATATTATTCTCAATAGTTAAAATTCCAGTAATTCTTTGGAGCATATTTTGGGCAATGAAAAACGCAGATCATATTCACTTAAGATGCCCTGGAAATATGGGTTTACTAGGCTGTTTTGTTCAGATATTATTTCCCGGAAAAATAAAAACTGCAAAATATGCTGGAAATTGGGATCCCAAAAGTAAACAGCCTTGGACTTATAAATTGCAAAAACGTATTTTAAATAATACTTTTTTAACCAAAAACATGACGGTTTTAGTGTATGGTGACTGGGATAAACAATCTAAAAATATTAAATCTTTTTTTACAGCAACTTATTCTGAATTGGAGAAAATTCAACCAGAAAAGCCGTCATTAGATCCCAATATAAAATTTATTTTTGTCGGAAGTTTAGTCTCAGGAAAAAATCCAATGTATGCAGTAAACATAGTTGAAGGATTAGCTAAAAAAGGAAAAAGCGTTATTTTAAATTTATATGGAGATGGTGTTGAAAGAAATGTTTTGCAGCAATATATAACTAATAATAAACTTGACAGCATCATTTTTCTAAAAGGGAATCAAACAAAAGAAATAGTAAAAACCGCATATCAGGAAAGTCATTTCGTGATCCTGCCTTCTAAAAGCGAAGGATGGCCAAAAGCACTTGCAGAAGGAATGTTTTGGGGCTGCGTTCCCGCAGCTACAAAAGTTTCATGCATTCCATATATGCTTGATAATGGAAAAAGAGGTCTTATGCTGGAAATGGATTTAGAGAAAGATATAAGTCAAATTAATGATGTTTTAAACGAAAATAATTTCTTAGCACTTAGTAAAAATGCTGCTGATTGGTCTCAATATTACACAACAGAAATTTTTGAACTTGAAATTAAAAAGCTGTTAGAAAAATGAGAATACTACAATTAATAGATTCTTTAGAATCTGGCGGGGCAGAACGAATGGCTGTTAATTATGCAAATGCACTTTCAAAAGAAATAACTTTTTCCGGCTTAGTTGCCACAAGAAAAGAAGGAGAGTTAATCCATCAAATAAGTGAAAATGTTTCCTATTTGTTTTTAAACAAAAAGAGAAAAATTGATCTTAAAGCGATTCTTAAACTAAGAAGGTATATACTTGAAAATAAAGTTACTATTATTCACGCTCATAGTTCTTCTTTTTTTACTGCTGTTTTAGTCAAATTAACCTTTGTTAAAATTAAAATTGTATGGCACGATCATTACGGAAGTCGTGTTAATGAATCATGGAAACAAAATAAAGTTTTAATTTTTTTATCTGTTTTTTTTTCATCCATTTTTGTAGTTAATTATCAATTAAGAAACTGGAGTCAGAAAACAATGCTATGTAAAAAAGTAGTTTTTATACCTAATTTTACTATAGAAGAAAAGGATGATAATCAAATTACAAATTTGAAAGGCACAGAAGGAAAACGAATTGTTGTTTTGGCAAATTTGAAAAACCCTAAAAATCATATTTTAATTTTAAAAGCTTTTCAAGATTTAAAATTACAAAACTCAGATTGGACACTGCATTTAATAGGAAGAGATTATTTAGATGAATATTCAAATTCGTTAAAAATTTTTATAAAGAATAATGAATTAGAAAAGCATATACATTTGTATGGAGAAAGAAAAGATGTTAAACATATTTTATCTCAAGCATCTATAGGAGTTTTAGCTTCTACAGAAGAAGGATTCCCGGTTGCATTATTAGAGTATGCAATGAGCAATTTGGGAGTTGTTTCAACAAATGTTGGTTTTTGTGCAGAGATTATTCAACATGAAATAACAGGATTAGTATTTAGTCCTTTTAATGATTTTGAGTTGAAAGTTCAATTAGAAAAAATGATAAAAGAAGAAGAGTTTAGAAAAACGGCGGCAGATAATTTTAGAATATCAGTTATAAAGAATTATTCAGAAAAAGTTGTAATCGAGAAATTAGTGTCTGAATATAAAAGATTAAAATAATGAAAAAACTTTCCTTATCTTATAGTTTTCTAATTTTAATTCATGCTGTAATTGCATTGGCAGTTTTTGCAATTCCTTTTTTGTCAAAAATTTATGCACTTTTAATTCCTGTTGTAGGACTTTATATTGTTAGCCGTAATAAAAACAGAAATAACGAAGTACTTTTTGTCGCAGCATATTTGGTTGGCGCTGAGGTTTTTTTGCGAATGACAGGAGGTAATTTAAATAATGAATACATAAAACTTTGCGTAATTATTTTTATGTTTTTGGGCATGATTTATAGCAATTTTTCTATAAATGCTTTAATTTATGTTCTGTTTATTATTTTTTTAATACCAGGGATTTTTATAGCACTTACTGAAGCTGATGTGAATACAGATATTAAAAAAGCCTTAGTTTTTAATTTGTCTGGCCCATTTTGTCTTGCAATTTCTTCTATATATATGTATAAAAGAAGAATCCTGTTTACAGATTTACAAAATATCTTGACTACAATGGGAATGCCTATAATTACAACTGTAATTTATCTTTTCTTATATAATCCCAGCGTAAAAGATGTAGTAACGGGAACTAGTTCTAATTTTGAAACTTCAGGAGGATTTGGCCCTAATCAGGTTTCGACTATACTAGGTTTAGGAATGTTTATCTTTTTTACGCAATTGATATTGTTTTCAAAATCAAAAAGAATTGTTTTATTGAATATTCTAATATTAATTTTTATTAGTTATAGAGGGATTGTAACTTTTTCCAGAGGAGGAGTTATAACGGGCGCAGTGATGATTGGATTTTCACTTCTTTTTTTGTATTATTTTTCAAATGCAAGAGCAAAAAAGAAGTTTATTTTGATCTTTGTTTTGATCGGATCTATGGGCGTTGGAACCTGGGTATATAGTTCATTGCAGACAAGAGGACTTATCGAAAAACGTTACGCAAATCAGGATGCAAAAGGACGTGTGAAAAAAGATAGATTAGGAGGAAGAGAAGCTATTATGGATGCTGATTTAAAACTTTTTTTAGATAATCCTGTTTTAGGTGTGGGTGCAGGAATTGGTAAAAAATTGCGTGAAGAATCTTTAGGTCAGGCTGTTGCATCACACAATGAAATATCCAGAATGCTTAGCGAGCATGGTATTTTTGGTATTTTTGGACTTTTATTACTTTTTATACCTCCTTTTATACTTTATATTAATAACAGACAGCATTTGTATTTTTTGTCTTTTTTTGTTTTTTGGCTTTTAACAATAAATCATGCAGCAATGCGAATCGCAGCCCCAGCTTTTGTATATGCAATGATGCTGCTTTCTGTTCAGATAAAAATTCCTGAAAAAACAAGTAATAACCTAAAGTAAATGTCGTTTTTTATAATACATTTGCCCCAAGTTTAAGCCCCTAAACCTACCATAATATGCGTTCAACTAATAAAATGCATTTTGAAATTTCAGAACGAAAAGTTTTGCTTTTTGCTTTTGATGCTATTTTCGTTTTGTCTGCATTATATTTTTTAAGTTTCTTTTTTGACTATCGCTATTTCGCTTTAGAAATAGAAATTATTTACAGACCCATTATACTTGTTGGTTATTTGTTCATTTTTGGAACAATTTTCGAAATGTATAATTTACAGGTCGCAAGCAATCAGTTTCAAATACTCAAAAGCGTTGTCCTTTCGGTTTCTACAACAGTTCTGGCATATCTGCTTACACCTATTTTATCGCCGGAACTCCCAAAGCAGCGATTGATAATATTGATTTTTTATTTAACAATATTGCTGGTTGTATTAATGTGGCGTTTCTTTTATGCATTGTTTTTAGCATCGCATCGTTTTTCTCAAAATGTAGTTTTAATATGCGATCAGGGTGAGGTAGAAGAATTGGTATTAGGATTAGAAAATGTTGATCCACATTATAAAATTATTGGGTTTGTTAATTCTGATTCTCTTTCTAAAGAAAATTCCGAATTTCACTATGTAAAAGAAATTGATAAAAGTGAATTAGAAGATTTTGTAGTCAAAAACAGCGTTTCTGAAATTGTGATTGCTTCTCAAAAAACAGATGGAATCACTGCCGATTTATACCAGCAATTACTTCACTTACTAGAATCCGGAAATGTAATTCGGGAATATACACAAGTTTACGAAAGTAAAACACAGCGTATTCCTGTACATTATATAGCTCGGGATTTTTATCGTTTTTTTCCTTTCAGTCGCAGCAATAACAATAAATTGTATTTGTTTTTAATACGTTTTATAGAGCTGTTGTTCTCTTTAACGGGTTTAATAATCTGCACGGTTTTCATTCCCTTTATTTTTATTGCAAATCTTATCGGAAACAAAGGCAGTCTTTTTTATACACAAGACCGCGTTGGAAAAAATGGTAATGTTTTTAAGATTTATAAATTCAGAACTATGATTGAAGCTTCTGAAACAAATGGTGCTGTTTTTGCCGTTTTTAATGATAAAAGAATTACTCCCTTTGGCAAATTCATGCGTAAATCCAGAATAGACGAATTACCACAGTTTTTTAATATTTTAAAAGGAGATATGGCTGTAATTGGCCCAAGACCCGAAAGACCATTTTTTGTGGAGGAAATCGCCAGAGTAATGCCTTTTTACGAAACTCGCCATGTAATAAAACCCGGACTTACCGGCTGGGCACAGGTAAATTATTCATACGGAGAATCGATTGATGAAAGTTTGATAAAACTGCAGTATGATCTATACTACATAAAACATAGAAGCGTTGTCCTTGATTTAAGTATTACTTTTAAAACAATTACGACTGTTTTATTTTACAGAGGCCAATAAAATTAGATTATTATTGGTATAGGTTTAACATTTCGAATCACAACTCTTACCAAAACAAAACCACTTGTAATGATCATTGGCAGTACAATTAAAAAATGTGCCTTATTGATCATAAATAGGCTGTAAACAACTAAAAATATTAAATGTAAAACAGCAAATCTATAAGTCCATCTTTTGTTCTTTGCAATCGAAAAGAAAATCAAAAGCAATAAAAGCGGACTAAATAGTAATACGTTATAATTCATTGCCAGTTCTTGGTGAAAAGAATAAAATCCAACCGAAACAAAAAAGATTCCCATTAAAGATAAAATCAAAAGATAGATTTTGTCTACAATTTTGTTGTGTACAACAACTACAAACCCTAAAATAAACAAATAAGTATAAATGTTATTCCACCAGGAAGATGGAGTTTCTTTTTCAAAACTTAAAAGTGTTTTGCTTTTTCCTGCTAAAAGATGACCTTGAAAAGTTGTTTCATCTAAACTATTTTTTAAGTCAAAAGGCAGAAAAATTCTGGTAGCCAATTGATCAACTTTAGTTCCAAAAATAATACTTGTTCCCAATTGATCATAAAAATGCCCTTTAAAATAAGGAAACAAAACAGAGCGATAAGTTTTATCAGTATCATTCTTTTTTACAATTACATTTCCGCTTAAAGTTGAATTGATAACATCAACAACCATCGATGTACAATTTTTATCAATAAACTTATATGTATAGTAACGTTCTTCCGATAATAAAACAGTATTTAGTTTGTCAAAAAGCTTCTGTTTTAATTCAGGGGAAAGAAGTAATTCCTGCTCAAAAACACTTCTTTTTTCATAAGTATAATCATTTAAGAAATCTGTAAATGAATGAGCAACTACAAAATACTGCAAGTCGCCTTTTGTAAATTTGGCAACAAAATTTGGCGTTCTAAAATCAAAAGCGCCATAATTATAAACTATATCAAGATTGTTAATTGGGTCTGCAACACGAATGGCAGTATGTCCAAAATAAGAATAAGTTTCATTTCCTAATCCGCAGGTAATGACACTTATTTTAGCGTATTTTGATAATGGTATATTTTGGCTAAAGCCAATAGTAAAACTTAGTAATAATAGTAAACTAAAAAGTGTTTTTTGTAAAAGGACTTTTTTCATAATTTAAAATTTTAAGAAGTTTATTATCTAAAAATACCAAGATCAACTTTTATAGAGAAAATATTCGAATACAAAGCCGCACTTTGATTTCCTAAATCAGTCAAAGCATAATCAATTTGAATGCCTTTGTATTTAAAACCAAGACCAATATTAGGCTGAAAACTTAATTTTTCAGTATTGTCTAACTGCATCACATTTTGAAAATTTCCCGCTCCGGCTCTTAAAAAAACAATATCTGTATAGCCAAATTCAAAACCAAGTGCAGGATCAATACTCACAACTTTAGATGAAATAATATCGTTTGTCTGTTCAAAACGCATATTCAAATTTCCAGCTGCCAAAAGGCTGTAATCATCATGAAATTCGAATTTTTTAGAAACTCCTAATTGTGCTTTTGGTAAAGTGATTTCGGTGCTTTCTGGTAATTCGTTATTTTCTCCCGGAATCGCATTCGCAATTTTTGCATATTCTTCCTCATCAATATTCCAAACATTGTAAGTTGTTGTAATATCGCGAAGCATTAATCCGAATTTCCAGTCGTTATGTTCAAACTGAAGCCCGACATCAAAACCAAAACCCCATGAATTGGCAAATTTCCCAATTACTCTTCGAATGATTTTTGCATTTACTCCATATTGAAACCCTTCAACAGGAAGTTTTCTCGCGTATGAAAAAGTAAAGCCATAATCGGCTGTAGAAAATAAACGAATTCTGTTATAATCAATATTTCCCTGACTGTCGATTAATTGAGTCGTATCCATAATGTCATCGACACCAAAACGAATCATCGAAATTCCCCACGCACTTCGATCATCAATGGGACTTGCATACCCAATAAAGTCATATTGAGCAATATTGGCAAAATAACTGGCGTGCATTAACGAAACTTGATGATCTTCCAGATGTGTTAAACCAGCCGGATTCCAGTAAACAGCATTTACATCATTTGTAGAAGCAGTCACAGCACTAGACATTCCCAACGCTGCTGCATCGACACCAATATTCATAAACTCATTCGAATATTTTCGAACGGTTTGTGCATATTGCGAAGTAAAACTCCAAAATAATAAAAACGCAGAAAGTTTTTTCAAAAGCTGATTTTTTGCAGACTGACGCCTGTTTTTAATTTTCATCAAAAATATAATATTTTATGCATCTAATTCAAATTATTGTAAAACTTAAATTTTTATTGAAAGAATGTTTACAATGCTTTTTGCTGATTAGAATTTTAATAGAAATTTTTTCTATTAATGTCGCTTATTTATGCGAAATTTGTCATTCAAAATTTATCAAAACCTAAATATGAATATCAAAAAACACATTCCGAATTTAATTACGTTAATTAATCTTTTTTGTGGCTGCGTTGCAATAGTTTTTATTTCTGAAGCCAATTATGAAATGGCTTTTTACATGGTTTGTTTAGGAATCTTTTTTGATTTTTTTGATGGTTTTTTTGCCAGATTATTTAAAGTTTCAAGTCCGCTTGGTTTGCAGTTAGATTCTTTGGCCGATATGGTAACCAGTGGAGTAGCTCCGGGTTATGTAATGTACAGTTTGTTTACAAACAGCGCACACGAATTAGGAACAAATGCTTTTATTCCGTTTTTAGGATTTATCGTGACTTTAGGTTCTTGTTATCGTTTAGCTAATTTCAATATTGATACACGTCAGACAGATTCATTTATAGGATTGCCAACTCCGGCAAATTCTCTTTTTATTTTAAGTCTTCCTTTAGTTTTAAAGTTTTCAGATTCTTTATTATTGCTTGAAATCCTGACAAACCAATATGTTTTATTAGCGATCACTTTATGCAGTGCTTATATCTTGAATGCCGAAATCCCGTTGTTCTCTTTAAAAGTGAAGAAGTTTAATTTGAAAGATAATGCTTTACAGATCGTATTTCTTTTGATTTCCTTCGTTTTACTTTTATTATTCCATTTTGGAGCCGTTCCATTAATCATCATTTTTTACGTTTTACTATCAATCGTAAATAATTTGTTTTTGAAAAAAAAGTAGTTTTATTCGAATGGCAAGAAAAACGACTTATCGTAAAACATATTCAAGAAAACCAGCAGGGAGGTCATTTCTAAGCAGGTTTTTTCGATCCCTTTTATTGATTCTCTTTGCGCTTCTTTTTATTGGAATTGTTTATCACTACCGCAAGGGACTGGCTTATTATTTAGGATTTAAATCAGAAAAAGTTTTAGATGAAGATGAGGTAGACAAACATCTTTCTGATGTGAGAAATATTCGAGTTCTCGAAAATCACAAAGGAAAAGTTGTTGGAATTGATGTGTCTGAATTTCAAGGAAAAGTCGATTGGGATGAAGTTGAAATTTTGGACGAAAAATATCCCGTACAATTTGTTTTCATTCGTGCAACTGCCGGCAACGATCGCGTTGATGCTCAGTTTAAACGTAATTGGGAAGGCGCTAAAGAAAATAAAATTATGCGCGGTGCATATCATTATTATCGCCCAAATGAAAACTCAATAGAGCAGGCCAATCTTTTTATTAAAACCGTAAAATTGCAAAAAGGCGATTTACCTCCCGTTTTAGATATAGAGAAACTACCAAAAAATCAGCCTCTGGACAGTTTAAAAAAAGGTTTAAAGCGTTGGTTAACTAAAGTGGAAAAACATTATCAGGTGCGCCCAATAATTTATTCAGGAGAAAGATATTATTCAGATTTCTTAAAAGAAGAATTTGGAGAATATTTGTTTTGGATTGCCAATTACAATTTCTACCGGGAAAAAATTGAAGATGACTGGCTGTTTTGGCAGTTTACAGAAAAAGCTTCTCTGCCGGGAATCAAACATCGTGTTGATGTCAATATTTACAATGGCGATTTAGAACAGCTGCAGTTTATTACTGTGGAGTAGTTTTCAGTTTGACTGATATTATCATCTGGATAATAATCCCAGTACAGCTATTGAAAGTAAGGCTAAAATAATTAAAGCAGAAAAAGGATTGGCAAAATTAATGGTATAACCCATAGATGGTATTCTTTTAGGAGGAAATAATCTGCTGTCTTTAGGGTTATAGTAAAAACAGAACAAATACCAATTGTTTGGATCTTTGTGCCAATTGTCGTAATCTTCCTGAGTTGGTTTTTCTGAATTCATCGTATTTTAGATTAGTGATCAGTGTTCAGTTTTTTAGTGTTCAGTCAAAAAACAAAACTGATTACTTAAAAAACTGAACACTGACCACTGTTTTTTAAAACTCCAATTTCTTTTTACGAAGTTCGAAGTTTTGTCCAAGATAAACACGGCGAACCATTTCATCTTCAACCAATTCTTCAGGAACTCCTGCTTTTAGGATTCCTCCCTCAAACATTAAGTATGTTTTATCTGTAATCGCTAAAGTTTCCTGGACGTTGTGATCTGTAATCAGGATTCCGATATTTTTATTTTTTAACTGTGCTACAATTCTTTGGATATCTTCAACCGCAACCGGGTCAACTCCGGCGAAAGGCTCATCCAATAAAATAAATTTTGGATCTGTTGCCAAGGCACGGGCAATTTCGGTACGACGACGTTCACCCCCAGAAAGTAAATCGCCACGGTTCGTGCGAATATGTTCTAAACTGAATTCCTCAATCAAACTTTCCATTTTAGCAATCTGCTCCTCTTTAGAAAGTTTAGTTAATTGTAAAACACTTAAAATATTGTCCTCAATACTTAATTTTCTAAAAACAGAAGCTTCCTGTGCCAAATAACCAATTCCTTGCTGTGCACGTTTGTACATAGGATAATCGGTAATATTTAAATCATCAAGATAAATGTTTCCTGAATTTGGTTTTACCAATCCTACGATCATATAAAATGAAGTTGTTTTTCCGGCACCATTTGGCCCCAAAAGCCCAACGATTTCTCCTTGGTTTACTTCAACAGAAATTCCTTTTACAACACTTCGGCCTTTGTAGGTTTTTATTAAATTATCGGCTCTTAATTTCATTTTTTAAGTTTAATCGTTTAATCGATAAATCGTTTATTCGGTACAAATTAACGAATAAACGATTCAAGAGTTAAACGTATTAACAATTATTTATTTCCCAGCTTCTTCTAAAGCTTCCCAGAATTCGTAAGCTCTTCTTAAATGCGGGATTACGATTGTTCCTCCAACAAGTGTTGCGATTCCCATTGCTTCCATCATTTCTTCTTTAGAAACACCTTCCTTATAACTCGTTTCTAAATGGTATTTTACACAGTCGTCACAACGCAAAACAGTCGATGCAACTAAACCTAAAAGTTCTTTTGTTTTTACATCAAGAGCTCCTTCTGCATAAGCATTAGTGTCAAGGTTAAAAATTCGCTTTACAATTTTGTTATTGTCAGCTAATAATTTTTCGTTCATTTTAGAACGATAGTCGTTAAATTCTTGAATTAATTCAGACATTGCTTTCTTTTAATTTATTTCTATAAACAATCCTTGAAATCAGGATACTTACTTCGTAGATAAGTAACATTGGTATTGCTACAATAGTCTGGCTCACCACATCTGGAGGAGTCACAATTGCAGCAATAATTAAGATAATTACAACAGCATATTTCCAATATTTTCTTAAAAAATCAGGAGTTACCAATCCTAATTTAGTTAAGAAATAAATGATAATTGGAAGTTCAAAAAACAATCCGCTGGCAAGGATACTCGTTTTTACCATTCCCATATAAGAGTCTAAAGTAAACTGGTTGATTACCATTTCACTAATAGAGAAAGTGGCAACGAAATTCACAGACATTGGGATTACAACATAATAACCAAATATTACTCCTAAAAAGAAAAGTAGTGAAGAAGTGAATATAAACACTTTAGCATTTTTTCTTTCTTTCTCATAAAGTGCAGGACTGATAAATTTCCAAAGTTCCCATAAAATATAAGGGAAACTTAAAATAAATCCAGCCAAAAGACACATCCAGACAAATATATTTACTTGCCCTTCCATTTCAGTATTCTGAATGATAAAGTTTAGTTTGGTAATGCAAATACTGTCTGCAAAACCTAATTGATGTGATAAATCACAAAACCAGACATAAGTAAAAAAACTAGGTCTTGTTGGTCCTAAAATAATTTGATCAAATAAATAATCACTGATAAAATAAGTAACAAATGCCATAATGCATATTGCAATTGTACTTCTAACTAATAACCATCTTAGTTCTTCAAGATGGTCTAAAAATGACATCTCGCCAAGGTTTTTCTTTGCCATTATACGATTCCTTCTTTTAAAATGTCATGTAAATGTAATACTCCTTTGTACTCGCCGTTGTCAGCCACTATAAGCTGTGTAATAGAAAAATCTTCTAAAATATTTAAGGCATCTACTGCCATAGTCTCTGAAGATACTAATTTAGGATTTTTTGACATAATATCTCTTGCAGTTAAATCCGCAATAGTATCTACGTCGTTTAGCATTCTTCGGATGTCTCCATCTGTAATAATTCCGATAATTTTATTGTCTTCAATTACCGCAGTTACACCTAATCTTTTTTCAGAAATTTCGAAAATTGCTTTTTTGATTGAAGTATCTGGAGAAACAGCTGGTTTTAACGAATGCTCGATCATATCTTTTACACGAAGCAAAAGTTTTTTTCCTAAAGCACCTCCCGGATGATAAACCGCAAAATCCTCTGGTTTAAAGTCGCGCATTTCCATTAAACAAACTGCAAGAGCGTCGCCCATTACAAGTTGTGCTGTTGTGCTGTTTGTTGGTGCTAAATTTATAGGACAAGCTTCTGTGTCAACTGTTGTGTTTAAAACATAATCAGAACCTTTAGCCAGAAAAGAAGTTACATTTCCGGTAATAGCAATTAAGGTATTCCCAAAACGTTTTAATAACGGAACCAAAACTTTAATCTCTGGACTGTTACCGCTTTTTGAAATACAGATAATGATATCGTCATTTTGTATCATTCCTAAATCACCGTGAATTGCTTCTGCAGCATGCAAAAACATTGAAGGTGTTCCTGTAGAGTTAAAAGTAGCCACCATTTTTTGAGCAATTATGGCGCTTTTTCCTATACCTGTAACGATCAATCGGCCTTTAGTTTCGTAAATACGTTGTGTTGCTTCGAAGAAATTTTCGTCCAGAAAATCAATTAATTTTATAATTGCTTCACTTTCAGAGAGTATGGTTTTTTTGGCGATTGCCAGTATATTTTCTTTTGAGATCAAAACAGAATATTTAAAATTTGTATGTATAAAAGAAAGTTGTATCTTTATGTGTTGCAAATTTATACAAAAATATCCATTTAAATAAAGA
This sequence comes from Flavobacterium sp. 2755, assembly GCF_031455715.1. NCBI lineage: Bacteria > Pseudomonadati > Bacteroidota > Flavobacteriia > Flavobacteriales > Flavobacteriaceae > Flavobacterium > Flavobacterium sp. 2755. Next base: position 209,623 of record NZ_JAVDTG010000005.1, read on the forward strand.
ATGAATTCAAACGAAATTGAAATACACAAGGAATTAAAGAAGTATTTCGGCTTTAGCCAATTTAAAGGCTTGCAGGAGCAAGTCATTACGAGTATTTTAGGTAAAACGAATACTTTCGTAATTATGCCTACGGGCGGCGGTAAGTCTCTTTGTTATCAATTACCCGCTTTAATTCAGGACGGAACAGCTATTGTTGTTTCTCCTTTAATTGCTTTGATGAAAAATCAAGTAGATGCGATTCGAAGCCTTTCTTCAGAAACCGGAATTGCACATGTGCTGAATTCCTCTCTTACCAAAACAGAAATTGCACAAGTAAAAAAAGACATCAGTTCTGGTTTAACCAAACTCTTGTATGTTGCTCCCGAATCTTTAACGAAAGAAGAATATGTAGCCTTTTTGCAAAGTGTGCCAATTTCTTTTGTTGCGATTGACGAAGCACACTGTATTTCAGAATGGGGACATGATTTTAGGCCGGAATACAGAAATCTGAGAAGTATAATTAAACAATTAGGTAAAGTACCAATTATTGGACTTACCGCTACTGCAACCCCAAAAGTTCAGGAAGATATTCTTAAAAATCTGGACATGTCTGATGCGAATACTTTTAAAGCATCATTTAACAGACCAAATTTATATTACGAAGTACGTACTAAAACGAAAAATATCGAATCGGATATTATTCGGTTTATCAAACAACATAAAGGCAAATCTGGAATTATTTACTGCTTAAGCCGTAAAAAAGTAGAATCGATTGCCGAAGTTTTACAAGTAAACGGAATCAGCGCTGTTCCTTATCACGCAGGTTTAGATGCCAAAACGAGAGCAAAACATCAGGATATGTTTTTGATGGAAGATGTAGATGTCGTTGTGGCAACAATCGCTTTCGGAATGGGAATCGACAAACCAGACGTTCGTTTTGTAATTCACCACGATATTCCAAAATCATTAGAAAGTTATTATCAGGAAACGGGTCGTGCCGGTCGTGATGGAGGAGAAGGACATTGCTTAGCTTACTACTCTTATAAAGATGTAGAAAAGCTGGAGAAATTCATGTCTGGAAAACCAGTTGCCGAACAGGAAATTGGTTTTGCACTTTTGCAGGAAGTTGTGGCTTACGCCGAAACCTCAATGTCACGCAGAAAATTCCTTCTGCATTATTTCGGAGAAGAATTCGACAGCGAAAATGGAGAAGGTGCTGATATGGACGATAATGTTCGTAACCCAAAAAATAAAATTGAAGCTAAAGAGCAAGTTGTCAAATTACTTGAAATTGTTCGCGACACGAAACATATTTATAAATCAAAAGAAATTGTGTTTACTTTAATTGGCCGAATCAATGCGGTAATTAAAGCACATAAAACAGATATTCAACCTTATTTTGGTTCAGGTTCCGACCATGACGAAAAATACTGGATGGCTTTATTGAGACAAGTTCTCGTAACCGGATATTTATCTAAAGACATCGAAACATACGGGGTTATAAAAATTACGCAGGAAGGTTTAGATTTCATCAAAAAACCGGTTTCATTTATGATGTCTGAAGATCATGAATACAGTGAAGCCGATGACGAAGCAATTGTAGCATCAGCAAAATCATCTGGTACAGCCGATGAAGTTTTAATGGGAATGCTGCGTGAACTTCGTAAAAAAGTAGCCAAAAAACTAGGCGTTCCTCCATTTGTTGTTTTCCAGGATCCTTCTCTAGAAGACATGGCTTTAAAATATCCAATTTCATTAACCGAATTATACAATATTCACGGAGTTGGTGAAGGAAAAGCTAAAAAATACGGAGGTGAATTCGTTACGCTTATCAGCCGATATGTTGAAGATAACGATATCATTCGTCCAGACGATTTAGTTGTAAAATCTACCGGAGTAAACTCTGCCAATAAATTATATATCATTCAAAATATCGATAGAAAATTGCCATTAAGTGATATCGCTTCCGCGAAAGGTTTAACGATGGATGCTTTAATCAAAGAAATGGAGCAAATCGTATATTCTGGAACCAAATTAAATATCAAATATTGGATTGATGATATGCTAGACGATGATCAGCAGGAAGAAATCCACGATTATTTCATGGAGTCAGAATCAGATAAAATCGAAGATGCTTTAAAAGAATTCGACGGCGATTATGATATTGACGAATTGCGATTAATGCGTATTAAGTTTATTAGTGAAGTAGCGAATTAAGGAAAGTATTCAGTAATCAGTTTTTAGTGTTCAGTGAATGCTAAAATAGGTTAGTGAAACAATTTATAAAAAAGTATCAATGATCAGTTTTTTAGCACTCTCTGAACACTAAAAAACTGATTACTGATCACTATAAACTTCCCCACGATGCGGTTTCAAAGCATCTCTTACCTGAATCATATTTTCATCGGTAACAACCATAAAAGCGGTTGCATGCATATCATTCAGAATTGAAAAACCTGTAATATTCAAAGGTAATTTTTCGATTGCGATATATTCTTTCAGGTGAATTTCGTGATGTTCTGCAGTTTTTGCAGAAGCTGGACCACGAAAATCCCAAATCAGTTTTATTTTTCTAGACATTATTTTTAAAGGTGCAAAGGTTCAGAGTGGCAAAGGTACAAAGTCTTTCTTAAAGGTTCTAAGATTCTGAGATACTAAGGTTCTAAGTTTTTTTTAACTGTTCTTGAAGAAATCTTTTTAATCCAAATAATTTGTGGTTAAAAAAGAACAAAGATCACAAAAATGTTAAGTATAAAATCTGTTTATATCTGCGTAAATCTGTGGGCAAATTTTACAATTGATAAAATCTCATTTCAAAATAGTACTTTTGCATCTTCTTTTCATAGAAAGAAAAGCTAATAGAATAAAAAAGATACAATGCCAAGAGAACTTTTACTTCAGGTAACGCCGGAAATTGCAGCAAACGAATCGCTGCTTAAAGATTATTTGTCTAAACAAATAAAAGTTTCTCCGCAGGAAATTCAGCATATAACCATTTTAAAACGTTCGATTGATGCGCGTCAAAAAGCGATTAAAATCAATTTGAAAGTTATTATATATTTAAAAGGAGAAGCTTTTCAGGAAACTAAAATTGAACTTCCTCTATATAAAGATGTTTCTTCTGCCCAAGAAGTAATTGTGGTTGGTGCAGGCCCGGCCGGACTTTTTGCTGCTTTGCAATTAATCGAATTAGGCTTAAAGCCAATTGTAATCGAACGCGGAAAAGATGTTCGCGGACGCCGACGTGATTTAAAAGCAATTAATCGTGAACATATCGTAAACGAAGATTCTAATTACTGTTTTGGAGAAGGTGGAGCCGGAACTTATTCCGATGGGAAACTATATACGCGTTCTAAAAAACGCGGCGATGTAACTAGAATTTTAGAACTTTTAGTAGCTTTTGGCGCTTCAGAAGATATTTTGGTTGAAGCACATCCACATATCGGAACAAATAAACTTCCGAAAATCATTGAAGATATTCGAAATAAAATCATTGAGTTTGGAGGTCAGGTTTTGTTTGATACCAGAGTTACTGATATTTTGGTAAAAAATAATGAAGTTGAAGGAATCGTAACTCAAAACGGAGATAAGATTCTGGCTAATAAATTGATTTTAGCAACCGGACATTCGGCTCGTGATATTTTTGAATTACTGGATAAAAAGAAAATTTTAATCGAAGCAAAACCTTTTGCTTTGGGAGTTCGCGCAGAACATTCACAGGAATTAATTGATAGTATTCAATACAGCTGTGATTATCGCGGTGAACATTTGCCTCCGGCACCCTATTCAATTGTAAAACAAGTAAACGGACGCGGAATGTACTCGTTCTGTATGTGTCCGGGTGGAGTAATTGCACCTTGCGCGACAAGTCCGGGTGAAGTGGTTACAAACGGCTGGTCGCCATCTAAACGTGATCAGGCAACGGCAAATTCAGGAATTGTAATCGAATTGAAATTAGAAGATTTTAAGCCTTTTGCAAAATTTGGTGCTTTGGCTGGGGTTGAATTCCAAAAAAGTATCGAACAAAAAGCTTGGCATTTGGCAGGAAGAACCCAAAAAGTTCCGGCACAACGAATGATCGATTTTACCCAAAATAAAGTTTCGGCTGATATTCCAAAAACTTCTTATGTTCCGGGAACAACTTCGGTTGAAATGGGACAGGTTTTTCCAGGATTTTTATCGCAGATTTTACGTGAAGGTTTCAAGGAATTTGGAAAATCAATGCGTGGTTATTTGACCAACGAAGCCATTTTGCATGCGCCAGAAAGCAGAACTTCGTCACCGGTTAGAATTCCGAGAGATGCTTATACTTTAGAGCATTTACAAATAAAAGGATTGTATCCGTGTGGAGAAGGAGCAGGTTATGCCGGCGGAATTATCTCTGCAGCAATCGATGGTGAAAAATGTGCTTTAATGATTGCTGAATCTTTGAAGTAACTTGTCGATTGGCTTTCTGATTATTAAAATTTGTAATATATTTAGTTTTAATAATTATATGCCCAATGAAAAACTTTTTCTCCAATTTATTTAATAGAAATAATGACCCAAAATCGATTATTTCTTTTGACGTTATAGATCCAATTTATTCGTATTTATATAATGAGCAGTCCAATCTTGAATTTAAAGTAAAAGGAATTCAGGATAATGTTTCGGTCAATCTGTATTATTTTCCCGGTTCACTCGATCATGAAGAAGGAAGGGCAGAGATTAAAAAAGCGGGTTTTAATAATGCTTATGAGGTTTTAAATGAACTTTATAAAAAAATCGATATTGGAGTTCTTTCCCAAGAAACAATAGAACAGGGTTTAGAATACGATTTTATACATATTGAGATTTATTTAGAGCCAAGTGCTGAAGTAAAAAAATATTTGAAACGTGTTGTCAATAACTTTATAATCTTCTTTTGCTGCACAAATAGTCTGGAAACAAACGATTTCAAAATTTTATATTCAGGCAGTCATTTTTTAGATTATACAAAAGGTTTATTAGATGCTGAATTGTTGGATATAAATAATCCTAAAAATGAAACTCAGCAAATTGCAGTTAAAGATTTTAAAATAGTGTTGCAGGGAATCTGTCAGTATTTAAATATCGAAATTCCACAAAGTGTTGAACTTCCTTCATCAGAAAATTTAATAGAAAATGAAGAAGTTACAATAGAAACATTTGAGGAGTTTATCAAATTAGTTTCAAGAGAAAATATCGAAGAAAAAGAACTAAAAAAACAATCAAAAGAGCTTTTCAAAAATTATCAAAAAGATATTAATGAATATCACACAATTATTGAAGGACATTATGATTTGTTCGAAAGCGTAAATGCCTGGAACAGCGACTGGAAATTTGATCCCGAAGATGCTGAATATTTCATTTCTGAAATGATTGGTGAAGATTTAAATTTCGAATATCCAGAAGAGACTTATAGCCATGATTTATTTCCTTACATTCAATCCGCTTTAGAAAAGCATGGTTTGGAATTGATGAGTTATAATACGAATGGTGATAATTATTTATTTTTTATTGCCAATAAAGATGATGTTAGCAGGATTTTAGAATTATCTGAATTGACGAAAATTGAGATTGATAAATTGTAGAATTTGTCATCCTGACGAAAGGAAGGATCACACAAGAAACTCCGCAGAGAATGTCGCCAATCTTTGTCGAATTACTAGTGTGATCCTTCCTTTCGTCAGGATGACAAAATTGAGTGAATGGTTTTTTACGGAATCAAAATAATTTTCCCTGTACTTTTTCGGCTTTCCAGAAAATCATGCGCCAGTTTTCCTTCTGATAATTTAAAAGAAGTGGGTTCAGAAAGTTTAATTTTCCCTTCAATAATCCAATTGAATAATTGTGTGGAACGTTTGATTCTTTCTTCTTTAGAATTTAAATAACTCCATAAATCGCCTCCGGTTAAAGTTTTAGAACCGTCCATTAACATTCTTGGGTCTACAGGTTCAGGATCGCCGCCTGCCATTCCGAAGAAAACAACTTGTCCGCATTCTTTAGTGACTTCGAAGCTTTCTTTTAAAGTGCTTCCGATACTGTCGTAAACAGCATCGACACCATTTGATGCAACTTTAAAAACCTGTGATTTCCAGTCGTCATTATAAAGAAAAACATGATCTGCACCCTGATCAAAACCAACTTTTGCTTTTTCGGCAGATGAGGTTAAGCCAATTACAGTTGCGCCCAGAAGTTTACTGATTTGTGTTAAGATTTGTCCAACTCCGCCCGCAACAGCGTGAATTAAAACTGTTTCATCTTTTGCAGTTTTATGACTGTCTGTAGCTAAATAATGTGCTGTTAAACCTTGTAATAAAACAGAAGCTGCGGTTTCAAACGAAATATTTTCAGCTAAAGGAAGGACATGATTTATATTTACGGCAACCAATTCTGCATTGGCAAAAGGAGCGTCGGCGAAAGCCACACGATCTCCAACTTTATATTCAGGATGATTATTGGCGTCGACAACAATTCCGGCGCCTTCATAACCGGCGATAAAAGGCGGATTTCCTTTTAAATGATAATTCCCTTTTCGTCTGTAAACGTCAGCAAAATTTAACCCGATGGCTTTCATCTCGACTAAAATTTCATCGCTTTTTAATTGTGGATTTGGGATTTCGATATATTCTAAAACATTTGAATCTCCAAAATTAGAGAAGGTAAGTGCTTTCATTTTTTAAATTTTTAGGACTACAAAAGTACGCCAAAATTCAAATTAAAAGCCTCATTTAATTTTTTAAATGAGGCTTTTGAAATGTTTTTTTAGCCACAGATTAAAAAGATTTTCACAGATTATATTTTTAAGTTTTAAACTTTCAAAAAATCCTTATAATCCTTTTAATCTGTGGCAAAAAATAAATTAAATTTTTGGAAATTTCATTTCGTTAAAAGTGCTTTTTTGTTTGGCCAACGCTTCAACATCCTGCCATTTTCTTGGAGATTCGGCTGAAAGATTTTCGTAGGAATCTTTTTTGATTAAAATATCATCCTCGATACGAACACCAATATTCCACCATTTTTTATCACATTTGCTGTTTGCCGGAATATAAATTCCAGGTTCAACGGTCAAAATCATATTTTCTTTCAGCGTTCCCATATAATTTCCTTTATCGTGAACATCTAAACCAAGAAAATGCGAACAACCGTGCGGGTAATAAATTCTGGCATCTTTAGGATCTGTAATAATTCCTAATTTGATTAACCCTGCAGCTACAACTTCTCTGGATCTTTTGGTTAAATCCTGAATTGGAGTTCCTTCTTTACAAAGTTTAAAAACTTCTTCCTGAGCGTCGTAAACGATTTGATAAATTGCTTTTTGCTCTTCGGTAAATTTTCCGTTTGCCGGAATTGTTCTCGTAACATCGGCAGAATAACCGTGGTATTCAGAACCAACATCCATTAACAATAATTGATTGTCGATTTTTACTGCATTGTTTTCTCCATAATGTAAAATACATCCGTTTGCTCCGGCGCCAACAATTGGCGGATAGCCTTCGCCTTCGGCACCATATTTTCTGTGAATGTAAGCGTGAATCCCATCGGCTTCGTTTTCGCTCATATCCGGACCAACTGCTTTCATCACTTCGTTATGGGCAACGCATGAAAGTTTTACTGTTTTACGCATTAAAACCATTTCTTCGGGCGTTTTTATTTCGCGAAGTGAGTTGGTAATGTTAGTAAACAATTCTACAGAAGCTTCATTTTCTTTTTCAATTCCAGCCTTAGTTTTGAAAGATTGTAATAAAGAATATAAGTTATCGATATTTTTACTGCTTTCAACATCTGTTGGAATGTTATCGTAAATCACTTTGTCGAATTTTTTAAAATCAATAGCAAAATCGTTGAAATCTTTTCCGTTGTAAACTGTTGTAAAACCTAGTTTAGATTTTGCGCCTTCAACTCCTAAACGTCTTCCCGTCCACATTTCTCTGTTGGCATTTCGTTCTCTTACAAATAATACTTCATTGTATTTTTCAGTTCCCTGCTCTTCTTTAAAAATCAATAAAACGGCATCAGGTTCTTTATATCCGGCTAGATAATACATATCTGGATTTGCGTGGTAATTGTAATTAACGTCTTTTGAAAAAACTCTTTCCGGATAAGAAAAAACTACGGCTACAGAATTTGCCGGCATTAAATTTCTGAAAGCTTCACGGCGGCCTTTGTGAAATTCTTTTGAAAGATAATCTGTTGGAAGGTTTTCCTGTGCCTGAATTTGGAATGCACTAATTAAGAAGGCAAAGAATAAAAGAAATGGCTTCATTTTTTTTGGTTTTTTATTGATGATTTTTTGTTTTTTGATTGATGCAAATTACAAAAAAAATGTAATCACCTATTAGAATTTAAATGGCTGATTAATATTTTTTAAAATAAAATAACGTAAATTAGATGTCAGAAAATTACTATTTGTATTTGAGATCCGGTTGATAGTGAAGCACACTATTTTTGACTGAATTTTAATAAGGCATGGATATTGTACTGTAATTTTAATCTTAAAAAACTAATTATATAATTTTAAAAAGTAAATTTTATGAAAAAGTGTACTCTTGCAATCGTTTCGATTTTAACCTTATTAATAACTTCATGTACGGCATCAAAGGATACAAAAGGTACAGCTAATATTTATGATACAACTTGGGAGTTAGAATATATTTCGGGACCAAGAATTGCTTTTGAAGGGTTGTATCCAAATAAAAAACCACAGCTTACTTTTGATGAGAAAGAAAAAAAAGTTTATGGTAATAACGGATGTAACGGCTATAGTGCACCATACACTTTAAGTGGAAAATCTTTAACGTTTGGAGAAGCGGGACCCACTACAATGATGTTTTGTGAAGGCGGTGGAGAACAGCAATTTTTAAAACAAATTGGAAAAATCACCAGTTATTCTATTGATAAAGATGGAAAACTAAATTTAATTGAGGGCAATGTGCCAATGATGAGATTTAAAAAAGTAGCTAAGCAATAGTTTTAAAATCTATATAAGAAAAGGGGAAATGATTTTCATTTCCCCTTTTTTATTAACTGTTGTTTTGTTTCTTTTTCAGTTTGTCTTTGAAAACTTTTTCAAATTTTTCTATTTTCGGCTGAATCACCATTCTGCAATACGGCTGATTTTTATTATTTGCATAATAGTTTTGATGGTAATCTTCGGCTTTATAAAAAACTTTAAAAGGCTCGATTTTTGTCACAACCGGATTATTGTACACTTTTGCTTTGTTTAATTCGGCAATAATGCTTTCGGCAGCTTTTTTCTGTTCGGCATTTTTGTAGAAAATTACAGAACGGTATTGCGTTCCAACATCAGCGCCCTGACGGTTTAAAGTTGTAGGATCGTGAACAGTAAAAAAGACTTTAAAGATTTCATTAATGTCAGTTACGTTTTTGTCATACGTAATTTGTACAACTTCGGCATGACCGGTTTCTCCCGTACAAACTTCTTCATAAGTAGGATTAGCTACATTTCCTCCAGAAAATCCCGAAACGACAGATTTTACTCCGTCCAGATTTTCGTAAACAGCTTCAACACACCAATAGCATCCTCCGCCAAGGGTAATAGTTTCCAAATCTGGTTTTTTATTTTGTGAAAAACCGCTTATTGATAAAGCAAAAAGGCAGATTAAAAGTATATTTTTCATTTGTATATTATTTAGTATCAGGAATAAAATCAAGAGCAATCGAATTCATGCAGTAACGTTTTCCGGTTGGTTCCGGTCCATCATCAAACAAGTGGCCTAAATGTCCGCCACAGCGTCCGCAAAGCGCTTCGATTCTTTCCATTCCAAGTGAATTATCATTTTTGTAAACCACACTTTTTTTGTTGTCTTGTTCAAAAAAACTAGGCCAACCGCAGCTGCTTGAAAATTTAGCAGTCGATCTAAAAAGTAAATTCCCGCAAGAAGCGCAGTAGTAAGTTCCTTTTTCATCTGTGTTCCAGTATTTTCCCGTAAAAGGTCTTTCGGTATCAGCCTCACGCATTACGGCATAAACATCTTCGGGCAGGACCTTTTTCCATTCGGTGTTGCTTACATTTAGTTTAGTCGTATCGGTATTCGAATAATAAGGATTTCCGGGTTTACTTATTTTGTTTTCCATAGTAATCGTTTTTGCAGGTTGTTTTTTTGTGTTTTGTCCGCATGCCTGTAAAATAAAAAGCGGAATTAAAAAGCAAATGCTGAAAATTAAGTTTTTAGATTTCATAAATTCTTGGGAGATTAATCTTGTGTTTCAAAGATACGGCGAGTTTTATCTTCGAAATGTCGCCTATATTACAATTGAGATATATTTAAGTATGTTTTAACTTTTTATTAGTTACGTAAAACAAGGCAATGTAGTTTTTATGTCTTAATTTTAACAGCTTTTAATTTTTAGCATAATTTATTGTACTGTAAATCAGAAAAATAGAAATTACGTTCAATTTAAGCTTTTGACAATCTTAGAACAGCGTTTTTAAGCGATTTCTTTTTTCGTATTTTTGTTTGCTTAAGAAGCCTTATGACAGAAGAAAACGTAATATTAGTTAATCAAAACGATGAACAAATTGGCTTAATGCCAAAACTAGAAGCACATGAAAAAGCAGTCTTGCATCGTGCATTTTCGGTTTTTATTTTAAATAATAAAAATGAAATCATGCTGCAGCAGCGCGCTCACCATAAATACCATTCTCCTTTACTGTGGACAAATACTTGCTGCAGTCACCAACGCGAAGGTGAAACGAATATTGAAGCAGGAAGCCGAAGATTGTTTGAAGAAATGGGTTTTAAAGCAGAGTTAAAAGAGCTGTTTCATTTTATTTATAAAGCTCCTTTTGACAACGGTTTAACTGAGCATGAATTAGATCACGTTATGATTGGCTATTATAATGAAGAGCCAAATATAAATCCGGATGAAGTAGAAGACTGGAAATGGATGAGTATTGAAGATGTTAAAGCAGATATTGAAAAACAGCCCGAAATTTATACCGTATGGTTTAAGATAATTTTTGATGAATTTGATCATTATCTCGAAGACCATAAATTATAACCAAACCAACCAAAGACCTAAATGAGAGTAACCATATCAAGAAAAGCGCATTTTAATGCTGCACATCGATTGCATAGGAAAGATTGGTCATTAGAAAAAAACAATGCCGTTTTTGGAAAATGCAATAATCCCAATTTTCATGGTCATAATTATGGTTTAACAGTAAGTGTTACAGGAAAAATTGACCCGGAAACTGGTTTTGTTTTAGATGTGAAAGTATTAGCGGATATTATACTGGAAGAAGTAGAAATTCCGTTTGATCACAAAAACCTGAATCTGGACGTTCCGGAATTTCAGGATTTGAATCCAACTGCAGAAAATATTGCGGTTGTGATATGGAATAAAATTAGAAAAAGAATTCAGCCCGATTTTGATTTAGAAATCGTGCTTTATGAAACAGACCGCAATTTTGTAACTTATAAAGGAGAATAATAAATGTCATTAAAAATAGGAGATATAGTTCCGAATTTTACTGCAAAAGATAGTCACGGAGAAGTTTTTGAAAGCAAAAGTGTTTTAGGACGAAAACCTTTAGTGATTTATTTTTACCCAAAAGATAATACGCCAGGCTGTACAACGGAAGCTTGCAGCTTTAGAGATCAATATGAAGATTTTGCAGCCTTAGGTGCAGAAGTAATTGGTATAAGTGCCGATAGTGTAAAATCGCACCATAAATTTGCCAATAAACATAAACTGCCGTTCATTTTACTTTCAGATCAGGATAAAAGATTAAGACAGCTTTTTGGTGTGAAAAATAATCTGTTTGGACTTTTACCGGGAAGAGTAACTTTTATTATTGACAGAAACGGAGTGGTTATTTATATTTTTGATAGTATGAATGCCGCAAAACATATTCCGAAAGCACTGGAAATAATAAAAGAATTAGTATTGTAGATTTAGAAAATAGTATTACATCATTGTTTAATTAATATAGATATTAGCCGAAAACTTAAAAATTATGAAACCAGAAAAATTATATCCGCTTCAATTTGAACCAATCCTGAAAGAAAGAATCTGGGGTGGAGAGAAGTTAAAAACATTATTAAACAAACCAATCACTTCTAAAATTACTGGCGAAAGCTGGGAATTGTCTACAGTAGAAGGTGATGTAAGTACTGTTGCTAACGGAGATTTAAAAGGAAAATCATTAATGGAACTTATTGATGAAACTCCAAATGAAATTTTAGGAACGAGAGTTTACGAGCGTTTTGGAAAACAATTTCCATTACTTTTTAAATATTTAGATGCACGCGAAGATCTTTCGATTCAGGTTCATCCAAACGATAAATTAGCAAAAGAACGTCATAACTCATTTGGTAAAACTGAAATGTGGTACGTAATGCAGGCTGATACTGATTCCAGAATTATTGTTGGTTTTAAGGAAAACTCCAGTAAAGAGGAATATTTAAAACATTTACATGATAATACTTTAGTTTCTATTTTAGATGGTGTAAAGGCAAAAGCCGGAGACGTTTTCTTTTTAGAAACAGGAACTGTTCACGCAATTGGTGCCGGTTTAGTGGTTGCCGAAATTCAGCAGACATCTGATATTACGTATCGTTTATATGATTTTGATCGTGTAGATGCTCAGGGAAATAAAAGAGAGCTTCATGTAGATTTAGCACTTGATGCAATTAACTACAATAAAGTTGATACACAAAAGAAATACGATACAAAGGCAAATACATCAAACGTAGTTGTAGATTGTCCTTATTTCACGACAAATTTTATTCCGTTAGAAGACAAAGTGGGAGTTTCAAAATCTGGAGAAACTTTTACGGTTTATATGTGTATCGAAGGAAGTTTTGAAATAGAATATGCGGGGTTTAGTGGTACTTATGTGAAAGGAGATACAATTTTGGTTCCGGCAACTGTAAATAAATTTATTTTGGATGGAAATGCTTCAATTTTAGAAATTTACATTTCATAGCACTTAATCTAAAGATTATGTGTATTTTTGCAGACGCAAATTAAAATTATAATAAAAAATGGCAAACGTTAAGAATTTAAAGAAAGACATCAATTTTGTATTAGGAGATATTATTGAGGCAGTTTATTTGTTTGAGATGTCTACAACAGGAAATCCTACTCCAGAAACGAATGCTTTAATCGATGAGGCTATTGCTGCATTTGATACTTTGATTACAAAAGTGAACGCTAAAAACGTTGAAAATAAAAAAGCACACTTCAAACAAATCAATGTTGAATTAGAACAAACTGCTAATCAATTGATTGAAAAAATCAACGCATTGTAAGCAAAAAAAAGTGTAAAAAAGTGCAAATTTATTTTGGGAAAACGAAAAACCGCTTTATATTTGCACCCGTAATGAGGCCGATGTAGCTCAGCTGGCTAGAGCAGCTGATTTGTAATCAGCAGGTCGTGGGTTCGAGTCCCTCTATCGGCTCAACGGAAAACCATCACAGAAATGTGGTGGTTTTTTTAATTATAGAGAGAGGTGTGAAATTATTTTTGGAAATTTAAAAAACAATTTTATCTTTGCACCCGTAATAAAAAAATAGGCCGATGTAGCTCAGCTGGCTAGAGCAGCTGATTTGTAATCAGCAGGTCGTGGGTTCGAGTCCCTCTATCGGCTCAAAAAAACCATCACAGATTGTGATGGTTTTTTTATGCCTCAAAAATTCCAATTTATATAAGTTTTACAAAATACAATTGTAGTATAATTTCCTTATGTTTGTTTCTTAACCAAAACATATAAAAAATGGAAGAAACCTCAGTATTTGAAAAATTTGAGATGCAGCTCGATTCAACTGCAAAAGACTTTTTAAGAGAAGCTACTAAGTGGGCTTATTTCTTGGCTATTATGGGCTTTATAGGAATTGCTTTTTTAGTGATTATTGCAATTTTTGCAGGAGCAATTTTCTCTACGATGGCAAGTACGGTACCAGGAATGGGGATTTATGGCGGTTCTTTTGGCGCAATCATAAGTTTTGTTTATTTATTACTTGCGGTTCTTTATTTCTTCCCGGTTTATTATTTATTTAAGTTTGCTTCAAATGGAAAAAAAGCTTTTAGAGAGAGTGATTCAGAAGCCTTGACAGCATCATTTGGATACTTAAAATCTCATTACAAATTCGTCGGAATTTTTACGATTATATTGTTGTCTTTATACGGGCTAATAATTGTATTTGCTGCTTTAGGAGGGCTTTTAGCAAGATAATTTTTTCTTAAAAATTAAGCATAAAAAAAACGCCCTGAAATTCAGGGCGCTTTTTTTTTATGTATTACTCTGCTGCTGCAGGAGTTTTTTGTTCTTCTTTTTTAATTTCAGCTACATATTTAGTAAGCTTTTTTCCGTAAAGTGACTGTGCTACTTTTGGAGTCATTGATTTTTGAATCGTATCAAGAAATTTGATGTTGATGTCATAAATCTCTGCTAAAGCAATATAAGGCGATACTTCGTGATCTTTATTGTTAATGGCAAAGTTTGTAGCATACAAATATTTTCTTTTAATATTTGACTGTTGTTTTGCGTCAATACTGTCAATGGCTTTTTGATCTTGTCTTTTAATCGCTTTAAATCTAGCCTCAACCATTGATAGGTTCTCATCAATAAAACGAGAATTTACTTTTTTGTATTCTTCGAATAACTCCTGATTTTTAGATCCGGTAATTTTTGCGCTCGAAATGAAATTATCTAAATTAGTATCAATGTTGATATTTCCCGGTTCAGCAAAGAATAAAATATTATTGTCTAAAGAATTCGTTACGCCGCGATCTAAAAACAGATAAAGCATTTCTGGAGATTCTAATTTGATGTCTCTTTCAAATGAAGCATTTCCGTCAATTTTAACACTGTCGATAGCAACAAGTGATGTATCAACGATTCTTTGAATATATAAAGTTCCGGTTTTTAAACCTTTTATATTTCCTGTAAGGTGTAAGTTATCTGCAGCAGATTCTTTTTTGCTACAAGATGCAAGCAGTGCAAGAGTAACAAAGGCAATAATTGATTTTTTCATTAGTTTATTGGATTTTGGTGCAAAATAAAGAAAATAGTTTGAATGTAAATAAGTCACCGTAAATTTTTATAAAAAATAAAAATCCCAATCTATTTCTAAATTGGGATCTCTATATTTTTTTAAAAATGAATTGGTTACATTGCTAAAGTGTAAGTCGCTCCATCTTCATGCGTATAAGTATATTTAGCGTCGCAGTCATTGTTTCCATAATCAATAACACCGTTTAAATATCCGCCTTGAATTTTTAATTTTCCTTTAGATACATACTCGCAAGAATATTTTTTAATTAAGGTTTCTTGTACAGTTAAAGTCAAAGCTCCTCCTTTTTCTGTAGTAACAGTATGAGTTCCCTCTGGCATTTCATAAATGTTATCTTCTAATACGTATGGAGTATCAACACCAGCAGTTTGTTTTATGGTGTGTGTGCCTGAATTGGTAAAAACTCTTCCAAGTAAATCTGTAAATTTCCCGTTTGTTACTTTTCTGCTCCATTGCGGTACAGTTGCAACAGTAGTTGTGTTAGTATATTCTATAGTTCCTTCCAGTTTGTATCCGTTTATAGAATAATCAATTCTTTCTACCGTCATTTTACTTCCGGTTGTAATTATCGGACCAGAAAGTGTAATTTTTAGTTTTCCTTTTCTTGTAATTTGATTTATTGTGCATCCTGTGCCGTAATCAACAGTAAAGACTTTTGGATAAGCAGTTTCGTTTGGAGTTGTAATTGTAATATTGGCACAAGTTCCGGGAGAAGTTTCAGATGTTTTTGCAGCAGGATTTGTATTTGATACAGTCAATCCTGTTTTAACATCCATTTCATTTATAGCATCAATTACAACAGATGCGCTGACAGCTGTTGTGTCTGCCTGATTGACAACTTCGTCGCTCGAACATGAAACGTAAATAAATGCCGAAGCAAACATTACAGAAAGTAAAATAGCCGTTTTTTTCATATTGGTTTTTGTTTAAGATTAGATTAAAGGCATTCAAATGTAATAAAAAAAATAATTCACAAAAAAAATCCTGAAAATTCTACTTTCAGGATTTTGGTTTTTAATTATTTGTAAATCAGTTGTTTTTAAACAGTTTTGTAATATTCACTTTTTGCTTTTCTGATTTTTTTATATTCTTCCCAATCAAATTTGTTTAAGAACTCTGCCGCTTTTTGCGCTCCGCGAATAAACAAATCAATTTTGGCATCATCAGTAAGATTAAAATTCAGCCAGTTGTGGTTTCCGGTATCAATATATCCTATCAGATTTTTAAAATCAGGGTTTTTTCTCAAAAATTCAGAGTCATAACCAAATCGAGCGGTGTCAAACATAGAGCTTATCACGTTGGTTATTTTTTCGTTTGTATTGATTTCATTTTTATCATATCCGAGTTTTATGCCAAAAGTAGGCGATGCCGGAACATTCATATTTTCATGAAAAATATCAATAGGAAAATTTGAAATTATCCCGCCATCCATAAACATAACTTCTGACGGAACCGATGCGCGTAAACAGGTTGCTTCGTTCCATTTATTCCAGGCTTCAATACCACCGGGAATATTTTTAATTCTAAAGGGAGTAAAGAAAAGCGGAATTGACATAGAAGCTCTCACAAAATCGGCTGGATTTTGAACATCGGGATTAGAATAAAACAAGTCAATCATTTTAGGGAAAATAATTTTGCTTTCTGTAGTTATGTCAGCGGTTATTATGGCTATTTCACTCCAATGATCTTGTCTCGTATAATCTTCTTTATCGCCAAGTTTTACTTTGTTAATTCGGAATAATTTATTGTCGTTTGAAACGCCTTTTTCTCGCAGTGCTTTTAAGTCACCATAATTTTTAATTCCTTTCTGCGAAAGCAAATTAGTCATCCATTGATGAAAATTAGTGCCGGGATTTAATCCTAAATCATCTTTAAAATTATCTACAACCTGACAGCCTTTCATAACTAGTTTAAGATTTCCGGCATCGCTTAATAAAGCGTCAATAAATTCGCGTGCATCGTGATCGCCATCCACAAAATCGTATAAATTCTTATTACATAGACATTCTAAAATCCATTCTGACTTTGTAATGTCAATTGGTCCGGCAGCCGCCATCAGCATAGTGTTAATACTTCCGGCCGATGTTCCGGCTAAACTTAGAAACCTGATTCCTACTTGTTCTAAAACATAAACATATCCAACCAATGCAACACCAAGAACTCCGCCGCCTTCCTGAACTAAATCTACATATTCGTTACCGTTTGCATCTACAATATCAGAGAATTTCTTTTTCTTCTCTTTAATTTGTTCCTTTAAATCTTTTATAATCGATAATACTTCACCATTGTGTATAAACTTTTCTTTCTCCATGATTTCCAGAATTTAGGTTTTAGGTTTGTTTTTGCAAAATAATTTTATTTAATTGTTTGATTTTCAGATGTGTAAAATTATAAATTCGATTATCGGCATAAAAGGGGAGAATTACCCTTTTTTAAGATATTTGAAATTAGTATAGAGCAAAAAAAATCCCGCAGAAATTAATCTGCAGGATTGTAAAATATCTTGAGGAGTTGTTTACAATGATTTTAGATTTTCAACAGCTTCGACTGCGTAATCCTGATATCCAAAAATGGAATAATCAACAAACATATTACCTGTTAAATCAGGAATATCTTGGCGGTCTCTAATTCCGTTTGGATAATCTAATTTTTCAATGAAAGAAGTCAGGTAATAACCAATTTGGTCATCTTTTTTATTTTTTGCGATATCTAAAATTACTCCGACAACTAGTTTAGAAAGTTCGACAACAGCTCCGCTAACAGGATTACTTGCTTTTGCGAGTGCCTGTATTCCTTTTGTAATAGTATCAACATTAGAATCTGTTAAGACCGATTTGATTAATCCGGCATTATCACGGGTTTTTTTATCTAATTCAACAGCAACGATCTGCCAGCTAAAATCTTGTGGAATTTTTTCGTCTTTGTAAACAATATATCCTGTGTCTCCAAAAGTGATAATGCTTTTGTCTTTTACTTTGTCGATAGTCATTAAAATTCTGGATTGGATAACTCTTGATACAGAATCTTTAATGATTTCTTTTTTTCGATCTTCATCATTGGTTTCAAAAAATTCATTTAGATTCGGCAAACTATCATTTGATTGGTTTATAAAACTCATGAATTGGATTTCACCTTTTCCTATTATATCACCATTTTTGATGATTCTTAATTTGTTTAGTCTTACATAAAACATAATCTTAGAATTTATTTGCCTACTCTGTTTGGGATTTTTGGCTCGCTCCGGTTATAAGTTCCTATTGTTTGTAATAGAAAAAAAGATTAAAGAAAACGGAGTTAAAAATATGTGATTTTTCTTAAATCACTACATGCAAAACACTCTATTTTTTAAATTTTTATGATTTTGTTTTTTATAAAAATAAAATAGCCCGCAAGTTTTACCTGCGGGCTATTTGGAATAAATTATTTTATGCTACTCTTATTTGATCATTTCAAAACTTCTTTTTACAAAAGCAGTCAACGCTTCACCTTTTAAAAGGTTTTGAGATAACTTAGCTAAATCTAAAGCTTGTTTTACCAAATGTTCCTGATGTGTTTTATCTTCCGTATTTAAAATACTTGAAGCTAAATCAGAATTAGTGTTTACAACCAGATTGTACATTTCCGGCATATTTCCCATTCCGAACATTCCGCCGCCGCCTGTTTGGCTCATTTCTTTCATTCTACGCATAAATTCTGGCTGCGTAATAATAAATGGAGCTGCCTGGCTGTCCATAGCTTCCAGCTGAACGCTGTATGCTTTAGGGATATAAGCTTCTAATGAAGTTTTTAATGCTGCTTTTTCTTCATCAGATAATTTAGAAATCGTGTTTTCATCTTTTTTGATCAAATTATCAACATGGTCAGAATCTACACGAACGAAAGTCAAGTCGCTATTATCACCTTCAATTTTTTGAATTAAATGCGAAATAATTGGAGAGTCTAAAAGCAATACTTCGTATCCTTTTTCTTTTGCTGCTTCAATGTAAGAGTGCTGTGCATCTTTGTTACCGGCGTAAAGAATAACTAATTTACCATCTTTATCAGTTTGGTTTTCTTTTAGTTTTTCTTTTAATTCCTCTAAAGTAAAGTAAGTGTCGTCAACCGTTGGGTATAAAACAAACGCCCCTGCTTTTTCGTAGAATTTATCTTCAGAAAGCATTCCGTACTCTAAAACGATTTTAATATCGTTCCATTTTGCTTCAAAATCAGCACGGTTTTCGTTAAATAAAGCTTTTAATTTATCAGCTACTTTACGAGTAATGTAGTTTGAAATTTTCTTAACTGCTCCATCAGCTTGTAAACCAGAACGAGAAACGTTTAACGGAATATCCGGTGAATCGATAACTCCTTTCAACATGGTCAAAAATTCAGGTACAATTCCTTCTACGTTATCTGTAACGTAAACCTGGTTTTGGTACAATTGAATTTTATCTTTCTGGATTTGCATATCAGTACCTAATTTCGGGAAATACAAAATACCAGTTAAGTTAAACGGATAATCTACGTTTAAGTGAATGTTGAACAAAGGATCTTCAAACTGCATTGGATACAATTCTCTGTAGAAGTTTTTGTAATCTTCATCAGATAATTCAGAAGGCTGTTTTGCCCACGCCGGATTTGGGTTGTTAATGATATTGTCAAGTTCGATAGTTTCATTAACGTAATCTTCAGGAGCATCTTCTGGTTTTGGAAGAGTTTCTGTTCTTGTTCCAAATTTAATTGGAATAGGCATAAACTTGTTATACTTATTCAATAAGCCGCTGATTTTAGAATCTTCTAAAAATTCTAAAGAATCTTCGGCAATGTGCAGAATGATTTCTGTACCACGTGAAGTTTTGTCAGCTGGCTCTAAAGTAAATTCAGGGCTTCCGTCACAAGTCCAGTGTGCAGCAGGTTCATCTTTGTATGATTTTGTAATGATTTCTACTTTTTCTGCAACCATAAATGCAGAATAGAAACCAAGACCAAAGTGACCAATAATTCCAGAATCTTTTGCAGAATCTTTGTATTTATCTAAAAATTCTTCAGCTCCGGAAAAAGCAACCTGATTAATGTATTTTTCAACTTCATCAGCTGTCATACCTAAACCTTGGTCGATAATATGGATTTTTTTACCTTCTTTATCTACTTTAATTTCGATAACCGGATTTCCATATTCTACTTTAGCTTCGCCAATGCTTATTAAATGTTTTAATTTTAATGTCGCATCAGTTCCGTTTGAAACCAGCTCACGTAAAAAGATTTCATGATCGCTGTATAAGAACTTTTTGATTAAGGGAAAGATGTTTTCTACTGAAACATTAATTTTACCTGTTGTCATATTTTTTTATTTTTTGAATTTAACTTGATGATTTTCATTTAGTCAAATAAAATACCAATTTTTTTTAGATGACAAATTGTCGTAAATGTTAATTTTGAAAGAAAATAATTAGATTTTAAAAAAGAAATTCGCGCAATGAATCGTATATTTGTGGTACAATAATTGTTAAACGTGTAAGTATTAACTTAAATAAATGTACAAAATGAAGAAAATAATTTTCATTTGCATGATTGCCACAGTGTTATTCGCGTGTAAATCATCTTCGTCTACAGCTTCAACAGAAGCAACAACGCTTTCGACTAAACTTGACAGACCTACTCAAGTCGCTATTAAAGGGAACTGGGTTCTTACTAATGTATCTTATGCAGGTTCTGATTATATCAAAGTAACCTCATTTGATCTTGCAGATTCTAAATGCTTTATTGGCAGTACCTGGAATTTTATTTCAAATAATAACAAAGGTACAATGAATCTGAATTCTCCAAATTGTACAGCTTTTACTTCTCCAATCGTTTGGAGTATTAACAACCAAGGACTTTTTGTTCTTAAAATTGTAGATCCGGGATTAAAATCTAAAAATGTAAAATCAGGGTATTTACTAAAAGTTGCAGGTTTAACAGATAACTCTTTTCAGTTAATCGACAATATTAATGTTGGCGGACAAGTTAAAGATGTTACGTACCAATTTCAAAGAGCTAATTAATATTAAAAAGTATAAAGATGAAAAAGATAACAGTTTTAGGTTTAAGTAGTTTACTTGTATTAGTTAGTTTATTTACAAGCTGCGATTCAGTTAAAAATGCAAATAATACTCAAAAAGGTGCCGGAATCGGTGTAGTTGCCGGTGGTATTATTGGAGGTATTTTAGGAAATAATTTAGGAAAAGGCGGAAACGCTGCTTTAGGGGCTGCAATTGGAGCTGCTGTAGGTGGTGGAACCGGTGCCTTAATTGGTAACAAAATGGATAAACAAGCCCGTGAAATTGATCAGGCTTTACCAGGTGCTTCTGTAGAAAGAGTAGGTGAAGGGATTCACTTAACTTTAAATGAAAACGCTGTTCGTTTTGATACAAACAAATCAAGTTTAACTCCTCAGGCAAAAGCAAACTTAGATAAATTAGTTCCTGTTTTTAATGAATACGGAGATACTGATATTCAAATCTTTGGTTATACTGATAATACAGGTAAACCAGAATATAATTTGACACTTTCTGGACAAAGAGCTGCTTCTGTACAGTCTTATTTAGTTTCAAAAGGATTAAAATCAAGCCGTTTTAAAACTTCAGGTTTAGGTATTGTTGATCCTATTGCAACAAATGATACTCCGGAAGGAAGAGCTCAAAACCGTCGTGTTGAATTCTCTATTACAGCAAATGATAAAATGGTTAACGATGCAAAAGCTGAAGCTGGAAAATAATTTCAGATAAAATAAAATATAAAAAAAGCTGTTTCATAATTGAAGCAGCTTTTTTTTTGACTTTAGAAATTAAACATCGTAAATTTGACCTCTCTAATTACAACACATGCTTGATATTCAAAATATATCTTTTTCGTATACTGATAAACCAGTTATAAATAATGTTTCTTTTACGATCAATAAAGGCGAAAATATTGCCATTATTGGCGAAAGCGGTTGTGGAAAAAGTACGCTGTTAAAGCTTATGTACGGTTTGTTCGATTTAGACGAAGGCAAAATATTTTATAACGAAAAACCTATTCTGGGACCAAAATACAATTTGATTCCCGGAATGCCGTATATGAAATATCTGGCGCAGGATTTCGATTTGTCGCCTTATGAAACCGTGGCAGAAAATGTTGGAAAATTTCTTTCAAACGGTTTTGCAAACATGAAAAGACTTCGTGTTCAGGAATTATTGGAAATGGTAGAAATGGAACAATTTTCTAATGTTAAAGCCAAGTTTTTAAGTGGTGGACAGCAGCAAAGAGTGGCATTGGTAAGAGTTTTAGCTTTAGAGCCGGAAGTAATTTTGCTTGATGAACCTTTTAGCCAGATTGATGCTTTTCGTAAAAATGCTTTACGCCGAAACCTATTTAAATATTTAAAACAAAAAGGGATTACCTGTATTATTGCAACGCATGACAGTACAGATGCTTTGTCTTTTGCAGATGAAGCGATTGTAATGCGTCATGGTGAAATTATCGTAAAAGGCGATCCGGCAAAAATATACGAAGATCCGCAGACTAAATATGTAGCTTCATTATTTGGAGAAGTAAATGAGGTCGCAACACATTTATTGCTTCCTTACGAAGATGAAACGCATAAAACACTGGTTTATCCACATCAGTTTAAAATGGTTTCAGAATCTAAACTTCCGGTGAAAATCAGAAGAACTTATTTTAGGGGAGGACATTATTTAGTTGAAACCGTTTATAAAAGACAGTTAATATTTTTCGAAAGTGAAATTGATTTGCCGCTTGAACAGGAAATATTTCTTGGACTGAATTATCTTTAATGAGGTAATTTGCCAATTAGATAATTAGATAATTTTTGATCTTAAAAAAAATAAACCCGACAAGTTTTTGAAACTGTCGGGTTTACTTTTTATAATCGTTTAAGAAATAAATTAGTTTTTCAAATACTTCTCTAAAAACTGATCCTGTTCCCAAAGTAAGTGCAAGATATTTTCTTTGGCTACATAACCATGTGCTTCTTTCGGTAAAATTACCATTCTTGCAGGCGCTCCCAAACCTTTTAAAGCCTGAAAATAACGTTCTGTCTGCAAAGTAAAAGTCCCAGGATTATTATCGGCTTCGCCATGAACCAATAAAATTGGCGTTTTCATTTTTTCTGCATTCATAAATGGCGACATAGCATTGTAAACTTCTGGAGCTTCCCAGTAATTACGTTGTTCAGATTGAAATCCGAAAGGCGTCAGCGTTCTGTTATAAGCTCCGCTTCGCGCAATTCCACAGGCAAAAAGATTAGAATGTGTCAATAAATTTGCAGTCATGAACGCACCGTAAGAATGTCCGCCAATAGCTACTTTTTTACGGTTAATATATCCCAGAGCATCTACTGCATTAATTGCAGCTTCGGCATTGTCTACTAATTGAGAAATAAAATTGTCGTTTGGTTCTGTAGTTCCTTCGCCAATAATTGGGAAAGCTGCATCATCTAAAACAACATATCCTTTTGTAACCCAATAGACAAACGATCCGTAATAAGGAAACGTAAATTCATTTGAGTTTTGAGTGGATTGGCCAGCGCTATTTCGGTCTTTATATTCTGCCGGATAAGCCCAGATTAATAAAGGCAGTTTTTCTTTTTTAGCTTTATCATAACCCGCAGGAAGGTATAAAGTTCCCGAAAGCTCCAGTCCATCTTTACGTTTGTATTTAATTACCTCTTTGCTTACATTTTTAATGCTTTCAAACGGGTTTTTAAAATCCGTTATTGGAGTTAAACTATTTGGTTTTTTAATGTTTCTGAAAAAGTAATTCGGATATTCTGTTTTGGATTGAATCTGAACCAGAACTTTACCAGATTTAAAATCTTCAATTTCTAAAATTTCCTCTTTTTTATCCTTGTAAGGCGAAGTATAAACACGTTTTGATTTTAGTGTTTTTAAATTAAATTCATCAACAAAAGGAAACTGGCCATCTTTTGTATAACCATCTCCAATTCGGTACAAATTATCTTTTTCAAGAGCTAAAACATATTTATTGTATTCATTCTTTCTGGTTTCAAAAACGCCGGGATCAGAATAAACGTCTTGTGAATTTCTATCAGTTATTAATTTTGGCTGTTGATTTGCATCTGAAGGATTTATCAAATACGTTTTCTCATTTCGGGTATCATACCATTCATCAGAAACAACGGCAACATTGTCATTTCCCCAAGTAATAGTATTAAAACGTTGTGGTGTTTTAACTAATGATGAAGCTTCTTTATCAAAAGGAGCGTCCCAAAGAAAAACTTCGTCTCTAAAATCTACTTTATTTGCAGGATCTCCTTCATCTAAAGCCGTTACGTATGATAATGTTGCAGGTTTATCATTTCTCCAGGCCATTTCTCTTTTTCCTTTTCGAACAGCCATAAAACCTTTCGGCATAATTTCATTTAGAGGCACCTCGTTAACCGTTTTAATTTCTTTTCCTCTAATGTCGTAAACAATTGTTTTAGAAGGAAATCTGTTTAAAGGCACCACATACGAAAATGGTTTTTGAATTGTAGTCAGCATAATATAACTGCCATCTGGCGAAATTTTCTCACCGGCAAACATGGCTGCTTCTTTAAATAAAACAGCATCGCCATCTAATTTGACTTTGTATAACTCAGACGTAACACTGGTTTCGAAATTAGCTTCGTCATTTTTGTTTTTCAACATATCAGGATACGTTCTGTTTTGAGATTTTTCTCCAGATGTATTAGAAATAATAGGACCGGTTGGTAAATCTTTTTTAGAATCTAAAAGCGGCTGTCTGTTTTTTGGAAGCATTTTTACCAAAATCGTTTCGTTGTCAGAAAACCAGTTAAACGGATTTCCAAGATTGGCATTTACAGTTGCTTCCGTAAGTTTTGTGGCCTGAGCCGATGCAACATCTAAAACCCAAAGTTCAACACCCGTATTTGTCGTGTGAGAAAACAGGATTTTTTTATCGTTTGGCGACCAAAGAATATTGGCAATTTTTGGATTTTGCGGCAAACCTGAAACCTGAATTTCTTCTTTACCATTTATTTTTCTAAGTTTCAAATTGGTAACATACGTTACAGTACTTGATATATTAGTAACCGGATTTATTCGTATACCGGCTAAACGAATTTCGTCCTGATTTAAATCGTCGAGAGTTTTGTATGTGTTTCGGTACAATAAAAGCATATTTTCTTTTTTTGTATCCATTGAAACGGTTGGAGCTCTTTGGTAGTCAGCCAAATCTAAAATAGATTTAGAAGGTTTTTGGTAAGTTAAATTCTCCTGAGCAAAAGAAATAAAACCGATATTTAAAAATAGGAACAACGTAACCTTTAATTTCATGGGTTGAATTTTTTGGGTTTAAAAAATGGTATTCAATAATGTTTGTCTAAGATACTTTAGTCTTGTTACATTTTAAATCTTATTTTTCATTCTTTTCAAAGAATTCCTCAAAAAACTGTTTTTTCAAAAAGTAATTGTTTTTAAACAGTCTGATAATTAAAGTATATTAAATTGCCAATACCGAAAAAAATAGTAATTTGTACTCTTATGTTTTAAAGTATACGTAAATTTGCATTCTAAATTTTTAACAAATAACAATATTATATGTATCATTCAAAAATAGCAGGCTTAGGATATTATGTTCCTTCAAATGTTGTGACAAACGATGATTTGTCTAAGATAATGGATACCAATGACGAATGGATTCAGGAACGAACAGGGATTCAGGAGAGAAGACATATCATTCGTGGAGAAGATACTACGACTTCAATGGGTGTAAAAGCTGCTAAAATTGCTATAGAACGTTCTGGCGTTGCCAAAGAAGATATTGATTTTGTAGTTTTTGCTACATTAAGCCCGGATTACTATTTTCCAGGACCTGGAGTTTTGGTACAGCGTGATTTAGGATTAAGAACCGTTGGAGCTTTAGATGTTAGAAACCAATGTTCTGGTTTTGTTTACGCAATTTCTGTTGCTGATCAATATATTAAAACCGGAATGTATAAAAATATTTTGGTTATTGGTTCTGAGGTTCATTCAACCGGATTAGATATGACCACTCGCGGACGCGGGGTTTCGGTTATTTTTGGAGATGGGGCAGGAGCGGCAGTTTTAAGCCGTGAAGAAGATTTGACAAAAGGAATTTTATCAACGCATTTACATTCAGAAGGACAGCATGCCGAAGAATTGGCTTTGCAGGCACCGGGAATGGGAGCGCGTTGGGTAACTGATATTTTAGCAGATAATGATCCTAACGACGAAAGTTATTATCCGTATATGAACGGTCAGTTTGTATTTAAAAATGCAGTGGTTCGTTTTGCCGAAGTTATCAACGAAGGTTTAGAAGCAAACGGGCTTCAGGTTTCAGATATCGATATGTTGATTCCGCATCAGGCTAACTTGAGAATTTCTCAGTTCATTCAGAACAAATTCAAATTAAGCGATGATCAGGTTCATAATAATATCCAGAAATACGGAAACACAACCGCAGCATCTATTCCAATCGCTTTGACTGAAGCTTGGGAACAAGGTAAAATCAAATCTGGGGATACCGTTGTTTTAGCCGCTTTTGGTAGTGGATTCACTTGGGCAAGTGCAATCATCAAATGGTAAATTAATTCATCTTACATTATAATTAAAACCTGCTTCGTTTTGGAGCAGGTTTTTTTATACCTATTTATTTAGATGACTAACGATCTGTCAGGCTGAGCGAAGTCGAAGCCCCGTTCCAATTGGCAAGCTTTTTTAACGAGCCTTCGACTTCGCTCAGGATGACATCCGGGTTATTGATTTGAAATAGTGTTTTTTTGTTCTCAACGATTTGTCAGGCTGAGCGAAGTCGAAGCCCACGCCCCAATTGACAAACTATCAATTTCACTAAAAAAAATTATCAAGAAACAAACTTTGTTACATACGCTAAGTTAGGGGCGTGCCAATAGAAGCGGGGCTTCGACTTCGCTCAGCCTGACAATTGGGGCTTAATAAAATATAAAAAAGAAATATTTTTCTTACTTTTATTTCGTGCTAAAACTTTTAAATAAAATGAAACAATATTATGTTTATATACTAAAATGTTCTGATAATAGTTATTATACGGGATTTACAAATAATATTGAAAGAAGATTAAATGAACACAATTATGGTATAAACACAGAATGTTATACGTTTAATAAAAGACCTTTAGAATTAGTTTTTTTTACTGAATTTAATGATGTAAATCAAGCTATTGCATTCGAGAAACAAGTAAAAGGCTGGAGCAGGAAAAAGAAAGAAGCAATAATAAATGATAAGTGGGAAGATTTAAAAAAGTTATCAGAATGTTTAAATAAAACAAGTCATAAAAATTTTTATAAAAAGGAGGTTTAGTAGTAAATTAGCCTTCGACTTCGCTCAGGATGACACTCATGTTGAGATTTCTGAAAAACGTTTGTCAGGCTGAGCGAAGTCGAAGCCCCTTTTAAATAATTTACAATGAAAAAAAATCAATTAGAAATAGCATGCTTTAATTACGAATCGGCAATAATAGCTCAGGAAAACGGTGCAGATCGAATTGAGTTATGCGAAAACATGAAACTTGGCGGAACAACTCCAAACTCAATATTAGTCGTGAAAGTCCGCGAAAGCTTAAATATTAAAATGCATGTTATCATTAGACCTCGCGGTGGCGATTTTGTTTATTCTGATGAAGAACTGATAGAAATGAAACAAGATATCAAGCAATATAAAAAATTGGGTGTCGATGGTTTTGTTTTTGGAATTTTAAAAGACAGCGGAAATATTAATAAAAGGCAGAATAAGGAATTAGTGCATTTGGCACATCCGCTTCCTTGTACTTTTCACCGTGCTTTTGATGTGGTCAGGAATGTAGAAAAATCTCTTGAAGATATTATCGATTGCGGATTTAAAACGATTTTAACTTCGGGACAGGCGGTAAATGTAGAAGAAGGAATTTTGGCTTTGGAACGAATACAAGATCTTGCTAAAAACAGAATCGAAATAATGCCGGGCGGCGGTTTGCGATCTTCAAATATTAAATTATTACAAGAACGATTAGACTTGACTTTTTACCATTCATCTGCAATTACAAACAATTCAGAAACAGCAAATCCCGAAGAAATAAAAGAATTAAAAAATTTCCTATAATACTTCTCAAAAATAAAAAAGCCTGAAGCTGGCAAACTTCAGGCTTTTTTCTACAAGAAAATTATTTAAAAATATTAAAATTGATTCTAATAAAAGCAGTGATTAGAACATTCCGCCACCACCTTGATTAGTGTTTTCTTCTCTTTGTTTACGCTCTAATTTTTTGATTTTTGCTCCACCAAAGTTGTAAGTTAAACCTAAATAAACCGTTTGGCTTTCCCAGGTAAACTGACCATTTTGAGGATAAGGATAAACGCCATCAAACGAATATTTCATTGTGTTGAAAACATCATTAAAACGTACACTGATATTCATCTTATTGTCTAACAATGTATAGCGTGAACCAATATCCATTTTGTACATTTCATTTCTATGTTGTTGAATTTCTTCGACTCCGCCTCTGTAAAACCCGAATAATAAAAAGCTTAAACGTTTTGTAGGCTTAAAGTTTGAGTTCATACGAGCATTAAATGCAGAAGTTGTTACACTGCGCTCTAAAGGTGAACTTAATTTTGTTGCAGGATCATACTGGAACACAACACCTTGTTGATTTATACTTGAAAAATCAACAGATGGCTGGATATCCCACCATTTAGTAATTTTATAGTTAGCAGAAATGTCAAAACCATAAGCACTATTGTGATCGAAATTAGCAAAACCTAAAATTTGTTTGTAACCAGAAGCATCGTTAGGATCCGGACTTAAAGTTCTGCTTATTTGATCGTTAATAGCTCTTACAAAAACTCCCGCAGTAATGCTTCCTTTTTCAAGAGTTTTAGTATAATTTACTTCAACAGAATTAGTAAACTGAGGTCTTAATTCTTGATTTCCATATGAAGTTACTAATGGAGTAGAAAACTCACGAATAGGTTTTGTCTGCTCTAAACTTGGGCGATCAACACGACGGCTGTAGCTTAATTGTAAAACGTTTTTTTCATTTAAATTATAAGTTAAATAAGCTGATGGATATAAAGTAATATAATCATCATCAAATTTTTTGAAGCCGTGATTTAAATCAGCAGCAACTTTATAGCTTTCAAAACGGGCTCCTAACTGATAGCTGAATTTTTTATACTTCTGACCAAAAGTTACATAAGCAGAGTAAATGTCTGTATCATAAACATAAATAGAAGCTTGATCCGCAGGAGCAACTGCTGGATTACTTGTATTGTAAATATTGTCAGTTCTTGTAATTCTTGCCTCAGCACCTGCTTCAAGAGTCGTTTTGTCGTTTAACGGATTTACGTAATCAACGTTTACGGTACCTAATTTTCTTTTGTCATTGATGTAATCGTTGTACAAAATGGAGCTAGCAGTATTGTCTGGCTTTGTTGTTTTAGTATCAAAACCTGCATCTTGAGTTTCTCTGGTATTACTAAAGTTTCCTTCAAAATCTAAAGTATGACCTTCTTTTTTAAAGATATGTTTGTACGCTAAATTATAAGTTCCGGTTTCGTTTGGACCTTCGTATCTTGATTTTTGGTAGATATTTTTAATATCCGGATCTCCGTTATTGTAATCAATATCTGTATTTACAAGTCCAGTTCCTTTTGCTTTATTTTGATTGGTGTAAAATGATAAAGTATTGTGATCATTGATTAAATAATCCATTCCAACTTTATACAAATAGTTATCATTGTCATTAGAAATATCTAATTTTTGAACCACATCCTGATCTAATCTTTTGATATGACCATCGTTAAAATAAGTTCCAAAATTATTACCGGCATTTCCAAAGAAATTTACTTTTCCGGTTTTATAGTTTAAATCTAAAGACTGATTGTATTTTGCTGTTTCACCAAAAGTAATACCGCCGCTGTAACTTCCGTTAAAACCAGTATTAGCATTTTTGTGTAAAATAATATTAATAATCCCAGACATTCCTTCCGGATTGTATTTTGCACTAGGATTTGTAATCAACTCAATTTTTTTGATCGAAGTTGAAGGAATTTGTTTCAATAACTGAGCAGGATCAATGTTAGAAGGTCTTCCGTCGATTAATACACGAACATTGTCATTTCCGCGAAGCGAAAGTTTTCCGTCCTGATCCACATTTACAGAAGGAATATTGCTCATAATATCTGATGCAGAAGCTCCGGCAGTCGTCAAATCTTTCCCTACAGTAATTACTTTTCGGTCAATTTTTTGTTCCATTGTCGAACGTTCCGCAACAATATTAACACCTTTAAGCTGTGTTGCTTCTTCTTCAAGAGAAACATTTACGGTTGCAGATTTTTTATTATCGGCTAAAATTACAGAACCAATATATTTTCTAAATCCAATATATTGAATTTCGATAGTATAACTTTTTAGCGCTAGGTTTTTAACAGTAAAATCTCCGTTGTCATCTGTATTAACGCCTGATACTACTTTTCCGTTTTCTTTAAGAGAAACTGTTGCGTAAGAAATAGGTGCATTGTTTGATTTTTCGGTAATTTTCCCCGTGACCGTTCCGGTATTCTGGGCTTGTGCTGTTGCAATTACCCCCAGTAATGCAAGCAGAAAGAATTTTAATTTCATAATGAGATAATGATTGTTTTGATTTGATTGATGATGAGGTTGTTTTTTTGTTTTTGTTTTGATTTTTTTTACTTCAAATAAAATTTAAAGTCTCTATTAAGACTATTTTGTTGCCGATATGTTACATAAAAAGTAAAAAAAACTTTTTGTTTTTTTTGGAAGTTCTGTTTTGTAGTAGGTTAGCGTTTTGATTTTTTGATAATTTTAACATTCAAAACAAATCGTTTTTTAAGAAATTCTAACAGGATTATGTGATTTAATATGTTTTTCATTTTCTGTAATTGATGAATAAGCAGTATCTTTGCTCACTTTAAAATAAGTTTACATGTCATTATCACAAATTCTTACACCTTCTATACAAAAAGCAATACAGGCATTATTTGACGTTTCTGTTGATAAAATCGAGTTTCAAACTACCAGAAAAGAGTTTGAAGGCGATATTACAATGGTAATTTTTCCTTTGTTAAAAGTGATCAAAAGCAATCCTGCCGAATTAGGAAATAAAATTGGAAACTACTTAGTTGAAAATGTTTCTGAAGTTGCGCGTTTCAATGTAGTTTCGGGGTTTTTGAATATTGTAATTTCAGATAGTTATTATCTGAATTTCTTCAATGAAATAAAAAACAATCAAAAGTTTGGATATGTAACGCCAGATCCTGCCGATAAAGCAATTATGGTTGAATATTCTTCTCCAAATACAAACAAACCTTTACACTTAGGACACGTTCGTAACAATTTGTTAGGGTATTCTGTTGCAGAAATTATTAAAGCCTCGGGTAAAAAAGTGTATAAAACACAGATCATCAACGATCGTGGAATTCATATTTGCAAATCGATGCTGGCTTGGGAGAAATTCGGAAACGGAGAAACTCCGGAAAGTTCAAGTTTAAAAGGCGATAAATTAGTTGGTAAATATTATGTTGAGTTTGATAAAGCTTACAAGGCAGAAATCAACCAATTAATAGAAACTGGTAAAACCGAAGAAGAAGCTAAAAAACAAGCGCCGATTATTATTGAAGCGCAGGAAATGCTTAAGAAATGGGAGGCTGGAGATGAAGCTGTTATTGCACTTTGGAAAAAAATGAACCAATGGGTTTATGATGGTTTTGCAACTACATACACGAATCTTGGAGTTAACTTTGATAAATATTATTACGAAAGCAATACTTATTTATTAGGAAAAGATGTTGTGCAAGTTGGTCTTGATAAAGGAGTTTTCGAAAAAGATCCAGATGGTTCTGTTTGGATTGATTTGACAGATGAAGGTCTTGATCGTAAAATTGTATTGCGTTCTGACGGAACTGCAGTTTATATGACACAGGATATCGGGACAGCAATTCAGCGTGTAAAAGATATGCCGGATGTTGGCGGAATGGTTTATACTGTTGGTAACGAACAGGATTATCATTTTAAAGTTTTATTCTTAATCTTGAAAAAACTTGGTTTTGACTGGGCTTCAAGTCTATATCATTTATCATATGGAATGGTTGATTTACCATCGGGAAAAATGAAAAGCCGTGAAGGTACTGTTGTAGATGCTGATGATTTGATGCAGGATATGACAGACACAGCCAAACAAATTTCTGAAGATTTAGGAAAATTAGACAGCTATTCTGCCGATGAAAAAGCAAAATTGTATAAAACAATTGGTCTTGGAGCTTTGAAATATTACATTTTAAAAGTAGATCCTAAAAAACGTATTCTGTTTAATCCGGAAGAATCTGTAGATTTTGCTGGAAATACAGGTCCGTTTATTCAATATACTTACGCCAGAATTCAATCAATCATCCGTAAAGCCGATTTTGATTTTTCTGAAAAAACCAACATCGAAGAACTTCATGAAAAAGAAAAAGAATTGGTAAAACAAATCGAACTTTTCCCGGAAGTAATTCAAAATGCAGCACAAAATCATAGCCCGGCATTGATTGCAAACTATACTTACGATTTAGTAAAAGAATACAATTCGTTCTATCAATCTGTTCACATTTTAGGTGAAGTGGATTTGACTAAAAAGATTTTCAGAGTACAGCTTTCGCAAAAAGTTGCTGAAGTTATAAAATCAGCTTTTACATTATTAGGAATTGAAGTTCCGGAGAGAATGTAAAAACTTTTTACAAGAATTAAAAAAGCCGATAGTTTTAAACTATCGGCTTTTTGTTTTAGAATTGTTCACTAAAAGGATGAAAAATAATAAGATAAGACATATTTTAAGTTAAATATTGCTTTCGCATATGAATTAAAGATAATTCATGTTAATTTTGCGCTCGCAAATTCAAAAGTATTCAATTAAAACCTTTGTAATTTGTTGTTTTTTAGTTAGTTATTAAAGTATTAAATACTTGTAAGTTTTCTAAATTTTCAGCTGTGTAAGATTAAAGATATTTTCCTTATATCATTTTTATCTATTTTGAATTAGTACACTTTTTAGTAAGAATAGTAAGGATCACAAACCGTCTAATTGATTTTAGATGGTTTTTTTATTTGTAAAAATAACACTACAATTTTTAATGTTAAAAAGAAATAAAATCTTGTTAAAATTAATTTAATTTTATAAGTTGCGCCCCTTAATTCAAATAAACTATAATGAAAAGAAAAATTAAAGGGCTGTTAGTTCTGGTGTTTGTTCTTACAACGCAATTGTTTTTTGCGCAGGAAAGAACAATATCTGGGATTGTGGCGGACGCTGTTGGACCAATTCCAGGAGCAAATGTTGTTGTAAAAGGTACAAGTAATGGTGTACAATCTGATTTAGATGGAAAATATTCGATTAAAGCAAAGACCGGGGATGTTTTGGTTTTTTCTTACATGGGAATGAAGGATAATGTTATAACAGTTGGAACAACGTCCGTAATTAATGCAAAGTTACAAGAAGATGGAAAGGAATTAGATGAAGTAGTTGTTGTGGCATATGGTACAGCTAAAAAAACTTCATATACAGGTTCAGCAACTCAAATTAAATCAGAACAATTAGAAAGTCGACCTTTAACAAATGCTTTGTCGGTTTTGGAAGGATCTACATCAGGAGTTCAAATTCAAAGTTCAGCTGGTCAGCCGGGTTCCGCTCCGGAGATTAGAGTGCGTGGATTTAGTTCAATAAATGGTTCAAATACACCACTATATATTGTAGATGGAGTTCCTTATGCAGGAGATATAAGTAATTTAAATTCAAGTGATATTGAAAGTTTAAGTGTTTTAAAAGATGCTTCTTCCACTTCACTCTATGGTTCCAAAGCTGCTAACGGAGTAATTATAATTACTACAAAAGCAGGAAAGTCAGCAAAAGATAAATTTACTTTAAACATGAGTACCGGTATAACTTCACGTTCTATCAAAGATTATAATCGAGTTAATGCTTATGATTATTATCCTTTAGAATGGGAAGCAATACGAAACAGTCGTCCTATGGCTAATCAGGCACAAATCGATGCAGCAAATACTTATGCTTCTTCAAGAGTTCCTGTTGTTTTGGTTACAAATCCTTTTAATGTACCAAATAATAGTATAGTGGGTACAGACGGGAAATTGAATCCAGATGCGAAATTATTATATCCGCAGGATCTTGATTGGGCAAAACAATTAGAAAGAGCCGGAGTTCGTAAAAATGTTGATTTTTCTTATCAGGGAAAATCAGAAAAATCTAATTATTTTGCTTCTCTTGGTTATTTAAATGAGGAAGGTTATATACAAAAATCAGGTTTTGAAAGAACGACAGGAAGATTAAACCTGAATACAAGTTTAAAAGAATGGTTTAAAACCGGAGTGAATATGTCTGGGGCTTTAACCAATTCTAAATTAGGAACTGATGGAGTAGAAAATAATGCTTCATTTAAAAATCCGTTTAGAACGATAAGAACAATGGGACCTATTTATCCTGTTTTCGATCATACTGAAAATGGAGATTATTTATTAGATGATAATGGTGATAAAGTTTATTCGACAGTTCGCGGTTCCGGTGCTTCTAATGGTCGAAATGTTGTGTATGAAACTCTAAATGATACAGACGTTGTAAAAGGATTGGCACTTTCTGCGAGGGCTTTCTTTGAAATTGATTTTACTAAAGATTTGAAATTTACAACAAATGCTTCTATCGATAAGTCATATTCGAATAGAACCTATTCTTATAATACATTAATTGGAGATGGAGCACCTACAGGATTAATGGGAAAAGAAGATAAGATCTTAACGGGAATTACTTATAACCAATTACTGAATTATTCTAAAAAATTTGGAGCTCATTCTTTTACAGCTTTATTAGGGCACGAAAGTTTTGACTACGAAAAAAACTGGACAAGCAGCAGCAAAACGGGGCAAGTGGCGCCAGATATAATTGAGTTTGTTAATTATGCGACTACAACGGGTTTAACATCTTATACAAGAAATTACGCTACAGAATCTTATTTTTCAAGAATCGGTTATGATTATATGGACAAATACATATTTTCAGCATCATTACGTAGAGATGGATCTTCAAAGTTTGTCGAAAATAATCGCTGGGGTAATTTCTGGTCTTTAGGTGGAGCGTGGGTAATTTCTAAAGAAAATTTCATTAAAGATTATTCTTGGATTAATGACTTAAAATTGAGAGCTTCGATTGGAAAAGTTGGAAATGATTCTCACATAATAGGTGATACGAATGATTCTGGAACAAAAATAAAGGGATTAAACTATTACGTTAGTCAGCCTACTTATAGTTTAGGTTATGATAACGGAAGTGAAGGAGGTACTTTAATTTATGCATCTGCAGCACCTGACTTAAAATGGGAAGTTAATACTCAAAGAGATCTTGCATTAGAATTTGGATTATTTAAAAATAGACTAAAAGGAAGTGTTGAATATTATAATAGAAGCACCGACGGTCTTATTTTCGCTGTTCCTAATCCGCTATCTTCTGGTTTAGATTATAGAATGGAAAATATTGGTTCTATGGTTAACAAAGGAATTGAAGTAGCACTAGATGGTGTAATTCTTAAAACCAATGATTTTTCATGGAGTCTGAATGTAAATGCATCTACAATTAATAATAAAATCACTAAACTTCCTCAGGGAGAAATTATAGATGGAACAAAAAAACTTTCGGTGGGGCATTCAATTTATGATTATTGGTTAAGAGACTGGTATGGTGTAGACCCAGCTGATGGATATGCATTATATGTAGTAGATCCAAAATTTGTAGCTGCTAATGATGCTACAGTAAGAGTTGTAAATGGAGTAAATGTAACCACAGATCAAAATAAAGCACTTTATCATTATGCTGGTTCAGCTATACCAGATTTGTTTGGAAGCTTTGGAAATACATTCAAATATAAAGGACTTCAGTTAGATGTTTTGTGTTCTTATCAAATTGGTGGCCAAATGTATGATAGTAATTACGCTGTATTAATGCATACCGGAAATAATTACGGTTCAGCTTTTAGTACTGATATTTTTAGAAGATGGCAGAAACTAGGTGATATTACAGATGTACCTCGTTTGGATATAAGTAGAAATACACAAGCTGCAGCAGCTTCTGACAGATGGTTAAAAGGCTCAGATTATTTAGCATTAAGACAAATCAATTTATCTTATAAAGTGCCTTCTGAATTTATATCAAAATTAGAAATTGATAATGCTTCTGTTTACATAAATGGAGAAAACTTAATGTTATTTACAAAGCGCAAAGGAATGGATCCAACACAAACTTTTGACGGAACTGCACAAAATAGATACATACCTGCAAGAGTAATAACACTAGGTCTGAATTTAAATTTTTAACATTATGAAAACAAATTATATTAAAATAATGGTTGCCTTAATAGCAGTAACTATTTTAGGATCTTGCTCAGATGATTTTTTAGATAAAAAACCAACAGAATATGTAGACAATGCCGGTGCGACAACAACAACCGAAAACTTAATGACACTGTTGAATGGAATCCATAGATCTTTATATAAAAATTACGAAGATCAAAGTCAAACTGGTTTAGGTGGTTTGATGCAGCAAACTGATATTGTTGGTGACGATGTAGTTTTTCCAATTACAAACGGTTGGTTTTTGCAAATGTACAATTGGAGTTCGGTAAGTAATGAAAACTCTGTAGATCTTCGTTTTCCTTATAGAACTTATTACAGGATAATTCGAAATGCAAATACAATAATAAATTCAACCGATGCAGCAGTTGGTACAACTGCTGATAAAAATGTAGTAAAAGGTCAAGCCTTATTATATCGTGCATTTTGCAACTTTCAATTAGTACAGTTATTTGGTAAAAGATATGTAAACGGAGAAAACAATTCTCAATTGGGAGTTCCGATAGTTTTGACTGTTGGAAATGAAAAAAATCCTCGTTCTACAGTTGAAGAGGTATATACGCAGATAAATAAAGATTTAGATGAAGCCAATATTTTATTGGTTGGGTATTCAAGGCCAAATAATTCTCATTTAAATTTAAAAGTTGCTCAAGGATTAAAAGCCCGTGTAGCTTTGACTCAGGGTAATTGGCAAATTGCTGCAGAATATGCTAATAAAGCTAAATCAGGAGTGACTTTAATGTCGATGGCAGATTACGGCTCTGGTTTTAATGATTATAACAATAAAGAATGGATGTGGGGAAGTCATATTAATGAAGTTCAAACGGAATATTTTGGAAATTTTGGAGCTTATATGTCTAGAAATTTTAGCTCAACAGTAATACGTTCTTGTCCAAAAGCAATTAATAGTAAGCTTTATGATATGATTCCATCAACAGATGTTCGTGCTGCAATATTTGATAAAACAGGAAAGCATACTTCATTAGCATTGCCTTCAAATTTTGCTAGATTCCCATATACAAGTCAAAAATTCCTGGCAATAGATGCCGGAGATAGTAGATGTGATGTTCCTTATATGCGTGCCGCTGAAATGTATTTGATAGAAGCAGAAGCAAAAGCGAGATTGGGAGAAGCTGATGCAGCCAAAGTACTTTTTGATTTTGAAGTAACAAGAAACCCTTCTTATACTTTATCAATTAATACAGGTCAAACTTTAATTGATGAAATATTATTACAAAGAAGAATTGAATTATGGGGTGAAGGATTTAGATTTTTTGATTTGAAACGTAATAACTTGCCATTAGACAGAACTGGAGCAAATCATGATTCAGGTATAACAAATGGAGTTTTATATGTAGCTCCTTCAGATAAAAGATGGCAATGGTTAATTCCTAAAGATGAAATCAATGCCAATCCTTTAATTGAGCAAAATGAATTGTAATTCTTTAATGATGAAACGTCTAGGTTTCTAGATTCATTTTATAAAAAAAAGCCGGTAATCTTAAAATTACCGGCTTTTTTACAACTAACACAAACATTTTTTATTTTACGAACTTGTCGATAATTGCATCAGATTCTGCTTTTGTTGCAGTTGGTTTTAAATCAAACAAAAGAGAATAAAGTGCTTTTCTATCAACCTTAGCTTCTAAGTTTAAGTCTTTATGTCTGTCGAAAAGAGTCTGCCATTTGTCACGAACATTTTTCCAAAGAGCATTATTTTCTTTCCACCATTTTTGAGCAGCGACACATTTGATGTCTGGAACTTTAGTGTAAACATCAAATCCTTTTTCTTGTGCTAACAATACATCTTTTCCAGCATCATCACGAATAAGTTTATCGTTATCTTGCTCATGATTCCATCCTGTAGCAGTAATTTCGTGAATATTTCTTCTTTTTAAAACATTATAGTCATTACGTTTTGTCTGCTCTCTTCTTGGAAGTGGAGCATCAGCAACGTTTGTCCAGTAATCTTGTCCGTCAACATGTACCCAAGTTGAAGATCCTTCATATCTTGGACTATCATCTACCTGATATACTTTTTGAGTCCACTGACCTTTAACAGCTTTTTTGTCAAGTTTTTTATATTTCCAAGAAGTTCCTTTATCAAAAGAATATAAGTCTGTGTTTTCAAATAACCAATCTTGTCTCCAGTGTTTGATAATCATGTCATCACTTACAATTAATAAGTGCTGCATAACAATTTTGTTTGGAGTATCTTCTAACAATTCTACCCATTCTAAAGCAGATTCATGTTTAGTTTGTGAAGGTTTGTATGTAGCTGAATCTTTAGCATATTGAAAAGTTTCAGCAAAGTTGAACTTCACTTCATAACAACCACACATAGATTTAATTGATTTTATGTCTTGTTGTTTCTTGTCCTGACTAAAACCAAGACCACATGTTAAAGCCATAATGGCTGAAAAATAAAGGCTTTTTGAAATCATAACTTATTATTTGTTTTTAATTTTTTGCAAATATATAAATTTTATTTAGAACAATTAAAAATAGTTATATATTTGCACCGATTATTAAGATTGAATAAAAATAATGAAAATAAAATTATCCCTTTTTGCTGTATTAACTTTCTGTCAAATCTCATTTGCGCAGCAAAAAGATACTATTGCGTCACGAGAAAAACTTTCTGAAGTTGTTGTTACAGGGCAGTTCGAACCGCAATCAATAAAGAAATCAGTATTTAATGTTCGCGTTATAACTAAAGAGAATATAAAGCAACTGGCTGCAAATAATTTAGCAGATGTACTAAATCAGTATTTGAATATTAGCGTGACATCGAATGGAAATGACGGACGTTCAAAAGTTTCTATGTTTGGATTAGATGCACAGTATTTTAAAATTTTGATTGACAATATACCTTTAGTAAGTGACACAGGAATGGGTACTAGTGTTGATTTAACTCAGGTAAATCTTGATGATGTTGAGAGAATTGAAATTATAGAAGGTTCAATGGGAGTAACTCATGGAGCAAATGCTGTATCTGGGATCTTAAATATTATTACTAAAAAAGGAGGAGGTTATAAATGGCAGATTGGCGCAACTGTTCAGGAAGAAACGGTAGGTAAGGAGTTTGCATTTTTTGATAAAGGCCGTCATATTCAATCAGCAAAAATTGGTCATAATTTTAATGAAAATTGGTTTGTAAATATTGGAGGAAATCGCAATGTCATGGCTGGTTACTATGATAATATGCAAGGAAAAGATTATGATAAAAATGATGGATTTAGAGGATATACACAGCTTCCGAAAGAACAATTGGTGGGAAATGCCATTTTGGGCTACCAAAAAAATGCTTTTAGAATTTTTTACAAATTTGATTATTATGGCGAAGATGTTCATTACTACAGTCCAATTGTAAACATACAAGACAATTATCCATTTGCAGATACGTATTTTTCGAGAGACAAAAGATATATAACCAATCGTTATTATCACCATTTAAATGCCAGTGGAAATCTTTTTTCGAGGTTAAAGTATAATGTTTCAGTTTCTCAACAGAAACAAGAACGCGATTTAGAGAATTTCGTTTATCATTTAGATACAAAACAAGAGGTAGATAACGAAAGAGACACTTATCAATCAAAAGAGGTATTTTATTCTACAGGGACA
The DNA here is from genome assembly GCF_031455715.1 of Flavobacterium sp. 2755. Taxonomy (NCBI): domain Bacteria; kingdom Pseudomonadati; phylum Bacteroidota; class Flavobacteriia; order Flavobacteriales; family Flavobacteriaceae; genus Flavobacterium; species Flavobacterium sp. 2755. Next base: position 249,696 of record NZ_JAVDTG010000005.1, read on the forward strand.
TTGAGTAATTTCTTCGATAATAAAAAGGTGGACTTTCAGCTTGGTTATGAAATTACAAACGAGAATGGCTTTTATGATTCTTCAGTAGGAGCTTTTAGAGATGATAATCAACAAGGTGTAGATATTAGAAAGAGACTTGAGAATTATGATATTTATTCGGTTGCCGAAATTAGTATAAATGATAAATTCTCAATTCGCCCAGGGATTCGATTTTCATTTCAAAGCGCTTTTGACAATCAATATGCAAGTTCTTTAGGTTTAAGATATCTTTTTGATAAAGGGCTAGAGGCAAGAGCTTCTTTGGGTAAATCTTATCGTACTCCAAATTTTGATGAGTTGTATACTTATTTTGTAGATTCAAACCATAACATGCAGGGAAATGCAGATTTGATTCCTGAAACAAGTACTTCTTATGAGTTTAGCTTAAAGAGAGCTTGTACTTTTGATTCTGGTGCTCAAATATCGAACAACTTAGCTGTTACGTATCTGGATGTTGACGATAGAATTGATCTAGTTACAACACAGGTAACTCCTTTACATTATAAATATGTTAATATCAACAGATATAAAATGTGGAACGTTTCAACGGTAGAACAATATACTTATAAAAACTGGAATGTAATGTTAGGCGCTGCTGTAGTTGGAATTTCTAGAAGACTTGATTTGGCGGCTGAAAACTTAGTATCTGATGATAAATTTTTCTACTCGTTTAGATTAAATTCAAGTATCTCTTATAATATTACAAAATGGAATACTTTGTTAGCTGTTTTTTATAAATATAATGGACAGCAGCAACAATATGTTGCAGGATCTGACAGTGATGGAAAACCTGGATTCTTTTTAAACGAACTTAAGCCATTTAGCTGGATGGATGCTTCTATTCGAAAAACATTCTTTAAAAATCAATTTGAAGTTACCGTTGGGGCTAGGAACCTTTTCGACGTTACCAATCTGCAATCTGTGCAAAATGGCGGCGGTGATACTGGTGGTGCGCACGGAGGAGGAACAACCTCTGAAATGCTGGGTTACGGCCGATCTTACTTTTTAAAACTTTCATATAATCTAAATTTTAATTAATAAATCAATACCATGAAAAAGAACTTTATTTTAATACTATCTTTTGTATTACTTGCTATTGGGGCTTGTAGTAGTGATGATGAAGTGGCTCAGGCTAACGCTGTAGCTTTTGCTTCTACGTCGTTAAATTTAACAGCGGAATCAACTCCGATCGAAATTAAATTTGCCTCTCCAACTGCATCTGCGGGGTCATTAACATTGACTGTTACTGAAACTGCAGTAGCAAATGGTACAGATTTTAGCACTACTCCAGCAGTAGCTGCAAGTACTGTTGTTGTACCTTTTGAGAAAAATGTTTCTTCAGTAAGTTTTACTTTTAAGAAATTAAAAGAAGCTATTGAAGGAGAAGTTAAAAATGTGGTTTTCACTATTAAGAGTATAACAATTAATTCTGTAATTTCTGAAAACAAATCAATCCAGGTAAACTTTAATGAGACAGCTTCTTTAGGAAATGCGTTAGCTCCAGGAGTTGGTGGTCCAACACAGCCAAATCAGGTTTTTGTTGATTTAAGCAGCGGAAAAATGACTGCTGTTCCTAGAGTTTCTTGGGATTTAGGATTTGCTTCTGGAACAGATTTTAGAGTAATAATAAATCACACTGTAAGAATGTCTGCTAAACAAACAACTAGTGTAAATATTGATGAAGTTCAAGCAGAAGATGCAACTATGCTTGTTAATGGTAGCGGAAGTACTACTCAAGTTGATGACCCAGCAGGAGATATTACTAAAACAGCTATTGCATCAATCTCTGCAACTGATTCTGATAACAAAGTATATGTAATCAATATGGGAAGTAATCCTGGGACAATTGCTCCTGAAATTGGCAAGGAAGGTACAGGTACAGGGCCTTCAAGAGGATGGAAAAAAGTTAGAATTTTAAGAAGCGGTAATGATTATAAAGTTCAGTATGCTGATATTGCAGCTACAACTCACGAAGAAATCATTGTTTCAAAAAATGTAGCATTTAACTTTACTTTCTTAAGCTTATTAGATAAGAAAACAGTTAGTGTAGAGCCTCAAAAAACATTATGGGATATTAGTTTCACAAGCTTCACCAATACAACTTCATTTGGAACAGGTTTAGTTCCTTATAATTTTGCAGACTTCGTTTTAAATAACGTTAAAGGTGGTGCAAAAGCTTACCAAGTACTTACAACAGCTTTTACATATGATGCTTTCACATTAGCAAATGTTGATAATACAAAATTTACAGACGATCAAAGAAATATTGGTTCAAATTGGAGAGGAACTACAGGAGGAACTGATGCAAATGGTAATCCAGTTTCTTTATTTGTAGCAAAAACAGATCGTTTCTTTGTGGTTAAAGATCCAGCAGGAAATGTTTATAAAGTAAGATTTACTGCAGGTGTTAACGCAGCTGGTGAAAGAGGAAATCCAACTTTTCAATACGCTATCTTGAAATAAAAAATAATTTTAATAACCTCGGATAATTTATTATCCGAGGTTATTTTTTAGTCTATAATTAATTTTAACATGAAGAAAATTACTTTTATTTTATTATAATTTTATTTTGAGGTTTATTTTAAATCTCTGTATTTGATTTGTATGGATCTAAAGTAGAAATTCCATTAAGTATAAAATTGTAAATTGAAAAAAATGAAATAATTATTTGTATGTAAAGTAATCTCATATTATGAAAAAAAAAATACTAATAATGGCTTTGCTTTTTTTTGTAAAGTTTGGTTTTGGTCAAAATACAGTATCATATAGTTCTTTAAATACTACTTTGACTTTAAATTCTGGAGTAGAAGGAACATCAGATATAATAGTTAACTGTTCTGGAAGTAGTGGTACTCCAGTAGTGCTTAATACTTTTTTTTTATGTGGTAATCCAGATGGTTATATTTCTTATGTAGCCACAAATGGACACTCATTAACTCCAGGGCAAACTACTACTCTAAAATTTAAATTCAAAAAAACTGTAACTACAGATACTCAAATAATCTATAAGTTTAGTACAAATGGAAGCTGTTTTCAAGATGAATCAAAAATGATTAAAGTTACTGTAAATTACAAGGCTTCTACCACGCCAACAAATCCTCCTGTAAGTACAAGTACTATATACTGGCAAAGTAACAGGTTTTTTTATGTGGGTGAATATGATAAGGTTTACATGGGAGGGGATGGTGCTCCAGATGTAACATATGAATGGGAAAAACTGCGAGAGGCTAATGTTTGGGTTAAAATTCCTGGAAAAACAAGCTCCTCAATTATGTTTTCTGATTTAGAGCTAGGAAGAACATATTTTAGAAGGATTTTAAAAAATACTTCTTCGGGTAATATTTATTATAGTAATGAACTTATGTTGCTAATTGTACCTCTTGTCTCAAATAATACAATAACATTAACAGGTTCTATAATTGAAGGCAGCTCTCCTGAAGGAGGTATGTATAATTATACATATAAATGGTATGCATACGTTGTGGAGGGAGAGGATCCTTGGCTAATTGGAGAATCACAATCTTGTACAGTTCCTGCGAATGTTTACAATTTTATGCAGACAGTTGGGATAAATAAAGTTCCTATCGTTAGAGAAGTAAAATCTGAATACAGGACTTTTTATAGTAATTTTGTTAATCTTGCCCGTCCAGTAGATATTACTAACAATAATATTAATTTAGTTGGAAGTAATATTTTGGGTAGTCTCCCAAATGGTGGTATTGGGGTTTTTGATTATGAATATTATCTTTATCAAGAATTTGAAGGTGAAATTATAGGAGAGCCAGCATTGGTAGGAAAAAATCAGAATCTTCCTTTAGCTAATTATGGAGGGCTGACTACAAAAATTTATAGAAAAATTATCTCGGGCAATAAAACTTCAATAAGTAATACAATTATAATTAATCCTTCTGCAAGTTTTGCTAAGACCACATCCACAAGTGCCAAAACTTCTACAGATCTAACCGCATACCCAAACCCAGCATCTGAATCAATAAACTTCTCAACCAACTTTACAACAGATAAAGAAATTGAGATCGTTTTGTACTCAGAAAATTTAGGAAATGAGAAATCTGTGTTTAAAGGAAAAGTAACACCAAACCAAGTTGTAAATTGGAATATTCCTTCTAGTTATCAAAAAGGAATTTACTTCTACAAAATCTTATCAGACAATAAAGAAGTCAAAACCGGAAAGGTTATTTTCAAATAAACAGCATCAAAAATTTAGTTAATCATTAGCTTTGTTTTTTTTATTTTTTTTTGATTTAGAGGTTAGATTTATCTAACCTCTTTTTTTTATTTCTTTATTATTAAAAATGAATGTTTAATTCTATCTTTGTCTACATTTATACATTACGAATTAATAGGAATTTTACAACAATTTTTAATTTTCGTAATTATTTCTTTTAAATTTTATTTATTAAGTGAATACTAAGTCATATTTCTTTCAATCTTTCGCAATCGTAGCATTAGCATTTGTTGCTTTTATTGGTTTTAAACAAATCTTACCAGATAAAATATTTTCTGATAGTAAAGTAGATTCCAAAAATGTACTTATAGACAGCTTGCTTCTGGAGTCAGTAGCGAAAGATTCATTGTCCTTAAAAAGCGACAGCATCGAAGAAAGCGAGCGTAAATTAGGTCAGCAGAAAATTGTTTACGATGCTTCTGAAGGAATCGAATTTCCATCTGAAACCTTCGATAATTACAAAGGATATCAATATCTGATTTCTTTTTACGAAAAATTATATCAATTGGAACAGAATCCGCAAAGGCATGTTAGAATTGCTTATTACGGAGATTCTATGACCGATGGAGATTTAATTGTTCAGGATGTACGTAACAATTATCAGGACCGCTTTGGTGGAAACGGAGTTGGTTTCGTGTCCATAACTTCAGAATCTGCAGCGTCAAGAGGTTCAGTTAGATCTACCTATTCTAAAAACTGGAAGACACAATCGTACTTAAATGTAAAAAGACCAGCAAGCCCTTTTGGTGTAAACGGACATGTGTTTTTTGCAAATGATCAGACAAATCCAACTTGGGTTCAATATGAAGCCGGACTTCCTAAACATACAACGACTTTAGATAATCCAACCTTGTTTTATGGAAGAGCATCTAAAAGAGGAAACGTAAATTTCATTATTGGAAAAGATACATTGAAAAAAAGCCTTTCCCCAAATAACTTAGTAAACACTTTAAAAGTTACTTCGGGAAGTATAAAAGCTTTCAAAGCAAACTTTATTCACGCCGATTCTATTCCAATTTATGGATTTAATTTTGACAATGGCATTGGTGTTCACGTTGATAATTTCTCTCAACGAGGAAATTCAGGATTGCCAATTTCTATGTTTGATGCCAGTGTGATGCAGGCTTTTGACAATAATTTGAAATACGATTTAATCGTCCTTCATTACGGAACTAACGTATTGAATTACGGAACCAAAAACTATTTCTGGTATGAAAAAGGAATGACAAAAACTGTAAATAAAATAAAAGAATCATTTCCGGGAGTTTCTATTTTAATTGTTTCAACAGCAGATAAATCGACTAAATATGATTTAGAAATGAAAACAGATTCTGCAGTTGTTCCATTAATGAAAGCACAGAAAAAATATGCTTTAGAAACCGAATCAGGATTTGTAAATTTATATACCTTAATGGGCGGTGACGGATCGATGGTAAAATGGGTCGATGAAACTCCGGCAAAAGCCAATAAAGATTACACACACTTTAACCAAAGAGGAGCAAAAGCAATTGGTAATTTGTTATACAGTCAGTTAAATAACGGATACGAACAATATAAAATTTTACGTCAAAAACGTGAAACAGGTGTTAGACCTAAAGCGATTAGAAAACCCAAAGCAGATTCCGTCTCTGTAGAAAAAGATAGCGTAAATGAATAAACTTATTATTTTCTTTTGTTGTCTATTTTTCTCAACAAATGATAAACCGCAAAATCCAGTTTCACCTCCAATAACTAAAAATATGGTTAGTAAAGTCGATTCAACAACAGTTGAATCTTTCAACGGAAATAATATTTACAACGCGACAGTTTTAGAAAGTTTTTTTAAGAAATTAAAAGACAATGAAAGCGATAACAATCAAAAGATAAATATTGTTCATATTGGAGATTCTCATATTCAGGGAGATTTAATGACCAATGAAATAAGGAAAAATCTGCAAAGAAAATTTGGAAATGCGGGCCGCGGATTAGTTTTTCCGTATCAACTGGCTAAGACAAACGGATCTTATAACGAGCGTTTTCGCTGCAATAGAGTTTGGGAAACCTATCGAAATATATATCCGATTAGAAATTATCCTGTTGGTTTAAGCGGTATCGGACTTTGGAGAGATTCTGGCGGATTTGTTTTAGAATTGAATATTAAAGATCCGGTATATAAGTTCAATTCAATAAAAATAATAACACCCAAAAATGAAGACATGTTTGATTTGTCAACAGCATCTCAAACCAAATTTATTGAAACGGCAGAACCAAAAATAATTAAGCATAAAATTAAAAAAGGAGAAGCGATCTCTGTAATTGCAGATAAATACAATGTTTCGATTACTGAAATAAAAAGAGCAAATTCGCTAAAATCAAATAACATTCGTGCAGGAAGAATATTAAGAATTCCAACAAACGAAACGCAGTCAAGAAACATAAAAACATCTGAATATGTTTCTTTAAACATGGAATCTGATTCGTATTCACATTATTATAATTCAGAAAAAGCGTTAGACAAGATTTATTTGATTCCGAATAAAAAAGCTTCAAAATTCGAGTTAAACGGAATTGTTTTAGAAAAAGATGCGCCGGGATTAATTTACAGCGGCATCGGAGTAAACGGAGCAAAATATTCAGATTATAACAAGTATCCGTTGTTTTTTGAACAGTTAAAAGCTTTACATCCTGATATGCTGGTTTTTTCACTCGGAACAAATGAAAGTTATGAGAAACTGGAATCAGGAAATTACATCAAACAATTAAGAGAGTTTATAAGCAACATAAAAGCGCAGAATATAAATGTTCCAATAATTGTAATGACGCCGCCGCCGTCTCTACTTAGAAAAAGACCGAACACTTTTATTCAAGATTACACCAAACAAATTATCGAAATAGCACAAACAGATGGTTTTGCAGTTTGGGATTTATACGATGAATTTGGCGGAATGGAAGGAATTCGAAATCTAAAATCGGCAAAATTAATAGGCCCGGATTGGGTTCATTATTCTAAAAAAGGATACGAAAAACAAGGAAATTTGTTTTCAGAGGCATTTTTAAAAGCATACGATAATTTTAAATTAAAGAAGTAAGTTGATAGCAATAGATAACATCAATAATTGGTTCGTCCAAAATTTTGGTGCAATTACAATAGAGCAAGTTAAAAGCTGGTTTATTTATAATCCAGACGAAAAACTATTATTTAATACAGGTTTATTCTTAGGATTATTTCTGGTTTTTTATTTTGTGTACGGCTTTTTACGCAAAACATTTTATTTAAGATTAACGTACGTTATTCTCTTCTCGCTTTTCTTTTATTACAAGTCAAGCGGAATTTACTTTTTACTATTACTACTTTCTTCAGTTGTAGATTATGGCTTGAGCCAAATTATCTATAAAGAGACTAAAGTCAGCACCAAGAAAATATATTTGGTAATAAGTGTAATTCTGAATTTAGGATTACTGGGTTATTTCAAGTACATGAATTTTATGATTGGAACATACAACGATATGTTCAATGGACATTTTAAATTTCATGATATTTTCCTTCCAGTCGGAATTTCGTTTTATACCTTCCAATCGATGAGTTACATTATTGAGATTTACCGTGAGGAAATTAAACCAACAAAAAACTACATCGAATATTTATTTTTTGTTTCGTTTTTCCCGCAGTTAGTTGCCGGACCAATCGTGCGAGCAAAAGATTTTTTACCGCAGATTTATCAAAAGCTAAACTTAACAAGACAAGATGTAAACAACGCCTTGTTTTTGATTATTGGTGGATTAATTAAGAAAACGGTAATATCAAATTATATATCAATAAACTTTGTAGATCGTGTTTTTGATACGCCTTTAAATTACACTTCGTTCGAAAATCTAATGGCCTCTTACGGATATGCCATCCAGATTTATTGCGACTTTTCAGGATATTCAGATATGGCAATTGGAATCGCTTTGTTACTCGGATTCAAATTACCAGCCAACTTTAGAACGCCATATAAATCAACTTCGATTACAGATTTCTGGAGAAGATGGCACATTTCGCTTTCAACCTGGTTAAAAGATTTCTTATACATTTCTATTGGTGGAAACAGAGAAGGTTCATTCGCAGGATTCTTATTCCCAAGTTTATTCTTCTTCGGATTATTACTTTGGGGAATCACAAGTTACAATACCAGCATAATTCCGTTGATTATTGCATCAATTTCGATTGCACTATTTTGTTTGTCATTTCTGCTTTCGAATAAAAGAAAACAAACTTTAGTAACCAATCTAAATCTTTTTACCACAATGCTTTTAGGCGGATTGTGGCACGGAGCGGGAGCGCAATTTATAGTTTGGGGAGCTTTACACGGATTAGCTTTAGCGGTTCACAAAATTTTCCTTGAATTCTTTCCTTCTAAAAAAGACGGGAAAAGTAATTTCTTATGGAGATTTTTCTCCATTCTAATTACATTTCATTTTGTAGTTTTCTGCTGGATCTTTTTCAGAGCCAGAGATTTCGAAACAGCCTTACAAGTAATCAATAATATTGGTCAGTTAACTTTCGAACCACAAAACTGGAAAGCCATAGTTTTAGGATATAAAAATGTATTCTTATTAATGTTATTCGGATATGTTTGGCATTTCTTACCAGAAGTTATCACAGACAAAATGAAATTGGTTTTCGATAAAACGCCATTATTAATAAAAGCAATAATTCTGGGCTTCGTTTACTGGATCGTTTACGCAACAGCAGTTGCCGGTTCACAGCCGTTTATCTATTTCCAATTTTAATTTAGAAGGTTCAGAGGAACAAAGTTACAAAGGCGCAAAGGTTTTTTCTTTTGCGCTTTTTTTTCTCGCAGATTTAGCAGATATAGCTGATTTTTTCATGTTTAACCTTAAAATAATCTGCCCAATCTGTTTAATCTGCGAGAGATAAAAACTTTGCGACTTAACAAGAAAAAACAAAATAAACTTTGTGTCTTTGTGCCTTCGTGGCAAAAAATTGCACACAAATAAAAATTGCCTGAAATATCTAATTAGATTATCTTTGCACTTCAAATAAAGAAAATAGTATGTTTGATAATTTAAGTGATAAGTTAGATAAAGCGTTCCATATATTAAAAGGACACGGTAAAATTACAGAAGTAAACGTTGCCGATACCTTAAAAGAAGTTCGTCGTGCCTTACTTGATGCCGACGTTAACTTTAAAATTGCTAAAGATTTTACAACCAAAGTAAAAGAAAAAGCAATTGGTCAGGACGTTTTAACAACGCTTCAGCCAGGACAATTATTGGTGAAGCTGGTAAAAGATGAGCTGACAGAATTAATGGGAGGTGATGTTGCCGGAGTTAATTTATCTGGAAATCCAAGCGTTATATTAATGTCTGGACTTCAAGGTTCTGGTAAAACTACTTTCTCAGGAAAATTAGCTAACTTCTTAAAAACGAAGAAAAATAAAAAACCACTTCTTGTAGCGTGTGATATCTACCGTCCGGCGGCGATCAATCAGTTACATGTTGTTGGAGATCAAATAGGTGTTGAGGTTTACTCAGAACCAGAAAATAAAAATCCTGTTGAGATTGCTCAAAACGCAATTAAACATGCAAAAGCAAACGGTTTCAATGTTGTTATTGTCGATACTGCAGGACGTTTAGCAGTTGATCAGGAAATGATGGATGAAATTGCACGTGTTCACAAAGCAATTCAGCCACAAGAAACATTGTTCGTTGTCGACTCTATGACAGGACAAGATGCTGTAAACACAGCAAAAGCTTTCAACGATATCTTAAATTTTGATGGAGTTATCTTAACGAAATTAGATGGTGATACTCGTGGTGGAGCAGCAATCTCGATTAAATCGGTTGTAAACAAACCAATCAAATTTGTAGGTACAGGCGAGAAGATGGAAGCAATTGATGTTTTCTATCCAGATCGTATGGCTGAGCGTATTTTAGGTATGGGAGACGTTGTCTCGCTTGTAGAAAGAGCTCAGGAACAATTTGACGAAGAAGAAGCAAGAAAACTTCAAAAGAAAATCGCTAAAAACGAATTCGGTTTTGACGACTTCTTAACGCAGATTCAGCAAGTAAAGAAAATGGGTAATATGAAAGACTTGGTCGGAATGATACCAGGAGCTTCAAAAGCCATGAAAGATGTAGAAATAGAAGATGATGCTTTTAAACATATTGAAGCAATCATTCACTCCATGACACCAGGAGAAAGAAGCAAACCAGCCATTATCGACGTAAAAAGAAAAGCCAGAATCGCTAAAGGTTCCGGAACGAAAGTCGAGCAGGTAAATCAGTTAATGAAGCAGTTTGACCAAATGAGCAAGATGATGAAGATGATGCAAGGTCCGGGCGGAAAAAACCTGATGAAAATGATGGGAGGCATGAAAGGAATGCCAGGCGGAATGCCGAGATAAAATAAAAGTTTAAGGTTTAAAGTTTCAAGTTATAAGCTGGAATTTTAGACCTTAAATTTTATAACTGAATTAATATAAGAGAAGAGTAACTTCTCACTTCTAACTTAGAACATTTAACTTTTAGAAAACAATGCAACTACTAGACGGTAAAAAAACATCTAACGACATTAAAAACGAAATTGCAATCGAAGTTCAATCAATAAAAGATGCAGGAGGAAAAGTGCCTCATTTAGCAGCGGTTTTGGTTGGTAACAATGGTGCAAGTTTAACTTATGTAGGAAGTAAAGTAAAATCATGTCAGGAAATTGGATTTGACTCAACTTTAGTAAGTCTGCCAGAAACAATTACTGAAGACGAACTGCTTGCTAAAATTAAAGAGTTAAATGAAGATGATAATCTAGACGGATATATCGTTCAGTTGCCTTTGCCAAAACACATCGACGAGCAAAAAATCTTGTTAGCAATTGATCCAGATAAAGATGTAGATGGATTTCATCCAACGAACTTTGGTAGAATGGCGCTTGAAATGGAAAGCTTTATTCCAGCAACACCATTCGGAATTATGGAATTGTTAGAGCGTTACAAAGTTGAAACTGCAGGAAAACATACTGTTGTAATTGGAAGAAGTCATATCGTTGGGCGTCCAATGAGTATTTTAATGAGCCGTAAAGGAAATCCGGGAGATTCAACAGTTACGTTGACTCACAGCCGTACTAAAAACTTAGAAGAATTTACTAAAAATGCTGATATTATTATTACAGCTTTAGGAGTTCCTGAATTTTTAAAAGCGGATATGGTAAAAGAAGGAGTAACGATTATTGATGTTGGAATTACTCGTGTAGATGACGCATCAAACCCAAAAGGATATGTTATCAAAGGTGACGTTGATTTTGACGGTGTAAGCAAAAAAGCATCATTTATTACACCAGTTCCAGGTGGAGTAGGACCAATGACAATTGCAATGTTGCTTAAAAATACACTTTTAGCACGTAAAATGAGAAGCCAAAAAAACAAGTAATTTGTTTCTAAATATATTTACAAAGCCTGTTCAAACGAACAGGCTTTGTTGTTTTTAATATATAATTAATACTTTAAAGTTTTGGTTCTTAAAAATAAAGGATACTTTTGCCACACTTAAAAAACACTTCTCCAAATGGACGATTATTATTCGTTAGTATTAAATTAAAAGCAGCTTTTGAAATCTTTCAAAATGCTGCGTTAAAACCCTGTATTTTGAAATGAAAGCCTTTTACACAAATGACAACGGATTACTAGAAATACCAAAATGGACTCCAAACTGCTGGATAAGCATTGAAGATCCATCAGAAACAGAAAAAAAATATTTACTAGAAGAACTTCAAATTCCCGAAGCTTTTTACAATGATATTGAAGATATCGACGAAAGACCCCGTATCGAAATCGAAGACGGCTGGACGCTTATCATCATGCGCGTTCCCATAAAAAGTAACGACATAAAACTCCCTTTTCAAACCATTCCGCTAGGCGTAATTTTTAAAAATGATGTATGCGTAACCATAACTTTTTACAAAACAGAAATCATATATGATTTTATGTTGTATTCCCGACGCAAAAACATTCAGGTTAAAGACAATTTCGACTGGGTTTTGAGATTGCTTCTTTCATCAAGCGTTTGGTATTTGAAATACTTAAAACAAGTCAATCAAAAGATAAAACTGGCAGAGGATAATTTAGAAAAGTCAATTAAAAATGAAGAATTACAAGCATTGCTTCAAATCGAAAAATGTTTGGTATTCTTTATTACCTCATTAAAAGCAAACGATGTTTTATTTCAAAGAATAAAAAATCTAAAAGCGCATAAAGCAAATTACGATTCAGATTTACTGGAAGATGTCGAAATCGAATTAAGTCAGGCACAGGATACGGCCAATATTTACAGCAATATCTTAACTGGAATGATGGATGCGTATGCTTCGGTAATTTCGAATAATATGAATAACATCATGAAGCAGATGACTTCAATTTCGATCATCTTAATGATTCCAACCTTAATAGCCAGTTTGTACGGAATGAACGTGCCAAATGGTCTGGAAGAAAGTAAATACGGAATCTGGATTCTGCTTTTAGTTTCCGTTATCTTATCAACTTTTGGAGTCTTTTTATTCAAAAGAAGAAGATGGTTTTAAATTGAAAAATAGAAAAAATATAAAAGCCTGTTCGTTACGAATAGGCTTTTTCGTTTCTATACTTTGGGCGTGACCGTCCCGATATAAGAAGGCCAATATACTTTATGTAAATACACCTTCTTATATCGGGACGGTCGGGCTATCCGCGCTACTTCGGTAGCCAGCTCCTATCCCTCACGCGGCTCTCAGGTAATATCAAATCCCGTTCGTGCAAGGTATGATTATGAATGTTAATTAAAATGTGTAGTCCCTACGGGACAAAAAAATGATGGTAAATGAATTCTTGCTACCGATATTTAATCTCTCCGAGATACTCCGTTAGGAGTTATATATCGGTAGTAATAATACAATTTCACCGGTAAAATATCCCGTAGGGATTATATATTTTGTGATGTAACAAATTCATTCATTATATCTACCATTTAATTTAATTAAAATAAAAACTCAATTTTTATTTGTCAATTCAAAATAAATAATAACTTTGTAACGCAAAGTACTTTAATTATGAATCAAAAACACCAAGAAGATTTAGCACATATTCGTTCCATGATGGAGCGTTCTTCAAGATTTATATCGTTAAGCGGACTTTCAGGAGTTTTCGCGGGACTTTCGGCATTAATAGGCGGATTGTATGTCTATCAGCTTTTTAAAGTAAATGGAATAGAGTATTTTACGGATGAACACATAATATTATCTGGAAGCTTAGTTTCAGAATTAATCTGGATTGGTGTAATAATTTTAGTTTGCGCATTTGTATTCGGAACCTTTTTTACCGTTAGAAAAAGCAAAAAATACAATTTGCCAATTTGGACCTCTGCCACAAAAAATATGTTATTTAATCTGGCAGTTCCACTTGCAGCAGGAGGAATATTTTGTTTAGCATTAATATATCACGGATATTACGGTTTAGTAGCGCCTTCGACTTTACTATTTTACGGACTAGCGGTTATTAATGCCGAAAAATATACATTTTCAGATATAAAGTATTTAGGCTTTTCTGAACTTTTGCTAGGATGTATTTCACTTTTTTATATTGGATATGGTTTAATATTTTGGATCTTAGGATTTGGTATCCTGCATATCGCATATGGATTGGTGATGTTCAAAAAATACAAATAACCCAATGGGAATTATTGATAAACTAAATAAAGATTTTGAAAGCCGTGTCAGACTGGGGATTATGTCCGTTCTGATGGTTAACGACTGGGTAGATTTTACCGAGATGAAAACGCTTTTAAATATCACCGATGGTAATTTAGCAAGTCATTCTTCAGCATTGGAGAAATCTGAATACATCGAAGTTAAGAAAGAATTTGTTGGTAAAAAACCAAAAACATCTTATCAGGTAACGCCGCTAGGCCGCGCAGCGTTTAAAGAACACCTTTCTTATCTCGAAAAATTAATGAAATCGTAATAACTATATTTTTTTACCTAAAAACTTTGAATTACAAAGTACTTTTAAAAATTAAAATCATGAAAAAACATCAAATTATTTTAGCTTGTACAGCGGTTTTTATACTGCTTTTTTACAATGAATCTGTGGGAATCAACATTTCTATTTTTGGAGTGATACTTACTCTGTTAATTAGTTATTTCTTTCAGGAAAAGTTTGTAAACAGATCACATCTTGTTCTTGTAATGACTTCTATTTTGTCTTGTTTTGCCTTTGCGTGGTATGGAGACGCTGCATCATTTTTTGCTTTAGCTTTATCAATTCTGTTTTTACAATTTAAAACGCAGGATGGAGAACTTAAAATCGTTCAGATTTTTCCCTTAATATTCCTAAACGGAATCACTACAATAGGACGTATTTTTATATTTAGCCAATGGCTTCCTGAACGAAAAATTCACAACGACATTGCTAAAAAACTAGTAGCGTTTGTAATTATTCCGGTAATATTTCTTGGATTATTTTTTATCGTTTACTCATTCGGAAGCAATCATTTCTCTTCATTGTTTACTGATTATACATTAGATATTAATCTACCTCAATTAATCGCTATGTGTATTTTAGGATTTTACATCTCATTCAGTTTTTGGAACTACTGGGTTCCGGATATTTCTTATCAGTTCAACCCAAAACTAAACAATGAATTCACGAATATTGCTGAAGTAAAAAATCAAAGTACATTCTCATTCTTAGACTTGGATTTTGAAAGAAAAAGCGGAGTGATCACATTATTTATGCTAAATGTTATGCTTCTAATTTTCATTGGAACATATAATTACGAACAATTTTTTGAAGTAGTCGAAAAAACAAACTTAAGCGCCGATACGCACGAACGTGTAAATGCAGTAATATTTTCAATTTTAATGGCAGTTGGCGTAATCTTATTTTACTTTAAAGGAGGTTTTAACTTTGATGAAAAAGCTACAACATTAAAAAACCTGGCAAAAGTATGGATTGTATTAAATGTAGTTTTAATTGTAAGCGCCATCGTTAAAAACTCAGAATATGTTTCTTTCTATGGTTTAACATACAAACGTCTAGGAGTTTATGCTTTTTTAATTTTGGCTATTATAGGTTTAGTTTATTCTTTTTTAAAAATAACGAAACAAAAAACCAATGCCTATCTTTTCAATCAAATGATTTGGTATTTCTATGCAACAATTCTTTTATGCAGTTATGTAAATTGGGGAAATTTAGTAACCAATTATAATATTTCGGTAAACAAAGGAGTAGAACCAGTATTTTTAAGCGGATTAAACTTTAATGATGATGCCAGAAGAGAATATCTTTCAAAAAATAATTTAGACGGAAAATATCCAGAAGCGGTAAGAGAAGAATTAATTTCAAATTATCAAAATGCAGGTTTTTTATCTAAGGCTTTGTATTATGAATTTTTAGATAATAAGAAATAAATTAAAAAGTCCCATTTGAAATTTCAAATGGGACTTTTATTTAATTGTTGTCACCTCTTTTTCTAAATCGGGGATCGTGTTTTGAAATAAATGTTGTTCTTCGATTAGAACTTTGACTTGGAGTTTCAACTTTAGGAAAACTCGCTTCTTCCGTTTTACTCGAAGGTTCAATTAACTGATTTAATTCTTTAATTTCAGCATCGGTTAAATCGCGGTAACGCCCAACCGGAACATCCAAAGAAATATTAATAATTCGGATACGTTTAAGTGCCGTTACTTCATAACCCAAATATTCAGACATTCTTCTAATCTGACGGTTTAAACCCTGAGTCAGAATTATTTTAAAAGTGTATTTACTAATTTGTTCTACTTTACATTTCTTGGTAACGGTATCCAGAATTGGAACACCATTTCCCATTCGTTGTATAAAACGATCAGTAATAGGTTTGTTTACCGTAACCGTATACTCTTTTTCGTGATTGTTTCTGGCACGTAAAATCTTATTTACAATATCACCATCATTCGTCATAAAAATTAATCCTTCACTCGCTTTATCCAATCTTCCAATTGGAAAAATACGTTTCGGATAATTGATATAATCCACAATATTATTTCGGACTTCTAAGTTAGTGGTGCATTCGATTCCAACCGGTTTGTTGAAAGCCAAATAAACCATTTTTTCGTGCTTTTCCACGATTAACTTTCCGTCTATGCGTACTTCATCATCTGGCGAAACTTTAGTTCCCATTTCCGGCACAGCGCCATTTATTGTTACACGTCCTTCTTCAATTAATTTATCGGCTTCACGACGAGAACAATATCCCGTTTCACCAATAAATTTATTAAGACGTTTAAGATTTTCTTCCATACTGCAAAAGTAGGCAAAAAAATGATTTTAGATTTTAGAATTCAGATTTTAGATTTTTGTGAAGAAAACTTAGTCCCGATAACTATCGGGATAGCAACTTAGAACCTCAGAACCTTTTTTTAATCATGAAAAATCGAACTATCCTCAGGAGTTTCTTTTCTTTCAAACATTCCGTAGTCACGAACAACTCTAGCAATTCTTAAATGATAATCTTTAAAAACTTCATTTCGACCTTTTGACTGCGCAGCACGATGCATTTCAAGATTCCTCCATTGTTGAATACTTTCTTCATCTCTCCAAAAAGATAAAGACAAAACTTTTGAAGGATCAGAAAAACTCTGAAATCGCTCAATAGAAATAAAACCTTCGATATGGTCTAATTCTGGTCGCAGACTTGCAGCGATATCAAGATATTCTTCTTTTTTTCCTTCATTCGGAATAACTTCAAAAATTACAGCTATCATTTTAATTGTAGATTTTAGATTTTAGATTTTTGGAAAAACTTTGTCCCTTTGAACCTCTGTTACTTTGTGCCTTCAAAAAGAAACTCAATCACTTTTTGATACAATTCATCATCATGCATTCCGTGGCCTAAGCCTTTGGTTTCAATAAACTGACTGTTTTTCCAGTTGCTTGCTATTTTTTTTCCTTCGGCGAAAGCCACAATTTTATCAGAAGTATCATGCGCAATGAAACCAGGAATAGTAAATTGAGATGCAAATTTTTGTCCTGAAAAATCTTCCAGTTTAAAGTTGAAGCGATTTATGAATTTGCTTTCTAAAAGAGTTAACATTTTGTTGTTTAGACTCAGCATTGAAATGTAATTATCAATCAAAGTTTTTAAATCAGAAGGAGCGCCAAGAATAACCATTTTATTAATGCTCGTATTCGGAAATAAATATTGATGATAAACGCAGGCTGCACCACCAATAGAATGTCCAATAATAATTTCTGGCTGATATTTTTCTACCGCTTTATTGATGAATTCGGCATAAAGCGGAACATTAAATTCTTTTCCGCTGCTTTGTCCGTGAGCAGGTGCGTCAATTGCGATAATAGTACTTCCGGATTTTTGTAGATGAGGTAATGTTTTTTTCCAGCGTGAAGCATTACTTTCCCAGCCGTGAACCAATAAAATTTTGGTTTCGTTCCCTTTCCAGATATAGGTTTGAAAATGATGTTCGTTATGGTGAAAAATTTCTGTTTCGGTATTTCTTAAAACTTTTGGAAGCGTTTCTTTTTTTAATCTCCCAATTCGGGGCTGACTAAAAAGAGCATAAGAAAGTTCCATGGCTTTTTGCGGACGCACATAACTCAAAAAGTTAATATAAGATCCAACTGATTTTAATGTAATAAAACGGATGCTTTTTTTAATTCCCAAAACAAATAATTTAGTAGTAAAAATAATATTCGGGAATCGATCTAAAAAAGTTTCGCCACGAACTACACAAATTTAGCACGAATTTTTATTCCATTTAAAAACAAATTAAAAATTAGTGAAAATTAGTGTAATTCGTGGCAAAAAAATATTTAGTCAAAAAAAAGTCCCGATTAAATCGGGACTTGATATTTAGAATTTTGAGAACAATTGTTCCATTTTTTCTTTTTCTTCTTCAGCTAATTGAGTATCAACTAAAATTCTTCCAGAGTGCTCATCAGTAATGATTTTCTTTCTTGAAGCGATTTCAACCTGAGTTTGTGGTGGAATCGTAAAGAAAGATCCTGCAGAAGCTCCTCTTTCGATAGAAACTACAGCTAATCCGTTACGAACACTGCTTCTGATTCTGTTGTAAGCAGCTAATAATCTTTCTTCAATTTGAGCTGAAAATTCAGCTGATTTCTCAGATAAGAAGATTTCTTCTTTTTGAGTTTCAGCCATAATAGCATCTAATTCAGATTTTTTATGTTTTAAATGAGAGCTTTTAGCATCAAGTTTTTCTTTTAAATTAGAAATAACTTCTTTTTTGTGCTCGATAGAAGCTTTCATTTCTTTGATTTGCTTTTCAGCTAATTGAATTTCTAATTCCTGAAATTCAACTTCTTTTGTCAAAGAATTAAATTCTCTGTTGTTACGAACTGATTCTTGTTGTTTTGTGTATTTCTTGATAACCTCTTTATGCTCCTCAATAGCAATTTTCTTTGCTTTGATTTGCTCCTCAATCACTTCAAGTTCACCTTTCAGTTTTTCTGAACGAGTGCTCAAACCTGCAACTTCATCTTCTAAATCTTCAACCTCTAAAGGAAGTTCTCCTCTAACGTTTCTGATTTCGTCAATTCTAGAGTCAATAAGCTGTAAATCATATATTGCTCTTAACTTGTCCTCAACACTTAATTCTTTCGTATTCGTCATATTCTATAAGTACTTAACTGGATTTGTATTTTCTTCCGATAAAATGATCGCAAAATTAAGAATTTTTTTTCGAAGATAATCAACAATATAGTTTTTTGTATAGCGTTCACTCTCAAAATGACCAATATCGGCCAAAAGTAATTTGTTTTCTGCTTCATAAAACTGATGATATTTTAAATCAGCAGTTAAAAATGCATCGGCTCCGGCCTGAATTGCATTTTTTATGGCAAAGCTTCCTGAACCTCCCAGAACGGCTACCTTTTTTACTTTTTTTCCGGTAAAGGCAGAATGACGAATTCCGCGCGCAATCATAATTTCTTTTACGTGCAGAAGAAAGTCTTTTTCATCCATTTCATTCTCCAATTCTCCAATCATTCCTAAGCCAATATTTTGATGTGAATTTTGCAGATCGTAGATCTCATATGCCACTTCTTCATAAATATGATTCGTTAAAAGTGCTTTTAAAATTCTGGATTGTAAATGTTTTTCAAAAATAACTTCGATTTTTATTTCTGTTCCGGTATGTAATTTTCCTTTTTCTCCAATTGTTGGATTGCTTTTTTCATTTCCTTTAAAAGTAAAAAAGCCTTCAGAATTAAAACTACAATTATCATAGTTTCCAATAGTTCCAGCGCCGACTTCGAACATGGCATTTCGAACTTTTTCAGAATTTTCGGGAACAGTATACGTAACTAATTTTTGTAGAAATTGCTGTTTTGGAATTAGAATTTTGGTATTTATTAAACCTAAGGTATTACAGAAAATGTTGTTAACTCCCTGCGGATGATTATCTAAAGCGGTATGAACGGCATAAATAGCAATATCATTTTTAATGGCTTTTAAAATAGCACGCTCGACATAGTTTTTGCCGGTAATTTTTTTAATTCCAGAAAATAAAATAGGATGAAAGCAAACTACGAGATTGCAATTTTTAGTTATTGCTTCTTCAATTACATTTTCCAATGCATCATGACAAACTAAAACTCCGTTACTTTCGTTTTCCGGATTTCCCACTAAAAGTCCCACATTGTCAAAATCTTCTGCATAGGCGAGAGGCGCCATTTCTTCTAGTACGGTTATGATGTCTTTGATTTTCATTTTTTATATTTTGTTTCAAGTTTTAGGTTTCAAGTTTTTTGACAACTGAAACCTAAAACAAATTAACGAAAAAAACTACTTTAATAAAATTATACTTGAATAGAAGATGCTTTAGGTTATTCCACGACTTGATTTACATTCGATAAACGAATGATTTACTTTTTGTATATTTGTGTCTCTAAATAAAAAGTCATGACTACAATAAAAATTAACGAACATACTAAGACAGGAAAAGCATTCATGGCTATGTTCGAAACTTTTTTTAAAGGTGTTGAAGGCATTGAAATTGTTGAAACTGATTATGGACAGGTGAATGAGGAGCGAAGCATTTATTCTTCTGAATTTGCTGAGAAAGTTAAAAAAGCAGAAGAAAATATTAAAAATGGCGAAACAACAAGGCTAAATCCAGATGATATATGGGGAAGTTTAGGGTTGAAGTAACTAAGGTGGCAAATCAGGATATTGAAAAACATAAAAAATCAGGAAATAAAATTTCTATTAAAAACATTACTAAAATTTTAATTGATCTTACAGAGAACCCATATGAAGGTTTTGGGAATCCTGAACCATTAAAATATGAATATTCAGGATTATGGTCAAGACGAATTAATCAAAAAGATCGATTAATTTATCGTGTAGATGACGAAGTTGTAACTGTATTTGTAATTTCTGCAATGGGTCATTATTCAGATAAATAATTCTATGAACTTACTTCGAAAAATACTTTTCCCTTTTGCAATTCTATACGGATTCATTACAAGCATTCGCAATTTTCTTTTTGACAAAGGAATTCTAAAATCGACTTCTTTTGATATTCCGGTTATTGCAGTTGGAAATTTAAGTGTGGGCGGAACTGGAAAAACACCTCAAATTGAATATTTGATTCGGTTATTAGCTGATAAATATAAAGTGGCGACTTTAAGCAGAGGTTACAAAAGGAAATCGGAAGGTTTTGTTTTGGCAGATGATAATTCTAATGCTGAAATTCTAGGCGATGAACCTTTTCAGTTTTATCAAAAATTTCCAAATGTTCAGGTTGCAGTTGATGCCAATCGTACAAACGGAATTACACAATTGCTTTCGCAGAAAGAAAAACCTCAGGTAATTTTATTAGACGACGCCTATCAGCACCGAAAAGTAAAAGCTGGATTTTATATTCTGCTGACTTCTTATGGCGATTTATATGCAGATGATTTTATGCTGCCAACAGGAAATTTAAGAGAAAGCCGAAGCGGAGCTAACAGAGCAAATATTGTTGTGGTTACTAAATGCCCAAATAATTTATCAGAAGAAAAACAAGAAGAGATTCGTTTGAAGTTAAAGCTAAATTGTTCGCAGCAAATCTTCTTTACTTTTATAGATTATGATACTGTAATTTATGGTCAAAATAAAAAGATTTCTGTGGATGAAATTAAATCAGAATCAAAAGTGCTTTTAGCCGGAATTGCGAAACCAAAACCATTTTTTGACTATTTAAAAAATGAAAATGATGAATGTTTGACTTTCCCGGATCATCATCATTTTTCTGATGCCGATTTAGATTCCATTCAAAATAAAGCAAACGGAAAAAAGATTATTACAACCGAAAAAGATTATGTTCGTTTAAAAGATTCGAAACTGGTTTCTCAATTGTATTATCTGCCCATAAAAAGCACGTTCATCAATCACCAGCAAAATTTTGACGTTTCGATTTTAGAATATGTCAAAACAAACTTAGCACCTTAGGTTAATCAAAGAATTTCGCAATTGTACTGTAAAATTCGTCAGGAACAAAAGGTTTTGTAATTACATCGTTCATTCCAAAAGATAAAAGCATATCCCTGTTTTCGTCAAGCGAAATAGCCGTCAAGGCAATAATAGGAGTTGTTTTGTCGAAATCTCTAATATGCTGCGTTGCTGTAGTTCCGTTAATTCCAGGCAAATGCACATCCATTAAAATCATATCAAAACGTTTCACTTTTAAAAGTTCCACAGCATCTTCGCCATTATCGATAATTTCGCAGGTAATCATTTTGTTCTCAAGCATTTTACGCGTAATCATTTGATTGATTTTGTTGTCCTCAATCAGTAAAATAGACTTGTGTTTTAATTGTTTGTCGTTATATGGTTTTTCTTCTGTAACAGCTTCCAAAGGTTCGTTATTAATTTTAAAATTTAATTTGAAAGTAAAAGTTGATCCTTTGCCAACTTCACTTTTTAGTTTGATTTCGCCTCCTAAAAGTTCGATTAATTTTTTTACAATAGTAAGACCTAATCCTGTGCCGCCGTATTTTCGGTTTACTTCGATAGAACCTTGAGAAAAACTTTCAAAAACGGTTTGCAGTTTATCTTCGGGAATACCAATTCCGGTATCAACTATTTCAAAATAAACAGTTGCATTTTCATCTTCCTGTCCAAATAATTTAGCAATAACATTTACATTTCCGTTTTGGGTGAATTTTAATGCGTTGTTAATCAGGTTTAATATAATTTGAGATAATTTGGTTGGGTCACCAATTAAGTTATCTGGAATTGCATCGTCTATTTCTAAGTTGAAATAATTTTTATTAGCCGTTGCCAGTTCTTTTAAAGAACTTTGAATATTAAAAAGCAATTCTTTTAAATTAAAACTAATATTTTCAACTTCAACTTTAGTCGAGTCGATTTTATTAATTTCAAGAATTTCGTTTATAAAAGTAGTAAGATAATTTCCAGAGAATTTTAGTGATTCTAAATATTTTAATTGCGCTTTTTTCGGGTTATCTTCAAGAAGTAAATGCGTGATTCCGTTAATTGCATTTAACGGCGTCCGCAGTTCATGACTTACAGTCGATAAAAATTCTGATCTTGCTTTTGAAGCTTTTTCGGCTTTGTTTTTTGCCAGAATAAGTTCTTTGTTTTTTTCTCTTAAAAGTAAATTATTCTGATTACGAATAATATTGTTTTTATATAAAGCCAAACTCAAAAGAGACAGAATCGAAATTAAGGCAATCGCCAAAATACTGACTAATTTAGAATAGCGATACGTTTTAAGCTGAATTTTTTCTTCGCTTTCCCGCTTAAGTGTGTTGTTAAGGGTTTGATTTTTTTTGAATTTTTGAAATTCGTTAAAATCTATTTTCGCATTTTTTAATTTTAGAATATAATTTTCTAATTGATAATGTTCATCTAAATAAGAATAAGCTAAATCAAAATTTTTGTTTTGTTTGTAATATTGACTTATTGCTAAAGTTATTTTTGATTTTTGCGAAAGATTATTTGTTTTCTCTGTATAATCAAGCGCTTTTTCAAAATAAATCATAGCAGAATCATTCCGTTTAAGCTGTGTTTCAATTAATCCCAGTTGATAATAAGAATCACTTTTGGTTTCTAAAATCAATGGATTATCTGGTTTTTTGATGATTTTGCGGAAGGTTTTGGTCGCTTGATAAAAATTTTTATTTGTTTTAAATGCGATTGCTTTTTGATAGTCTAAGATTTCAGAACTATCAACAATGCCAAGCTGTTTTAGAAGTTTTTGGGCTTTTGCATAATAAACGTCTGCGGTTTTATAATCGCCTTTTGCAGTATTTACAGCACCAATATATTGTAATGCTAAGATTTTGGTACAAGTTGGTTTTACGCTGTCAAAGGAAGAAACACTTTTGTGAAAGTTTTTTAATGCTTCGTCATACTTCCGCTGATTGTAGTAAATCTTACCAAGTTTAAAAGTTTGGTTGGCTAAATTTTCAGGGATATTATTAGTCTCGCAAAAATCAATTGATTTTTTAGTGTAAAACACAGCCTCATTGTACTCTTTGCTATTCAGTTTTTTATTGGCCAGTTTATTGTAATAGGAAACACTATCTGTATTCTGTTTGATTTGAGAATACAAAAGTGAATTAAAAAAACAAACAACAGATAAAAGATAGTACTTCATGTATGGCAATGCATTTACAATGAATTCTTATGTTCTTCTTATCAGTAAAATCAAATCAATTAATCTTGATGAATAGCCAATTTCATTATCATACCAACCCACAACTTTTACCATTTTGTCAATGACAGAAGTTAATTGTGCATCGAATAAGCACGAATGTGTATTGCCAATTATATCAACAGAAACGATAGGATCTTCTGTGTAATCTAATATTCCTTTTAAATTTGTTTTTGAGGCTTTTTGAAATGCAATGTTAATTTCTTCAATCGTAACAGCACGCTTAACATTGAACGTGATGTCTGTTAATGAACCATCTGGAACTGGAACACGAATGCCACAGCCTCCGATTTTCTCATGCAATTTAGGAAAAATTTTTGTTAATGCCTTAGCTGCACCTGTAGTTGTTGGAACAATCGACTGACTTGCGCCTCTGGCCCTGCGTAAATCCTTATGCGGCTGGTCGTGAAGACTTTGGTCTGTTGTGTAAGAATGTATCGTTGTAATGTAAGCTTGCTCAATTCCGCACAATTCTTCAATGATTTTTATCATCGGAGCGGCGTTGTTTGTTGTACAGCTTGCATTTGAAACGATATTTTCTGTTCCGTCTAATATATTTTCATTAACTCCAAGAACTACAGTTTTAATAGTATCAACTTCTGATGGTGCAGAAAGTATCACTTTTTTTGCCCCGGCTTCTATATGTGCATTTAATTCTTTATGCGTTTTATATTTTCCGGTCGATTCAATTACAAAATCTATAGAATGGCTTTTCCAGTCCAGATTAGAAATGCTTTTTTCGTGAAAAAATAAAAAATGTTTCTCGTTTACAATAATTCCTGTTTCATCGTAACTTACAGCAAAAGGCAGAACTCCATGTATACTGTCGTATTTTATTAAATGCGACATTGTTTTATTATCTGCAATATCATTAATTGCAACAACTTCAATTTCAGGATGATTTATAAGAAGGCGGAATAAATTTCTTCCAATTCTTCCAAAACCATTAATAGCAATTCTTGTTTTCAATGTTTTGTTTATTTGTTTAATCGTTTAACCGTTTAATCGGTTTGACAATTAAACGATTAAACAATTAAACCTTTTATAAAATATGTTTTTGTGCTTTGTATGAAGAACGAACAAGAGGCCCGCTTTCAACATGACGAAATCCTAATTCAAGACCAAATTTTTCGTATTTGGCAAATAATTCAGGCGTGATAAATTCTTTTACAGGTAAATGTTTTTTACTTGGCTGTAAATATTGACCAATAGTAACAACATCAACATTTGCATTGCGTAAATCTCTCATTGTCTGGTAAACTTCTTCTTCAGTTTCTCCTAGACCAAGCATGATTCCAGATTTAGTTCTGTTTATTCCTTTTTCTTTCAAATAACGTAAAACTTCTAAACTGCGATCATATTTTGCCTGAATACGAACTTCGCGTGTTAAACGACGAACGGTTTCAACATTATGAGAAACTACTTCAGGATTTGCTTCAACAATTCTGTCAATATTTCTTTCAATTCCCTGAAAGTCCGGAATCAAAGTTTCAAGAGTAGTATTTGGGTTCATTCTACGGATTGCTTTTACAGTTTCTATCCAAATAATAGAACCTCCGTCTTTTAAATCATCTCTGTCAACACTTGTAATTACAGCGTGTTTAATATTCATGATTTTTATAGAACGGGCTACTTTTTCAGGTTCGTCCCAATCTACCGTTTCCGGGCGTCCGGTTTTAACACCACAAAAACCGCAGGAACGGGTGCAGACATTTCCTAAAATCATGAAAGTTGCTGTTCCCTCTCCCCAGCATTCTCCCATATTTGGGCAGCTTCCAGAGGTGCAGATCGTATTTAAGCTGTATTTGTCAACTAAACCACGTAGTTCAGTATATTTTTGTCCAATTGGTAATTTTACCTTTAACCATTTCGGTTTTGCAGGCGGTATGTTTTCAATGACTGTTTCCATATATCATAAATCTTACTACAAAGATACGGAATGTTGTTTATTTGATGATGCTAATTTGCTTTTCGTTTACTTTTCCTATTAGGTGATGTTATTTAAGATTATGAAGTTCAAGTATTAATAGTTTGACTATAAATACGTTTTAGGCTTATCTTTTTAATTTTTACTTAAGATTTTGATAGTAAGACTAATATTTTTAAAATTTCACTTTTAACCTTAATCTGTTGCAAATTTGGCTTTTTTAGACAATGAAGGGTTTTTGCTGTAATATTTTTGCTATTAATTTAAGTTTGAAAAACATGAAAAAGAAATTTATTGTATTAGGAATTTTATTTGCAGCTTTTGGTTTTACTAAAATGAATGCACAGATACTTTCAGATAAAGCTATGGGAGCTTTAGGTAAAGGTGTTTCAGGATTTACTTTTAGCGATGCAGATGCTGCTGCTTTAGCAAAAGAATCGATTGCTGAAATGGATGCAAATAATCCTGTTGCCGCAGCAACAGACGGTTATTCAATTCGTTTAAATCGTTTATTTGGAAAACACACTTCGAGTGAAGGAGTTACTTTAAATTATAAAGTTTATTTAGTAAAAGATATTAATGCTTTTGCCTGTGCAGACGGAAGTGTTCGTGTATTTGCAGGTTTAATGGATATTATGGATGATAATGAATTACTTGCAGTTATTGGACATGAAATTGGCCACGTAGTGAATCATGATACAAGAGATGCAATTAAAGCAGCTTATAAAAAAGAGGCTTTGTTAGATGTCGCTTCATCACAATCAGGAAAAATTGAGACGCTTACCGGATCTCAATTAGGGAAAATAGGAAGCGCAATGATCGATAGCAAACACAGTAGAAAGCAAGAATCCCAGGCTGATACGTTTTCGTATGATTTTATGAAAAAAAATGGATATGATGTTAATGCGGTAGAGTCAGCTTTTAGAATTTTGCAAAATTTAAGTGAAGGAGCAGAGTCTTCTTTTATTACCAAGATGATGAGTTCACATCCGGATTCTGGTAAAAGAGCCGATGAAGCTAAAAAAAGAGCAACAAAAGATGGTTTGTATAATGCTTATGTACAGCAGAAAATTGTAAATACTGCACCTGTAAAAACAGCAGCTAAAGCGCCTGCAAAAACACCTGCTAAAAAGACAACAACAAAAAAGAAGTAATTTTTGTGTAAAAAGTGAAACCGGTAATTCTGCAGAATTATCGGTTTTTTTTGATCGCAATATCATAAACACTTACAATATTGTCAAATGGCTCATTTAAAATTCTTACCTTTAATTTGTTAAAAAAATAAACTTTGTGTGAAATGAAATAGCATTATGTTATTTACATTTGTTGTTAAATTGTAATTATAAAAACATGAAAAAAAGATTTATAATAGTAGGACTAATATTTACAGCATTTGGTTTTACAAAAATGAATGCACAGATTAATTTTGGTGAAAAAGCGATAGGAGCAGTTCAAAAAGGTGTGGCAGCTTTCACTTTAACAAATGCAGATGCAGCGGCGTTATCTAAAGAAGCGGTTAGGAAATTAGACTCTACCAATCAAGTAGCAGCACCAACAGATGGTTATACTTTGCGATTAAACAGGGTTTTTGGAAAACATACGGCAGGCGATGGTTTTACTTTAAATTATAAAGTATATAAAGTAAAAGAAGTAAATGCTTTTGCAACCGCTGACGGAAGTGTTCGTGTGTATTCAGGATTAATGGATATTATGGATGATAATGAATTGTTAGCTGTAATTGGTCACGAAATTGGCCACGTTGCTAATAATGATTCAAGAGACGCAATGCGTGCAGCTTACCAAAAAGAAGCTTTAATTGATGGGGCTTCTTCACAATCGACTAAAATATCTGCAGTTACAGATAGCCAGTTAGGGAAAATTGGAAGTGCTTTAATCGATAGTAAACACAGTCGTAAACAAGAAACAGAAGCTGATTTATATTCTTATAACTTCTTAAAGAAAAACGGTTATAATGTGAATGCGGAAGAATCTGCTTTTAGAATTTTAGCTAAAATGAGTGAAGGAGCAGAAGCGTCATTTATTGATCAAATGATGAGTTCACATCCTGATTCTAAGAAAAGGGCAGATGATGCAAAAGCAAGAGCTGAAAAAGATGGAGTTTACAAACCATACGTTCAGCAAAAAATCGACAATACAGTTCCTAAAAAGACAACAACGAAAAAAACGACTACAAAGAAGAAAAAATAGTTTTTGACATAAAGTAAAAACGGCAGATTTAAATCTGCCGTTTTTTTTATAAATTAACCTAAAACATGATGTGCTAAAACTTTTTGCACATCGTATACGTTTACAGATTTATTGAATTGTTTTACAATACTTGGATTTAATTCGCTTGAAACCCAGATTTTCAATTCTGCATCAAGATCAAATGTTCCCGCAGTTTCTACACTAAAACGAGTAATGCTTTTGTAAGCAATAGATTTATATTCAGTTTTGCTTCCTGTTAATCCTTGTACATCAACCAGGATTAATCTTTTATTTGTGAAGATAAAAGTATCACGAATAAGTTTAAAACCCATTTCAATTTCTTCGTTATCCGTTAAAAGCTGACCGTATTTTTTAAGTAAATCTTCCTGACTTACCGTACCGGCATTGCCCATAAGAGCTGAAAATATTCCCATTTCTTTTTATTTTTAAAAGTTGATTAATTGTTCCTTTTTTGAATTTAATGTAAAAGTAATTGATTTTGTCAGTTTTTAACA
Source organism: Flavobacterium sp. 2755 (assembly GCF_031455715.1). Lineage (NCBI taxonomy): Bacteria > Pseudomonadati > Bacteroidota > Flavobacteriia > Flavobacteriales > Flavobacteriaceae > Flavobacterium > Flavobacterium sp. 2755. The sequence goes on from NZ_JAVDTG010000005.1 coordinate 278,318, forward strand.
AATGCTTTTAGATTTAAAAAAAGAGGAGTTAATATTAAAGAAAATAAAACAGAGGAAATTATAGAAACTATTAAGTGTCCATATTGTTTTGGGTCTAATCCTATCGCAAATCGAAAGACTAAAATTATTGGCGAAAATAAAACAAGACAAATCCAATAGTTTTTATTTAAAGGTTTTGTCGAAATATTATTCTTTGGGAGTTTAGAAAAAGCAAATAAAATAATCAATCCGCCAATAAATGTACTTAAGTGTTGGACCGCTTTAAAAATTGGAATTTTTAGATGAGAAATAAAAATGTAATCATGCAATAAGGCAATATTATTTACAAAATAGCCATCTTCATGTGTAAAGCTATCCCAAAAAAGATGTGAGGCAGTTCCAATTAAAATTGATAGTACTACAACAATCCAATGTTGTTTGAAATAACCGTTCCAATTAAATTGGCAGAAGATAAGAACTCGTGATCGAATTATTTCGGGTAAATTATGGAATAGTTGATTTTTAACAATATTGTGAAATGTAAATGCTAGTAGAATTGCAAGCGGCAGATCAAACCAAAAAATGCCATCAATACTATGGCTGTAATGACTTTCTACTCTCATTCTGATAAAGTACTCAAAATCTGGAGTCATACTTCCGATGATAAGTCCAGTTAATGAAAACCATTTTTTAGGTAAATAATTTAGAGGCAGAACTATTGCGGGATGAGCAAATGTAAAAGGCATTTTAACTGATAAATTAATGATAAAGATATGTCATTAATTAAAACCATAAAAAAAGCAGAACATAAATTCTGCTTTTTCTTTTTCTATATTTTATTTTTTATTCAGTTTGCCCTGTTTGTATTGTTATTGGAAGATTATACGCCGTACGAACCGGTTTTCCAGCTAATATACCCGGAGCCCATTTTGTTTTTAATGATTTTAAAACTCTAACAGCTTCTTTTCCCATTCCAAATCCTGGATCGTTTTTAACTACAATGTCCGTCATTGTACCATCTTTTTCGATTACAAATGAAACATACACACGTAATATTTTTTCTGCATCCAATTCTGGTTTTGTAAAGTTATTTCCAACATAAGTGTAAAACTTTTTAATCCCTCCAGGGAACTCTGGTAATTTGTCAAGATCTTTCGTAGTTATAATATTAGTTCCATTATCAACTAGCGGTGGATCTCCTATTTCTCCGCCAGTATTTCCAGGTAATACATTTGTACCAGGTCCATCTGTTCCTATTGCATTGTCTACATGAGGAGTGTTGTCCACGTTAGCAGCGATAGTTTGCGTTGCCTGATCTGTAGGTACTATAACCGGATTTGTTAATTGACTTGACGTTACTGGCGCTGTTGCTGCCGGTGGTGTTGATTTCATTGGTGGGGCAACAGGATCCTTTGTTTTTGGAACCACTATCGGATCAATATCCGTTAAATGAGTAGGCACAAAAGGAACAGGGTCTTCAACAGGGTCAATTGTTCTAAATTTATTAAGCAACATTGATACACTTCCTATGGCAGTTAGTAACAACAAGGCCATAAATAAAGCCGTAACTGTTGTTTTAGAATTTTCCTGGCGTAATTGGTACGCTCCGTATTCTTTGTTTTTGTTTTCGAAAACAAGATCGATCCACTTGTTTTCATAGATGCTTAATTTAGTCATGATTTTTGGATTTTAAGGTTAAGTAACTTTAAATCATACGCGATAGTGAATTGGGTTTAAGCAAACAACGTAGGAGTTGTTGTTTTAGTGTGTGAATAAATTATTTTTTTAAGAAAAAATATGATTATATCTTATTCTTTTCTTAAAGATAATAAATTATCTATTACGTTCGATAATTTCTGCCAATAATTTTTTAGCACGAAGTAATTTTACCTTTACGTTGCTTAGAGGCTCATTAATTTTGTCAGCAATTTCCTGATAGGACATTTCCTGAAAGTAGCGAAGCTGAATTACTTCCTGATAATGGGGCTTTAATTCTTTGATGCATAAAAGTAAACGGGAGAGGTTTTGCTCTTTAATTAATGCATCTTCTGCAGATGGAGTAGTGTCGGCAATATTGTATGCCTGTTGGTCTTCAGTATCAGTGATTTCTATAAAAAGATTCGTTTTCTTTTTACGTAATAAATCAATATAAACGTTTTTTGCAATGGCAATTAACCAAGTGTTAAACTGAAATTCGGGATTATAAGATCCTATTTTATCAAAAGCTTTTGAGAAAGTTTCAATAGTAATATCTTCTGCAGTGGTTTCATTTTCTGTACGTTTAAGCATAAAGGCATAAACTTCATTCCAGAAATAATCTAATAAAAAAGTAAAGGCGACCTGGTCACCTTTTTTTGCTTTTTCTATTTTAGAATTTATTTCCAATATACAGGTTTTGAAAAAATATTAGTTATAAAGATATTAATTTGCGTTACAATAAGCACAATTTCTAATACTGGAAACCAAATTTTAATATCATTTTCTTTAAGTTTTCCTGCAGAAAAACCAATAACAGTCCAAACTACAGTATAACGAGTTGCTAAAATTGCTACAACAGCAATCCATTGAAATTGAAACGCCAGCAGAATTATAACTGATAAAAAGAAGAATAATTGTGAGAAAAAGAAAAGTCCCAATTGAAATTTATCAAAAAACTTATAATGCTCAGCCGTAGAAACGTGTCTTCTTTTTTGTGTAAACCAGTCTTTAAAAGACTCTTTTGGTTTTGAATAAGTAAAACTTTCAGGTGTATACGATATTGTAGTATTCAATTTGTTTGCAGCCTGATTGATAAACAAATCGTCATCGCCGGAACGAACCTGAATATGATCAATAAAACCATTTACATTAAAAAACTCATCTTTTTTATAAGCTAAATTTCGTCCAACTCCCATATATGGAAGTCCGGCTTTTGCCCATGAAAAATATTGAACCGCAGTTAATATAGTTTCAAAACGAATAATTTTATTTAATAAAGAATTTTCTATTTTTTCATAACCTCCGTAACCTAAAACAATAGTTTTTTCTGTATCAAATTGTGAGGTCATTGATGTAATCCAGTCTTTTGAAGTTGGATAACAATCTGCATCTGTAAATAAAAGGTATTCTTTTTTTGCGGCTTTGATTCCTAAGGTTAAAGCGTATTTTTTATTTCCCCAAAAAGCCTCGTTGTTTTCAACTTTAACCAAGCGAATGTTCGAATATTTTTGCTCAAATTCTTCAAAAACCTCAAGCGTTTCATCGCTTGATGCATCGTCAATTAATACAATTTCAAAATCAGGATAATTTTGCTCTGCTAATAAAGGGATAAATTTCTTTACGTTTTCTTCTTCATTTTTTGCACAGACAATAACAGAAACCGGGATATTCTTTGGCGTAACTTCTTGAGGTTTAGCAAAAGCAAATTTTCCAAAAATTCCTAAATAGTAGAAAAGCTGAATAAAAACAATGGCACTAAAAAAGTAAAGTAAAATTATAAGCATATGGTTTTAATGTCTGTTAATGTTCCAAATTTTGCGAGAACAAAGGTAGTTATGAATTCCTAATTTTCAATGTTTAATATCAATTTACTTTCGGCACTTTGACATTTCTTTTGCAATAGCAATAGACTGAGGGTTTTCTGTTTTTTCTAATTCCGAAATTATGTTTTTATAATTGTGATCATCGCGGTTTTGAGATAATTTTTTGGTAGCCTGAATTTCATCAATTTCGATTTCAAAACCAAAGATCCCTCTGGCTTCACGCATGGTTTTTTCAGATAAATTTTCAACACGAACAGGATTTTCGGAATTTGCTTCGTATTTGTCAACAAGCTTTTTCAGCTGTTCTACAGATGTGCTGTAATCTACAATCTTGATTCTTCCGTAAACATGTACAGCTATATAATTCCATGTTGGAACATTTTCATGATCGTACCAAGAAGATGAAATATAACTATGCGGACCTGTAAACACAGCCAAAACCTGATCATTTTCTGTAAAACCTTCAGCTTGCGGATTCAGTTTAGAAATATGTCCCTGTAGAATTTCTTTTCCATCAGCATTAACTTCCAATTCTATCGGAATATGCGTTGCACATAATTTTCTGTTAGTCTGGTTGATCAGAATTCCAAAACTATTCTCTTTTAAAAAAGTTCTGATTGATTCCGGATCTTCATCTTTATAGAGTTCAGGTGTGTACATTTTATGAATTTGTTTTCAAGATTTCTTTGTTACTGCTACATTTTAGTATTAATATGAATTCTTGAAGTTTCCAAAACGAAGATAAAGATTTGCTGATAATTCAATGGTACTTTCTATAACTTTTTCGGTTTTTGATGTGTTAATTTATAGGAAGATTTTTTAATAAATTTCAGCTCAATTTTTTTGAGTTCAAATAAATCTGAATTACGCTTAGATATAAAATCGTAACTCCGATAAAAGTAAAAATTACTCCTTCGATCAAACATTGTGTTCCAAAATCATCAGAGCAAAAAGTTCTTACGGGGCGAAATAATTGGGATATCATTTCTTTTCTAAAAAACTTAAGCCTTAAAAGAATATATAATACAATTGCTACTATAATTGTATTGAGTGATGAAAGTTTACTTTTCCAGTTTACAAAAGCAAGTATGCAGATACCGATTAATGAACCTAAAAATATCCAAACGTATACACTAGGCCAAAAGTTAAAAATGCCTTCGTTTGTAGGTAATAATTTGTTCCAATATTGTGAATGCTGATATTGAGAATGTGTTTCTGCCCAGATTATTTTTTCAGATACAGTGTAAAATCTAAGCTGCAGAATACCATTTATCAGGAAAATCATTCCGAATATTTGGAGTAAAATAACTTTGATATTTAATTCTTTCATTAAGGTTTGGTTGGTAAGCTAGTAAAGGCTGAATTTTTTTAGATAACGTTTACTTCGGCTTCAATTTGAATGCCAAAGATTTCGAAAACGGTTTGCTGGACTTGTTTCGAAACATCTAAAATTTCCCGGCCGGTTGCGTTTCCGTAATTAACTAAAACCAAAGCCTGATTTTTATGAACTCCGGCATCGCCAAAACGTTTTCCTTTAAAGCCTGCCTGTTCAATAAGCCATCCTGCGGGAACTTTTACTTCGGTTGGAGAAACTTCGTAAAACTTCATTTCAGGGAATTTTTGATGGATTTTTTCGAAATCAGATTTCAATAAAATGGGGTTTTTAAAGAAACTGCCGCTGTTTCCTAATTCTTTAGGATCAGGTAATTTACTTTGCCTGATGGCAATTACAGCGTTGCTTACATCTTTTAAAGTAGGTTCAGAGATATTATTCTTAGCCAATTCAGCCAAAATATCTCCGTAAGATGTATTGATTTTATGATTGCGTTTTGTCAATTTATAGATTACCGAAGTAATAATAAATTGGTCTTTTACTTCGTGTTTAAAAATGCTTTCGCGGTAACCGAAATTACATTCAGTATTAGAGAAAGTTTTTATTTGCTGCGTTTCAATGTTGATTGCCTCGCACGAAACAAAAGTATCTTTGATTTCAGTTCCGTAAGCACCAATGTTCTGAACTGGAGTTGTACCAACATTTCCCGGAATTAGAGACATATTTTCTAATCCGCCAAAATTATTCTCAATTGTCCAAAGTACGAAATCATGCCAGGTTTCACCAGCCTGACTTTCAACCCAAACAAAATCATCGTCTTCTTTAATGATCTTTTTTCCTTTTAAATCGATATGAATGACCAAAGCATCAATATCTTTTGTTAAAAGCATATTGCTCCCGCCGCCAAGAATAAATTTCTTCTCGTTTTTGTTTTCTTCTAAAATAGTTTTCAGTTCTTCAACAGAATGTACTGCGACAAATTTTTTGGCCTTGGCTTCAATGCCGAAAGTATTGTAGTTTTTTAAAGAAAAATTGGATTGGATATGCATGTGTAAAAGGCTTTTTAATCTGAGGTCAAAAGTAAGGATTATAATTTATTTCAATTGAGTTTTGACCTTAGAAAGTCTTTTTATACAAATTTACTTTATCGCTTCAATAAATTGCTGCATTTCTTTCATTGTTCCAATAGTAATTCTGGTCCATTTTCCATTTTCTTCATAGATTTTGGTTCCCTCAATGTTATTGGCTTCTAATTGTTTAAAGAAATCCTTTTTATAATTTTCAAGAGAAAAATAGATGAAATTGGAATAAGACGGAATACAGGTTAAGTTAAGCTTCGTAAGTTGGTCAATCGTATATTTCTTAACTTCTTCATTTAAAGAATAAACTTCCTTAATAAATTTTTCATCATTTAAGGATGCCATGGCAGCAGCTGTTGATACAACACTAACAGATAAATTTGGAGATGATTTTAAAGCACTGAGTTCGTCAATAGTTGAGGAAGCTGCAATAGCATAACCGATACGCGCGCCGGCTAAACCATGCATTTTTGAAAAGGTTTTAGTAATAATTAAATTCTTGTTTTCAATTACAAGACTGCTTAGTGATTGTTCTTTTGTGAAATCGATATAAGCCTCGTCTACAAAAACAATGGCATTTTTAGATGCTTCTTTTACAAAAGAAACCAATTGTTCGTGATCGCATATTGTACCAGTTGGATTATTGGGATTGCAGATATAAATCATTTTTGTATCTGAATCAATTGCTTTTAGCATTGCTGGTAAATCATGCTTTTTGTCTGCAGTTAACGGAATCGTAATTTTTTTTATCCCTAATTTTTCAGAAGGAAATGTCCAATAGTTGAAGGTTGTTTCGGCAAGTATGTAATTTCCTTTTTTTAAAGCAGTATGTTGAAGAACCAAATCTAAAATTTCTGTTGAACCAGCGCCTAATAAAATATTATGATCAGAAACATTATTCTTTTTTGCAATAAGAGAAATCAATTCTTCCGAAAGATTCCAGCCGTATCGATTACTGCTATTGATGCTTTTTTGCATGGCAGCGCGAGCGAGTGGAGAAGGGCCGTAAGGATTTTCATTTGATCGTAATAATATAGGAGATTTGTCTACATCTAAAGGAATATAATTTTCTGGCGAAGGATTTGCAAATGTTTCAAATGAAGTTAAACCTAATCCTATTGTACCTAAAACTACTTGTTTTAACCAGTTTCTTCTATTGCTCATATTACTTTAAGAATTAAATTACGCAATTCGTTATAATACTATGTCGTTGAGATTGAAGAAAAGTTACGATGTGGTTTTTGTAGAGAGATAAAATGTTTTTATTCTATAACATGACCTGCTTCAATAAAAAAATGTTTTAATAAATCGTAAGTAATAAAATCACCATTTATATAATTAAACATTTTGGTTTCCATGTATTGGCAGCTAAGACAAATATTTAGGGTTTCTACGATTTTGCCATTTTTGTTATAAAAAACTAATGCGTCTCGATATATGGGAGCACACATCCAATTTGGGATATCTTGTATTTTGGTTTTTAAAATGTTTTTCAAATCAATTACTTGTTGATCTGTAGATTTAAAAGAGTTGATTTTTTTACTTGAAGGATGAAATTCTCCTTTATCATTGAGTATATATTGTGTGTAACCAACAAGGTTTTTTAATTCATTAAGTTTTAACTCCTGAAAATCACTTAGATCATTTTTTTGAAGTTTTCTTTGTTTTAATTTCTCATATTCACTTTTGTTTGATGAATTACTTTCTTCATATAGTTCTCCACGTTGAAATGAATAAGTTTCTACATAATCAAAAGGCAGATCAGAAATAAAATCTATTGAAGATTTATAGAAGTATTGAGACATGATTTTTTATTTCAAGTTAAGCAATTCATGATATCGATTAGCAATAACCTTCATATTAATATCATAATTAGCATTTTCTTCTACAAATTTTCTGTTTCGAATAATGGCCTCGTTTCGGGATTCAGGATTTTCAAAAGACCAAATTAATTCATTGGCAAGCATTTCAATATTATCAATTTCTATTAATTGTCCGTTTTGGCGATGGGTGATCCAGCTTTGATTTCCTGCAATATCCGAAACAACAGGATAACAATTGCAAGCCATAGCTTCAAATAATGATGCCGAAACACCTTCGGTAATTGGCATACTGATATAAATATTCGATTGCTGTAATAATTTAGGAAGTTCTGTATTTGGGATTCTTCCTGTAAAAATCACTTTGTTTTCGATTTGAAGTTCTTTAGCTAAATCTTTCAAAAATTGTAATCTTGTTCCGTCGCCAACAATAGTCAGCGAAAAATTAATTCCTTTTTGATGTAAAATACCAAATGCTTTTAAAATAGAATCATGTCGATATTCCGGCTGTAGCGAACGCGTCACAATCGCTTCAATTTTGTTTGAATGGTTTGTTGAAGGTGTAAAAAGTGATAAATCAATCCCTTTCGGAAGAACCAAAACTTTGCTCATGTCAACGCCAATGGCTTTCATGGAAATCGTCATAACAGGTCCCCAGGCATGAATTAAATGCGCTTTTTTGAAAGCATATTTCTGAATAAACTTTTTAAATGGATATAAAACAGAATCTTCCGGCCATAAATCAGTTCGGCCCTGTTGTGCGATTGCTATAGTTTTTGAACCTGATAAAGCAGCAAGAAATCCATAACTTGTAGTTCTTTCGGCAATAACCATATCGGGTTTTTCATTTCTGATTATTTTTCGAATAGAAACAGGAGCGAAGAAATATTCTAAAATGCGTTTGAATCGGTTGAGTTTTGAATTGCTAGGAGATTGAAGTTCCCAGGTGATAATTTCAAAATCGCCAAATTCTTTCAGGCCTTTCATCCATGTTATGGCATCGGCGCGATACGATTCCCCAAGAAAAAGTATTTTTCTTTTCATTAAAATGAGTTTTTTTTCGCCACGAATTTCACGAATTTCCACTAATTAATTCGTGCTAATTCGTGAAATTCGTGGCAAATAAAAATTTAGAATTCTTCATCAGTGTCTAAAGCACGGTTTATGAATTCGTTTAAAGGTTTTAAGGCAATCAGTTTTTTACTCATTTTTGAAACGAAATCTTTTTGAGTCACTTCAGAAATATCATATTTTTGAGAAGCTGTGAAACTTTTTAGTTTTAAAAATTCAATTGCCGGATGATCTTTTTCATAACCTCTCGGCGGATTTTTAAGCGAATTATTTTCATCAACATCCAAACTTCCAAATTCTTTCTTAAAGTTTTTATCGGCTACAATTGCTTCTAAATCATCATAAAAAAAGGCAATTTCTTTACGTACTTTTTTCAAATCCTCCGCTTCAGGCGAATAAAATCCGCCAGCTATAAAACTAGCACCTTTTTCAATGTGAACATAATATCCGGAACGGTTTAGACCTTTTGCGCCAGATGAAAGCCAAACACCTAAATGTGCTTTATAAGGAGATTTGTCTTTAGAAAAACGAATATCTCGGTTAATTCTAAAAGTACAATTTTTAACCTCCAATAATTCCAGTGAAGGATCAAGTGGTTTCATTACATCCAGAAAATCACTCACTAACTGATGATAATCTTTTTTGAAGATTTCATAACGCTTTTTATTGTCCTGAAACCAATCTCTATTGTTGTTCTTTTTTAAATCGTCTAAAAATTGCAATGATTCTTTCGTAAGCATATTCAGTTTTTATTGCAGTTATTGTTATATTTTCTCAGGCTAATTTAATGATTTCCTGATTCTAATTAATTATAAAGTCTGATACAAATTATATCAATTTTCACTATCAAAAACTACAAATTAAATATCTTATAAGTTTGATGCGTAGATTTTACAATCGCTTCGGTTCTTTCCGGGTGTGTATCTGAAATAAAAAGCTGTCCAAAAGTTTCACTGTTTACCATTTCGACAATTTTGGCAACACGGGTTTCGTCCAGTTTATCAAAAATATCATCAAAAAGTAAAATGGGTTTTACACCACTTTGCTTTTTTAAAAATTCAAACTGAGCCAGTTTTAATGCAATCAAAAAAGATTTTTGCTGTCCTTGCGATCCGAATTTTTTTATAGGATGCGAGTCAATTTCAAAAGATAAATCATCTTTATGAATTCCTGAACTTGTATAATGCAGCGCACGATCTTTATTGATGTTTTCCTGTAAAAGCGTTAATAAATCTTTTTCGAACAAATGACTTTCATAAACAAGCTGAACCGTTTCTTCAGAACCGGTTATTGCTTGATGATGTATATTAAATATAGGTATAAATTGTTCCAGGAAATCTTTTCTCTTTTCAAAAATCGATTTTCCGTATTCATTTAACTGCTCATTATATATAGATAAGGTATCATTGTCAAAAGTATGATTGAGTGCAAAATATTTCAAAAGCGCATTTCGCTGTACAATTACTTTTTGATATTGAATAAGCTGATGCAGATAAGTAGAATCTAACTGCGAAATAACACTGTCCATAAACTTACGGCGTGTTTCACTTCCTTCAACAATTAAATCGCGGTCGGCCGGAGAAATAATTACCAGCGGAATAAAACCAATATGATCTGAAAATTTATCGTAAGCCTTTCCATTTCTTTTTAAAATCTTCTTTTGGCCTTTTTTTAAACTGCAGACAATTTGTTCCGTTCTGTCGTTTTTTTCTAATTCGGCATCAATAACAAAAAACTCCTCTCCGTGTTTGATATTTTGAACCGCCAGCGGATTAAAATAACTTTTTCCGTAAGCCAAATGATAAATGGCATCAAGGACATTGGTTTTTCCAATTCCGTTTTTTCCAACAAAACAATTGATCTTGATGTCGAAATCAAAACTGGCTTCAGAGAAATTTTTATAATTGAATAAAGATATTTTGTTTAAATGCATTTTTAAGAGACGCTAAAAAGGTAAAATTTGATGTTTTTCTGTTAACTCTTTGACTTTTTTTCTGTCACTCCCGATAGCTATCGGGATAAAATGATTAAAAAGATTTTTTGATAAGGCTTTTTAATCTGTGAAAATCTGTGAAATCTGTGGCTAAAACCAAGTTCTAACTCAGAAAAGTGTTATTTAAAATCATCAAAAATTTGAGGGTGCAAATTATCGAAAATTATCGATATAAAGGACTTTTGGTGCGTTTCAAGTTGATTTATTTTGGCGCTGATGCGAAAGGAGTTAGCGTTATTAAAAATATTTGTTTTAAAATAGTGATAAATTTGATTTTTTATGCCACAGTTTCAAGAAAAATTTTATTTTTGCCGTTCACTAAATTAATTTTAAATGGCTACTTACAATAAAAGAGGATATAAAGCACCAAAAGAGAAGGAAGTTAAAGAAGTAAATGAAGAACAACAGGTAATTATTGACGAAAAAGACAGCACAACAGCTGGTGTTTTTTCTAAATTAGACGAAACTGCTTCAAGAACTGAGGATTGGGTTGCTAAAAATCAAAAAATCATTATTGGTTTAGTTGCTGGTATTGCAGTTGCTACTATTGGTTATTTGGCTTACCAAAAATTTATTGAAAATCCTAAACAAGACGAAGCTGCAAACGAAATGTTTGTTGCACAACAGAACTTTCAAAAAGCTGTTGATGGTGTTGCAAGTGATTCATTATATAAATTAGCATTAAATGGATCTGAAGGTAAATTTGGATTTGTGAAAATTGCTGACGAATATTCTGGAACTGACGCTGGAAATTTAGCAAATTACTATGCTGGTATGGCATATTTAAATACAGGTAAATTTGATGATGCTATTAAGTATTTAGGAGAATTTAAATCAGATGATTTAATCTTAAGTGCTTTATCAAAAGGAGCAATTGGAGACGCTTACTCTCAAAAAAACAATCAAAAAGAAGCTTTAGACTATTATGTAAAAGCTGCTGAAGCTAACAAAAACGATTTTACAACACCTCGTTTCTTGTTAAAAGCTGCTAAAACTGCTATCGCTTTAGGTCAAAAAGAAGACGCTTTAAAATATCTAAACGATATTAAAGACAACTTCGATGCAACTCCAGAAGCTGGTGCTGTTGATGCCTTGATTGGATTAGCGCAATAATAAAATTTCTAGAGTTCAGATTTTAGATTTTAGATTCGTATTTTAGCAATCTGAAATCTATACTCAAAAATCTAAAATTTAAAGATGGCTACCGAAAATAAAAATTTATCAGAATACGATAAAAACACAATCCCAAATGCGAAAGACTTTCGATTTGGGATTGTTGTTTCTGAGTGGAACGATGTTATAACAGAAGGACTTTACAATGGCGCTTTTGACGCACTAGTTGATTGTGATGTTCCTGCGCAGCAAATTATTCGCTGGAATGTACCAGGGAGTTTTGAGCTTATTTATGGCGCAAAAAAAATGCTTCAAACACAAAATGTTGATGCAGTAATCGTAATTGGATGTGTAATTCAAGGAGAAACGAAACATTTTGATTTTGTTTGTGAAGGTGTAACGCAGGGAATTAAAGATTTGAATGTTCAAACTGATATTCCGGTTATTTTTTGTGTTTTAACAGATAATAACATGCAGCAGTCTATTGACAGAAGCGGCGGCGTTCATGGAAACAAAGGAACCGAAGCTGCAATTGCTGCCATAAAAATGGCATACATTCGTCAGCAGGCCTCTATCTCACATGCTTTCAATCAGCCTTTATTAACTTCTGGTGCACTTCAGATAGAAGATTCTCCAAGAAAAATAGAGAACGAATAAAAACACATTTGTTTTAAAATATTAAAACCTATACTGTGTCATAATAGTATAGGTTTTTTGTTTTTTTTATGATTTCACATATTCAAAAAGCCAGTATAAATTCACTAAATTTGTGCAGCTTGGTTTAGATTTAAATCAAAAATCTTAAATCGTTAATCTACAATCTAAAATTTTCAATGTCGAGTATTATTCAATTACTTCCTGATCACGTTGCTAACCAAATTGCTGCTGGAGAAGTGGTTCAAAGACCCGCTTCAGTCGTAAAGGAGCTGTTAGAAAATGCTGTTGATGCAAAGGCAACTGATATTAAATTGATTATAAAAGACGCCGGTAAATCATTAGTTCAGGTTATTGATAATGGTGTAGGAATGACCGTTACAGATGCGCGTTTGTGTTTTGAACGTCACGCAACATCAAAAATTCGTCAGGCCGAAGATTTATTTTCACTTGCTACCAAAGGTTTTCGCGGCGAAGCATTGGCTTCTATTGCGGCAATCGCGCACATGGAAATGAAAACAAAACAAGAACAAGACGAACTCGGAACGCATATTATTATTGAAGGAAGTAAATTTGTTTCGCAGGAAGTGGCAGTTTTGCCAAAAGGAACATCATTTGCCGTTAAAAATCTGTTTTTTAATATTCCGGCGCGTCGTAATTTCTTAAAATCAGATACAGTTGAATTTCGCCATGTAATGGATGAATTTCAGCGTGTGGCTTTGGCGCATCCAAACATTCATTTTAGTTTTTATCATAACGGAAGCGAATTGTATAATCTTCCCGCAGCAGGTTATCGTCAGCGTATTGTTGGGATTATGTCTGGTAAAACCAATGAAAAATTAGTTCCTGTAAATGAAGATACAGAAATTATAAATGTTCAGGGATTTGTCTGTAAACCAGAGTTTGCCAAGAAAAATAGGGGCGAACAATTCTTTTTTGTAAACGATCGTTTCATTAAAAGCGGCTATCTGCACCATGCAGTTATGGCGGCTTACGACGGACTTTTGAAAGATGGTTCTCAGCCAAGTTATTTCTTGTATCTGCAAGTTCCGCCAAATACAATCGATATTAACATTCATCCCACAAAAACCGAAATTAAGTTTGATGATGAACAAGCCTTATATGCTATTTTAAGAGCTTCGATCAAACATAGTTTGGGACAGTTTAATGTGGCTCCGGTTTTAGATTTTGACAGAGATTCAAATTTAGATACACCTTATCATTATAAAGATGTAGAAGCAGAAGTGCCAACAATTCAGGTTGATGGAACTTTTAATCCTTTTACAGATGATAAAACAAATCAGCATTACGCAAAAGCGGGTTCAGGATCAAGTTCTGGTTATAGCTCTGGATCTTCTTCCTCTTCAAATTCATCTTCGTCTTATTCTGGCTACTCAAAAAGAGTAGAACCAACGGTAAGCTGGGAAAGTTTGTATGTTGGTTTAGATGTAGAAAATGCAGAAAGTATCGAAAGTTCACCATTTACATTCGAAAATGAAGAAGTAACTTCCTCTTTATTTAATGATGATGAGGTGGAACAGGCAACTCAAAAAACGTATCAAATTCATAAAAAATATATTGTTTCGCCAATAAAATCAGGAATGATAATCGTTGACCAGCAGCGTGCGCATCAACGTATTTTATACGAACAATTTTTGTTGAATATGACTGTGAATCAGGCTTCAAGTCAGAAATTGCTTTTTCCTTTAGATTTATTTTATTCTTCTACAGAAATGAAATTAATCGAAGAATTAAAACCTTCGTTAGAAACAACCGGATTTATTTTTGAAGAAGCTAAAACAGATCATATTGTAATTTCGGGAATTCCGGTAAATATTACCGAAAGCGAAGTTTCTCTTGTAATTGAACAATTATTAAGCGATTTGCAAGACGGAATTCCGGCAAGCAGTTACAGTCAAAATGATACCATTGCCAAATCGATGGCAAAAAGTTTAGCGGTTAAAACAGGATCTTATTTAACCGAAAAAGAGCAAGATAATTTAGTGAACGGTTTGTTTGCTTGCAAAGATCCTAATATTTCACCTTTTCAAAAACCTACCTTCATTACCATGCGTGTTGAAGATATAGATAAAAAGTTTGCCTTATGATGAATATGACTCCAGTAGTTAAACAACTGCTAATTATTAATATTATATTTTTTATTGGTGCTCAACTGGTGCCGGTTTCTTATGAATATTTTTCATTGTATTATCCGGAAAGTAATGATTTTAGAGCTTGGCAGATTATTACGCATATGTTTATGCATGCGCCATTACCAAACTTTGCACATATTTTATTTAATATGTTCGCCTTATATAGTTTTGGTTCTCCGCTAGAGCATTTTTGGGGAGGTAAAAAATTCTTGTTTTTCTATATTTCTTGCGGACTTGGAGCCGCATTGCTTCATACAGGAGTAAATTACCTGCAGTTACAATCTATTTTAGATTCTGTTTCTAATTTGAATTTATCAAAATCAGAACTTCATTTGATCTTAAATGCAGATTATCAGTCTTTATTTGATTCCAGTGGTAAAATGGTACAAGGAGATATTGCTTCTATTTTAAATAAAGCACATTGTACTCAAGAGCAATTTAATGCTTTGGCACAAGCTGGCGGCATTATGCAGTCACCAGTTTTAGGAGCTTCTGGAGCAATTTATGGTTTATTAACAGCTTTTGCCTTTATGTTTCCTAATGCACAGCTTGGTTTGATCTTTATTCCGATTCCAATTAAAGCAAAATATTTTGTGCCTGGAATTTTAGCAGTAGATTTATTTTTAGGATTTAAAGGAAGTTCATTGTTTGGAAGTGGAGGAACAGGAATTGCACATTTTGCACATATTGGTGGTGCGGTTGCTGGTTTTTTAATGATGTTATACTGGAAAAAAAATCAGTTTAATAACAATCGATGGAATTAATTTTTAACTTTAATTAATTAAATTTAAAAACCAAAAGAAGACTTTATGAATATTCTTGACGATTTAAAACTTCAATATAAATTAGGCGGCATTGCGATGCAGGTTATTTATTGGAACATCGCCTGTTTTCTTATTTCGCTAATTTTTTTCTATCAGTTTTCTACTGGTCAGTTTCTTTTTCCAAACTGGCTTGCGTTATCATCAGATCCTCAGGTTTTCATGTTTAAACCGTGGACATTTTTAACCTATGCATTTTTTCATTTCGGATTTTTGCATTTGTTATTTAATATGATGGTTTTAAACTTTGCAAGCAATTTGTTCCTGACCTTCTTTACTCAAAAACAATATTTAGGATTGTATATTTTAGGCGCAATTTTTTCAGGAATTGTTTTTGCTTTGAGTTTTTATGTTTTAGGAACTTCTGCTTCAATAGTTGGTGCGTCTGCCGCTATTATGGCGATTTTAGTTGCTGCAACAACCTATCAGCCTTTAATGAATGTTAGATTATTTCTTTTTGGAAATGTCAAACTCTGGCATATTACAGGTGTAATTTTGCTTTTAGATTTAATGCAGCTTCGCCTTGAAAATATGGGCGGACATATTTCGCATTTAGCCGGAGCATTTTTCGGTTTCATTTTTATTAAACTGCTTCAAAACGGAACAGATTTAAGTATTATTGTTTCTAAAGTACTAGACTTTTTTGCAAATCTTTTTAGAAAATCCCCAACGACCCCATTTACAAAAGTTCATAAAAATTACAAAAAACCTACAGAAAAATCAACATCAAGAATTGTTACAAAAGACAAAACACAGCAGCAAATTGATGAGATTTTAGATAAAATCAGTCAGTCTGGATATGATTGCCTGACAAAAGAAGAAAAAGAGTTTTTATTTAAAGCAGGAAAATAATCCTTAGCAAGAAAATATGAAAAACCTTTCGTGGTTTAATAAAATAATGTTCTTTTTGAATATAGTACTGACTGTGCTTACATTTAGTGTCTATATTTTGCCGTTTTTAGCACCTAAGAGCTTTCCGCTTTTATCGGTGCTTACTTTGTTCATGCCGGCCTTTTTTGTGGCAAATGGACTCTTCTTTTTATATTGGGCAATTCAATTTAAAAAACGCCTTATTTTATCTGGTTTGGTTTTGCTTACCGGAATTACTTTTATCAGCAAATTCTATAAATTCTCGGCTAAAGAATATGTAAAAGACGAAAGGGATTTCTCTGTCATGAGTTATAATGTGCGTCTTTTTAATGTCTTTAAATGGCTGGATCGCGATGATATTCCAGAAAATATAAAAACATTTATCGATGAAAAAGATCCTGATATCTTGTGTGTTCAGGAATATTCTAACTCGGCGCATTTGGATTTAAAAGTCTATCCACACCGTTATATTTTTATTGAAGGAAACCAAATTAAGACTGGACAAGCCATCTTTTCTAAATTTCCTATTATCGACGAAGGAAATATTATTTTTCCAAAATCAGATAATAATGTAGTTTATGCTGATATTAAACGAGGAAAAGACATTATTCGTGTTTATAATATGCACCTGCAGTCTATAAAAATTTCTCCGGATGTAAGTGAGATTTCTGACGATATTGATAAAGTAAACCAGCAAAAATCACAGCGTATTTATGCCCGAATCAGTAAAGGTTTTACGCAGCAGCAGGAACAAGCTGAAATTTTTAAGGAGCATATAAAGAAATGCAAATACCCGATTATTATTTGCGGAGACATGAATAATAGTCCGTTTTCATACGTTTACCGAAATATTAAAGGAAAACTTAAAGATGCTTTTGAAGAAGCAGGAGAAGGCTTTGGAGCAACTTATAAGTTTAAATATTACCCAGCCCGAATTGATTATATTTTTACCGATACTAAAATGAAAGTAAAGCAGTTTGAAAGCTTTTCTGATTTCGAAAATTCCGATCATTACCCAATAATGACGAGGCTTTCGATTGATCAATTTTAGATTATTTTCTGCGTTTTTAAATAATCCATTGCAAATTTCCCTTCGTTAAAAAGTAAATCTAAAACACTTAAATTGTTGATAAAACCATGTTTGTCATCAAAAACCTGAGTGTATTTTTCAAATGAGTTTTGATCTTTTTTTCCGTTTGCTAAATATCTGAAATCAGAAATGTTTTCAACTTCATGAAAATATTCAGTCGTTTTGCCAAATTCTATTTTCATTCGAAGACACTTTGTAACCGTATCAAAAACTTCCATGTTTAGATCCATTAGGAAAGTATGTTTCTTTTCGAAAATCGGCACGATATCGTCTTCAAAATACTCAAAGAACGGCGAACTTCTATAAGCGGCTTCTAAGGATTTAAAATGCTGTTTCTGCCAGTCAAATTCGTTTTCAATCAATACATCTTTTGTCTTTTGATGCGCAGATTTAGAATGCTTAACAGGAATGTTTAATAATTGAATTCCATTCGGACTATAGATATAAGTTCTATTTCTATTCGTCTGTTTTTGAAAATTATCTTCCATTTCAAAAGTTATATTCTCAGATTGAGCCATAACTGCAAAGTGGCTAATTGATGGGAAATAAGTAGGAAGTAATAAGGAATTCATGATTTTATTTTTTGTTTAAAAGTTTCAGGTTTCAAGTTTCAGGTTGTGAGAACTTGAAACTTGAAACCTGAAACAAAAATAACTTTTTTTTAATTATGCTTTATTCTGTTTTCTTTTTCTCCAGAAGAATTCTCCAACAAAGTATAGTGCAAGAATAATTAGGAAATATTTGAAATACGATTGCGGTTGTCCTTCGCCGTCAACGGTAGTGAAAACTCTGCTCCAGCGAATTTTGTTGATACCTTTTCCGTTAGTATCCCAGCTCATCCAGATGAAAACTGGTTTTCCTACGATGTGATTTTCAGGAACGTAACCCCAATAACGGCTATCTTCAGAGTTGTGACGATTGTCTCCCATCATCCAATAGTAATTTTGTTTGAAGGTATAAGTGTTAGTTTCTTTTCCGTTAATGATAAATTTAGAACCGCTTAACTCTAAAGTATTTCCTTCATAGTTGGTGATAATGTCTTTGTAAAATGGAAGAGATGTATTTGTTAAAGCAACTGTTTTACCAGCTTCAGGAATATAAATTGGACCAAAATTATCCTGATTCCATTTGTTAATATGCGGGAAAAGAGCATTGTCATTTCCTTTGTCAATCTCTCTTTTTACAGCAGTAACACCAGGAGTGTTTCTCAAACGTTCAGCACTTGCTTCTGTCAAAGCTCTAAAATAAAGCGTATCTCTTTTTTCAGATCTAAAACCTGCAGGATCTGTAATGTCTAATTCTTTAAATAAAGATTCAAAATCAATAGATGTTTTTCCGTCTAAAGCTACAGAATAAGAATATTGAGGTTTTGCTCTTTCAGGTAAAATAAGTTTTTTTCCGTTAATGAAAACAAATCCATCTTTAATTGATAAACTGTCGCCAGGAATACCAACACATCTTTTTACATAGTTTGATTTCTTATCGATTGGCTTAATAACGCCCGGTCTTCCTTTTGGCTCATAAAAATAATGTACCGTATCAACCGGCCAGTTGAATACTACAATGTCATTTCTTTTTATTTGCTCAAAAGCAGGAAGCCTGAAATAAGGTAATTGCGGCCAGCTTAAATAAGATTTTCTTTTTGTTAATGGAATAGAGTCATGGACCATTGGCAATGCAACAGTCGTCATAGGAACTCTAGGGCCATAATTTACTTTACTTACGAACAGGAAATCTCCAATTAATAATGATTTCTCTAATGAAGAAGTTGGGATTGTATAAGGCTGGATAACATAAGTATGTACTAAAGTTGCAACGATTATTGCAAAAAGCAAAGAGCTTACGGTATCTGCTGTTTTGTTTTCAGGAGTTAAATTTCTGTCAGCGTTATATTCTAGTTTCTGCGTGTAATTTACATAGTAGATATAAAAACCAAGAGTGAAAATTCCTAAAATAGTATCTAAAGTTGATTTTTTACCAAAGGTTCTAAGTGTTTCAACCCAAACAACCGGAAACATAATCAAGTTAATAATTGGAATGAAAAGTAATAATGTCCACCAGGTTGGTCGGCTGATAATTTTCATTAAAACAATTGAATTATATACCGGAATTGCCGCTTCCCAGCTTTTTCTTCCTGCTGTTTGATACAATTTCCAAGTACCAACGAAATGAATAATTTGAACAGCTAAGAAAAATACGAACCAAGAGTAAAGAGTCATAATATAGTATTTTAAGTTTCAAATTCGGGATTGAATATTTGTTTAATCCAGAATTTTTATCAATTTATTGTAAGTTTAATACATCTTTCATAGTGAAAATTCCCTGCTTTCCGGCAAGCCATTCTGCAGCGATAACAGCGCCAAGGGCAAAACCTTCACGATTATGGGCAGTATGTTTGATTTCAATGCTGTCAATAGCAGAATCGTAGTTTACGGTATGTGTACCCGGAACTTCTCCAATTCTTTTAGCTTCAATATGAATTTCACCTTTTTTTGCTTCATCTAATGTCCAGTTAGAATAGTCGCTGTTTTGAATAACGCCTTGTGCTAAAGAAATCGCAGTTCCGCTTGGAGCATCCAATTTATGAATGTGGTGAATTTCTTCCATCGTAACTTTGTAAGAATCAAATTGATTCATGATTTTGGCTAAATATTCATTTAACCCAAAGAAGATATTCACGCCCAGACTGAAATTTGAACTGGAGATAAAACCTCCTTTTTTCTCGTTGCAAAGAGCAATCATTTCATCGTAATGTTCCAGCCATCCTGTTGTTCCGGAAACTACAGGAACATTAGCATTAAAAGATGCAGAAATATTGTCGACTGCCGCTGACGGAACACTAAAGTCTATCGCAACATCTGCAGTCGAAAGTCCGTCGTATGTATTGAATTCGTCTTTCTTTAAAACAATTTCATGACCTCTTTCTAAAGCAATTCGTTCGATTACTTTACCCATTTTTCCGTATCCTAAAAGCGCAATTTTCATTTTGTATGTATTTGTGAATTTTTAAATAGCAAAAAACTACTTAAAAACGATAATTAAAAGTTAGTCCGACGTTTGGTTTAAATGTTACATCGGCGGGATAAATTTCTGGACGAAGTGATAGTCTTTCGTTTACGTTAAATTGAATCAAAGCCGCATCAACATTGGCATCGATAATATTTAAAACATAAAAACCAACAACAAATAAGGCAGATAAATCTCTGTTACGCTGATAAAATTTCTGACCGGCAATAAGTCTGCTTTCGTCAAGAAACTGATATTTATCATCATTATATCCTTCTAGTCTTCGTTTGTAGGCATCACGATAATCATGATATTTTTTATTGTTATCAATATAAAAGTATAAACTTGTACCAATTGC
Organism: Flavobacterium sp. 2755; assembly: GCF_031455715.1. NCBI lineage: Bacteria > Pseudomonadati > Bacteroidota > Flavobacteriia > Flavobacteriales > Flavobacteriaceae > Flavobacterium > Flavobacterium sp. 2755. The sequence goes on from NZ_JAVDTG010000005.1 coordinate 299,179, forward strand.
TCCGTAAACAAGCGGAACTTTCCAGTATTTTTTATTGTATACCTGACCCAAACCAGGTAAAATAGCCGAATAAAAAGCTGCTTTTGCAGGTGTAAGCGGATCTATTTCTATTAATGCAGTTGTGTCTTTAACGACTAAAACCGTGTCTTTTTTTACCTGGGCAAAAAGAGAAACGGTTCCTATGAGAAAGAACAATAGACTTATGGGGACAATTTTATTCACTATCCGTTTATTAATTTTATAATTCGATTAAAGTCGGCCTCAGAATTAAAAGGAATTGTGATTTTTCCTTTTCCGTTACCAGCGACTTTTATATCAACTTTCGAACCAAAATAATCATTGAAAGTATTTTTTTGTGTTTCTCTAACCACAAATGAAGATTCAGCTTTAGGTTTTCCTTCTGCTTTTGGCTGCTGACCTTCGTGATAATTTTTAACTAAGGCTTCAGTTTCACGAACAGACAAATTTTGACTTACGATTTTTTGGTAAATATCAGTCTGTACGTCTAAATCTTCAATATTAATGATAGCACGGCCGTGTCCCATACTAATGAAACCATCGCGAATACCAGTTTGAATAATTGGATCTAATTTTAAAAGACGTAAATAATTGGCAATCGTAGAACGTTTTTTTCCAACGCGCTCGCTCATTTGCTCTTGCGTTAATTGAATTTCGTCAATTAAACGCTGGTAAGAAAGTGCGATCTCGATTGGGTCTAAGTCATGACGCTGAATGTTTTCAACCAATGCCATAACAAGGGACTCATTGTCATTAGCAATACGAATATATGCCGGAACATGAGTTAAACCAACTAAAGTTGAAGCACGCAAACGACGTTCTCCAGAAATTAACTGGTATTTATTAAAGTCTAATTTTCGAACAGTAATAGGTTGAATTACACCAAGTTCTTTAATAGAAGTGGCTAATTCGCGTAATGATTCTTCATTAAAATTGCTTCTAGGCTGAAACGGATTTATTTCGATAGCACTTATTTCAAGCTCAATAATATTTCCAACGACCTTATCAGCATTTTTGTCTTCTACTGATGTAATGTCGTTTTCCGGATCTTTTAATAACGCTGATAATCCTCTTCCTAAGGCTTGTTTTTTAATTGCTTTTGTCATAAAAACTATTTACTGTTTTTCTTTATAATTTCTTGAGCTAAATTAATGTAATTAACCGCACCTTTACTTGTAGCATCATAATTAATGATACTTTCTCCAAAACTTGGTGCTTCACTTAATTTAACATTTCGCTGAATAACGGTATCAAAAACCATATCGTTAAAGTGTTTTTGAACCTCTTCAACTACCTGATTAGATAAACGTAATCTTGAGTCATACATTGTAAGTAATAATCCTTCGATGTCAAGATCAGGGTTATGAATTTTTTGAATACTTTTTATAGTGTTCAATAATTTACCTAATCCTTCAAGTGCAAAATATTCACATTGAATTGGAATTACTACTGAGTCGGCAGCTGTTAAAGCATTCAAGGTTAATAAACCTAATGAAGGTGCACAGTCGATAATGATGAAATCATATTCTTCTTTTGCTTCTTCTAATGCTTTTTTAAGCATGTACTCACGATTTTCTTTGTCGACCAATTCGATTTCGATAGCAACAAGGTCAATGTGAGCAGGGATCACGTCAACATTTGGAGCTGAACATTTTAAAATGGCTTCTTTGGGTGTTATTGTATGTTCAAGAATTTGGTAAGTTCCAAGTTCAACAGATTCTACGTCAATTCCAAGGCCAGATGTAGCATTAGCCTGAGGATCAGCATCGATCAATAATACTTTTTTCTCTAAAACACCTAATGAGGCTGCAAGATTTACAGATGTTGTAGTTTTTCCAACGCCTCCTTTTTGATTAGCAATCGCAATGATTTTGCCCATTTATTTTCTGAATTTTGAACCGTAAAAATACAATTATTTATGGTTTTTGAAAATCTATTTTGTTAACATTTGTGAAACTTCGCTTAATCGTTGTTTCGTGCGTGTTCGGCAGAAATTAATTTAAGTTTTGAGCAGAATTACAGACCAGATTTTGGTTATGATGAAAGTTGTTTTTGCAGTAAAAGCGAACGAATTTAAAATTTACTTTGTAGAAATGATCCCATTCTGTTTTTTCTTTTCTAAAATGTCAATAATAAAAAATAATGAACAGGATTTTTATTTTATAATCTCAATTTTTACATAAACTAAGCCGCTTTTTATATTTGAAGCAATGTTCATAAAAGCTCTTTTGCTTAAGTCAATTTCTCTTCCTTTAATAAAAGGCCCTCTGTCTGTTACTACTACTATAACGCATTTATTATTTTTTTCGTTTGTGACCCTGAGTTTTGTGCCAAAAGGAAGTTTTTTATGGGCAGCTGTCAAATCTTCATTGTTGAATCTTGTACCGCTTGCTGTTTTTCTTCCGTTAAATTTATCATGATAATAAGAAGCGTGTGCATTTTCTTTATATAAGATATACTGGTCGTTTTCAGCATTGAGATCTGTGTCAACTGAATTTTCTTGTGCTGCGGCTGCTGCTGAAAAGGCTAAAGCAATATAGAGTAGTATTATTTTCATTTTCTAATTTCTATTGGGCGCAAAAAAAATCTATTATTAAAAAATGAGAATATCGTATACGGTTTATTTATGCTATTAAAAGGCATATTTGGCACCGTTGTATAGTTTTTGATAAGAAAATTGAAAGATACAGGTTAAAGATTATGACTATTTTAGAATCCCTAAAAAACTATTAAACCAAAAACAATTTTTATGATTAAAAAGTTAACCTCAGTATTTACAGCATTTGTGTTTATGCTGATTTTATGCAGTTTTGCAACATCCAATTCATCTTCATCTGATGAGAAAAAACAGGAGAATAAAACAGAAGGCAAAATTGTTTACAACAAGAAAAAACATAACATAACATTATCGTGGCCGGCATTTGGCTCTTCGGGAAATTATGTGATTACAAGAGGAGGCAGCCGTTTGGCATCCAATTTTGTGTCGGTGGGTTCGACTTCCAAATTGACATTTACAGATAATAAACCAAACAAAGATAAATACGAGAACTATTATAAAATTACTCGTAACGATATAACCATAATAGTTTCGCTGGAGAACCAAATTTTTGGAAGTAATATGTATTTCTACGATAGAAAATATGAAAAAGCAGAAACGGCACGAATTGATATTAATTCGCAATTTAGTGCTATTGGTCTGGGCGGAGCAAATGGTGAGTGGACTACGAAACGTCAGGCTTATTATTTAAAAGCAAATGTTGATGGTCAGACTTACGATTCAGGCGGGTCGGGTTCTGCGTCATCGGCGGAAGCCAATTCAATAGAATTAGGATTTTACTCTCACATTGGAGGTTTGGGCAAAGTGCCGTCAGATGTTAAATTGGGTTCTATTTTTACAAGACCTCACCTTTCTGGCGGAGCAAATGCTACGTGTACATTTTGGCGTTCTGTAGAAAATGTAGAAGTAATGCGGGATTTTGCCTGGACGGTTTCTCAATCAACCAGCGCACGAAGAATGCTGATTGAAAGTACTTCGAAATATATTTCAGATATTGGAAACACCAATTTTTGGGGAAGCGGTGGTTTTATTGCTGATACTCATTATACATCAAACAGACCAAACTGGGGTGGGCAACAGCAATGGTACACCAGAAATGCTATTTTCCCTTCGGGTTCGGGAGCTATGGGCGGTTCATATAATATGGTTTGGCAAGGCTGTGTTAATCCTCCGCAAGCAGATGATACCAATTCTCCAATTCCTACTACACCTATTATAAGAGAAAAACCTTTTCTTTTTATAGATAATGATGGTGAGTACAAAGTGTTTGTTCCGGCATGGCAAAAAGATAGAGTAGGAGTTTCATGGTCGTCAACAGATATGGGTAAGGGAAAAGTTCAAGATTTACTAACGGATTGGTATGTTGCCAAAGAAGGCGACACCGATGTAGAAATCAATAATGCATTAAAAGCAGGTAAAAATATATTTTTCACTCCAGGACATTATGCGTTGAATGCGCCTATTCAGGTAAATAGAAAAGATGGAATTCTTCTTGGTGCGGGTATAGCTTCTGTAACATTAGAACCTACGGAGAAAAATACTTGGGGATGTATTTATGCCGATGATAAAGACGGAATTATCATTGCCGGACTTTTGACAGATTCATTTAATAGTACAACGTATCAGGTTAGAATTGGTGAAGAAGGAGCAAAAGCAGACCATTCTGCAAATCCTATTTTGTTATCAGATATTACTTGTAGAGTGGGAGGAGTTCAGTCAAAAAATATTCAGATACATACTGCTATGCAGATAAACAGCAGCAATGTGGTGGGTGATCATTTCTGGTTGTGGCGTGCTGATCATGGTTCGCAGAAAGGTGGAAATTTACGATGGACAAGAGACAGATGTAAAAACGGACTTATCGTTACAGGTAATGATGTTACACTTTATGCGCTGTTTACAGAACATTTTCAAGAATATGAAGTTTTATGGTTAGGAGAACGCGGCAGAACTTATTTCTTCCAAAATGAACCACCATACGATGCTCCAAATCAAACGAGCTGGAGCAGTCAAGGAGGTAAAGTTGATGGTTATGCGGCATTTAAAATAGCCAATACTGTAAAAGATTATCATAGTATAGGTATGGGTTCTTATGCGGTTTTCACAGGAACTGATGGTAATGTGAATAAAAAAAATGGCTTTGAAGCGCCTAATAGTCCAAATGTAAAATTGGAGAAAATGTGTATAACTCGTTTTGCTGGTCCGGGAAATATTCAAAATGTTATTAATGGTATTGGCGGAAGCACAGCAACTGGTGTAAAGCGTGTGGCATTATACAATAATGGTGAAGGTACACAGTCTTTCGATGAAGAATTTAATTTGCCTAATAAGGAATCGTTTCCTGCGTATATAAATATGGGAAAATAAATAATTTAGATATTTGAAATAAATAACCTCTGAAAATCGATTGTTTTCAGAGGTTTTGTTTTTTAAATATAGCCCGCGGTTTCAACCACGGGGACGCATTAATAATTACGATACGTTTCCCGTGGTTGAAACCACGGGTTATGTTTTAAATGCAAAGACTTTTGTTGTGTAGGCAGGATTCGAACCTGCGACTTTCCCAATTTTCAATCGGACGCGATAATTTGACTACGCTACAATTGATACTCAAAATCTATATCTTGGAGATATCTTTTTGCACCACGTTTTTTTATTTTAGTTTCTAGAGCTACTGCTTCGGATCTTGAATTTAGTTGAATTGTATAAATGATGTTCCACGGCGCACCACTTTTTGTAGATAATGATTGCCCGCTATTATGTCTTCTAAGTCTGTCTTCGATATCATTTGTTTGACCGATATAGAATTTTTCTTTCGTAATGCTGTAAAGAATATAAACGAAAAACATAGGAAAATAAATTAAAGAAAACAAAAAGCCGAACATTTCTGTTCGGCTTTGTCGGGGTGGCAGGATTCGAACCTGCGGCCTCCTGCTCCCAAAGCAGGCGCGATAACCGGGCTACGCTACACCCCGTAGCATTTGCTTATGGATCGTTACTGTGGTCTTCCCGCCTTAGAGCGGGACACGATAACCGGGCTACGCTACACCCCGAAGATGTATTTGTTGTAGTGCCCGAAAGCGGATGCAAAGATATAAATAAAATTTGTTTACAAAAGGAAAAAATGAAAATAAATAAAACTTATTTTAACATAGCTATTTCAGATTTATTTTCGGTGTTATTTTTTATAATAAAGTTTACATTTGCATCACAAAAAAACAATACACATTATGTCAGATACAATCGAAAAAATTAAATGCCTTATTATAGGTTCTGGCCCTGCAGGTTATACTGCAGCAATTTACGCAGCCAGAGCAAACATGAATCCGGTTTTATATCAAGGGATGCAGCCTGGGGGTCAGTTGACAACGACTAATGAAGTAGAAAATTTCCCTGGTTATGTTGATGGTGTTACAGGACCAGAAATGATGGTTCAGCTACAAGAACAAGCAAAACGTTTCGGAGCTGATATCCGTGATGGCTGGGCTACAAAGGTTGATTTTTCTGGAGATATTCATAAAGTTTGGATTAACGATTCAATCGAATTGCACTGTGAAACAGTTATTATTTCTACAGGTGCAACAGCTAAATATTTAGGATTACCATCAGAACAGCATTATTTAAATATGGGAGGCGGCGTTTCTGCCTGCGCTGTCTGCGATGGATTTTTCTACCGCAACCAAGAAGTTGTAATTGTTGGAGCAGGAGATTCTGCTTGTGAAGAAGCACATTACTTATCTAAACTTTGTAAAAAAGTAACGATGTTGGTAAGAAGCGAGAAATTCAGAGCTTCAAAAATTATGGAAGAACGCGTTCGCAAAACAGAAAATATCGAGATTTTAATGAATCACGATACTGTTGAAGTTTTAGGAGATTCAAATGTAGTTCACGCTATTAAAGCTTTAAATAAAACAACTGGAGAAGTGATTGAAATTCCAGCAACTGGATTTTTCGTAGCAATTGGTCACAAACCAAACACAGACATCTTTAAAGATTACATCACTCTTGATGAAACTGGATATATCATAAATACACCAGGAACTTCTAATACAAATGTAGCAGGTGTTTTCGTAGCCGGAGATGCTGCAGACCACGTTTACCGTCAGGCAATTACTGCTGCGGGTACTGGTTGTATGGCTGCACTTGACGCTGAAAGATATTTAGCTTCTAAGGAGTAATTTTGTTTCAGGTTTCAGGTTTTCTTTGTTTCAAGTTTTCTGGAATCTGTAAAACAACAATAAAAAAATCCCAGTCTAAAATCTAGACTGGGATTTTTTTATAATTAACTTTCCTAATTTCAACTTGAAACCTGAAACAAATTATTTTATCTTCTTAATCAGCTTAGCTTCTTCAGAGAAACGAGTTAATTCAATTTTTGGATTTCCAAATAAAGATAATTCTGCTTTATCTCCAACGGCAATAGAAACCGTAGTTTCGGCTAAAATGCTTCCAACAGAACTACTTTCTGCCGTAACATTAGCATCTTTCAATGTAAATTTTGTTCCGGTGAAAACCGAATTATTATCTAAACGTATTGTTGCTTTTTCAGCAATTCCTTCAATAGCTGCATTTGCTTTTTGGTATAAATCACATTTAAATTTAATAGCAGAAACCAAAGTTTTGATTGAAGCACTTTTGCTCAATTGTAAACTTCCGTCATCAGCTTTTAAGTTTAATTCTATTTTTGATTTGTCATCAGCAATTAAATTGAATTTTTTAGAATTGACATTCAAGAATAATCTGGAATAATCAAAACTACTAAAAGTAATGTCATCTAACTGAACTTCCTGAATGGCATAAATTTTAGCCTCGTTTTTTGCAATTACTTTTGTTAATGAACTCGTATAAGTAATTTTTACAGAAAGCTTTTTGAAAATCGTACTTTCTTTTGATGTATATAAACGAAGCGTTTTATCTCTTAAATCCATTCCAATGATTTCATGAAGATTGTCATCGGCTTCAATTTTGATTTCGTTTTTTTCTCCTTTTTCAAGATAAACTTCTATATTATCATCGGCTTCAAGAGCATCAAAACTTCCTACGTCCTTAATAGAAGTAGTTACAATTTTAGATCCTTTTACTTTTTCTCTCTTTTGGGCAAAAGTTAATGTTGTAACCAAAAGCAATAGGAACAGGGCTGTATTTTTTTTCATTTATTTTAGATTTGATTTTGACAAATATAAAAAAATCATCCACTTTAGATGAATGATTTCTTTTATATTTAACAGTTTAAAAAAGTTAGCTTTGACTTACGCTTCCTCCGGAACTTGTTTCTTTATTGATCGTTTTGGGAACATTTTTGTAGTTAATATTTCCACCGCTGCTCGCTTGTGCTTTTAAACTTAAAATTGGGTGAACACTTATCACTGCTCCGCTCGAAACATCAGCATCAACATCATTTGCTAATAATTTTCCGGCTTCTATTGAAGACCCGCTAGACGCTGAAGTCTGCACTTTTAATGCTTTTCCTTTAATGTCGATTGAGCTTCCGCTGCTTGAATTACAAGAAACATTATCAGACTCTACATCTACATGCATTGATGCTGCACTTGAAGTTTCTAGTTCTATGTTTTCTCCCTGAATTGTATTTTTACTTAAAACACTTGCAGCACTCGAAGCTTCGATTTTACCAACGTGAGGTAATTTTACCGTTACTTTTTTCTGTGTTACATTACGGAAAGAAGAGAATTTGCATTCAATGATCAAAGTTCCGTTTTCAACTTTTGTAATGATTTCTTTCTGCAGATTATCATCAGCTTCAACTGTAATGTCTACCGAATCAGATTGCTGAATAACTAAATCTATTGCATTGCTTACTTCGATGTTTTTAAAATCTCCCTGAACAATTCTTTTTTCAGTCGTTACATTCCCGCTGCCTTCAATTGTGTTCAGGTTTAAGTTATTACATGAAGCAAACAATAAAGCGGTAATTGTGGCAATAACAAATTTCGTAATATGAATGATTATTTTTATCATGGCTTAGTTAATTTTAATTATAACTCCGTTTTTATCAGTGGTTAGCTTTCCGTTAGTTTTTTTACCGTTTAGAATTTCTTTTCCATTTACTTTAATAGAAACTTCGTTTACAGTATCTTTTTCAATATGATTTTCTTCATTGTAATCTTCATGGTATTCTCCATCATGATCTTCATCGTCCATTTCATCTGCAGGGCAGTTCAAACATTTAATTTTTGAACCTTCTACTTTATAGTTGTAATTTCCGCTAAAGTGTAAGTTAAAGAAATCATCGTCAGTATCATCATATTCTTGTATTGATGCATCTGGTTTAAATAATTGACCTTCTGGTAAATATAAGAACACATCAACTTCCTGGCCTCTGAACTTGTTTTTAACATCTGTCAGAAAATAATTATCCAAAATTAAACGATTTCCGTTAACTTGGTATTTAAAATTTATTTTTTCTGCTCTTTTTTTAGCGTTAGTTAATGAATTTCCTCTAGCGCTTTTTTCTATCTGAATATAAGGAGAAGCTTCATCAGTACGTAAAACATGTAAACGTACATCTGTTGAATAAATCAAATCATTTCCGGCTGAATCCTGTACAAATTGAAAATCTCCGTGACGATATAAATCTTTAGCGTAATAGTCATTGTATCTGAATTTTACATACAAAGTATCTTTTGGAGTAATAGCAATTACTTTCTTTTCTACCACTTTATTGTCGCGAGAAATCTCTGTAGCTTGTTTAATTCCAATACTAATTGCGATTGCAACAGCGATAATCCATACGGCTAACAAAGTATATTTTGTAATGTTACCAATTGATTTTAAGTTTGGAGACAACAATTTAAATCCTAATAATGTTAGGAAGAAAAACGGAATCCCTACTGCAAAAAGCATCAATAAACCAAAAGACCAAATAGGATATTCTGTAAAGTTACCGGCTTCAATAAAATTCTGCCAAGGGAAATCAACAAAAGCATTCGTTCCTAAGGTAAAAACTCCAACCATTAACATGATTAAAACCGCAATACCAGACATGATTAAAATTACTCCTAAAAATTTAGCGAAGATTTTAAAAACCGTGATGATAAAGTCTCCAAATGAACTACTTATTCTCTCAGCTCCCGACTTTACCTGGTTTCCCATTTTGTCATAATCTGCATTTTTAAATTTATCAGACAATGAATCTATTTCCTCACGAACTTTTTTTTCAATGTTCGAAATCGTAACCGGTTCTCCTGTCATTTCTAGTTTTTCAGAAGTTGTAACAGCTTCAGGCGTTACAATCCAAAGAACGAAATAAGCTAAAATTCCAGTTCCAAAACCTGCAAAAACAAAGATTAAGAATACGATTTTGATCCATACAGCATCAATTCCAAAATAGTGGGCCAAACCAGTTGCAACACCGCCAATCATACCATTTTCTTTGTCACGGTATAATTTTTTGTGACTTCTTCCACTATAATTATTAAAAGACTGATTTGATTTTTCTTCCTCGTCAATGATGTAATCTTCAGGTTGTCCCATCACCGCAATCACTTCGTCAACATCTTTCAGTCCAACAACATGTTTCTCGCTTTTTTGTTTTTCTGTTAATAATTCAGAAACACGCATTTCGATATCTTTAATAATTTCATCTTGTCCAGACGAGTTGTTAAGTGATCGTTTTATAGCGTCAAAATAGCGTGTCAATTTTAAATATGCATCTTCATCGATGTGAAAAAACATACCGCCTAAGTTAATATTTACTGTTTTGTTCATGACTTATTGATTTTGATTGGTGATTAGTTTTACGGCGTCAGACAATTCAGTCCAGGTACCGCTAAGTTCGTTTAAAAATGTCTGCCCTATTTCGGTTAATCCATAATATTTTCTAGGTGGTCCAGATGTCGATTCTTCCCATCGATAATTTAGTAAACCGTCGTTTTTCAATCTAGTTAAAAGCGGATAAACTGTTCCCTCAACAACTAGTAATTTTGCGTTTTTTAAAGTGTCTAATATTTCAGATGTATATGCGTCTTTTTCTTTTAGAACAGATAAGATGCAAAACTCAAGAACACCTTTGCGCATCTGTGCTTTTGTGTTTTCAATGTTCATAATTTCATTTTGTTTTTTTTAGATTGAACAATTCGTTTTTTGATTGATGATAATTGATTGATGATTGATTGTTTTTTTTGGAGCTGTTTCCTGCTATCCGTTTCAATCTTTTGTGCCGAACCCCGGCACAAAAGGATTTCCACTTCTATCAGGGCTAGGACTCCCGTATTTTATAAGAACTTTTAATCTTTTTAGGTTATTGTCACACTGAGCGAAGTCGAAGTGCTTCCTAAACCTTAATTACTTTATAAAAGGAATCGTTAGCGGATATTTGTATAATTCTCCGTTTGAAGCTTTTATTGAAGCATAAATCACTAAAAAGAATTCAACAAATTTTAAAAGTCCAAAAAGTACCACCGCCGTAGCTCCAATACTTAAAAGGCCAATGTTTCCTTCAAAATTGAAATTTCTGATGTAGAAATCTTCATGGTCATTAAAAACAGCTTCGATTGGAAGGTTTTGTAAAAAAACCGTAACAAAAACCGGGATTGCGATTAAAGCTAAGATTAACGTGTAAAGCAATAAACTTAACTGAAAGTTCAAAGCCTGTTTTCCGTGATGATCTACAAACTCCGATTTGTCTTTATAACTTGACCAAATGATGATTGGAAAAATATAATTTCCAAACGGAATAATGTATTGACTTAATGTACTTAAATGTGCGAATGCCGAAGTATTCTTTTCTGATGATTTTTCCATGATGAGTGGTTTTGATTGAATGATTAAAAGCATATAGTAATTTCTTATGCAAATATATATCTAAAAGACAGTATCTTGTTTTACATAGTACCAAATATTAACAAAATTTTAACATAGTTAAAATGAATTTTAGAAGTATAAATAATTGAAAATCATTGTAAAGTATTGATTTTACTGGCAGTTTTATAAAGTAATATCAATTTATTGTGCGTGCATAGTTTTTTTGTATTTTTACATAAAAAATATATCAAATGGCAATATCTGTATCTAAACTTAACAAATTTGTATTATTCAAATTACCGTCGGCATACTTTTGCGGCGTACGTGTAAAAGCAATTGACAAAGACAGATGTGTAGTAAGTGTAAAACACCGCTGGATAAATCAAAACCCTTTTAATTCGATGTATTTCGCAGTTCAGGCAATGGCTGCCGAGTTAACAACAGGCGCTTTGGTTATTTCACAAATTCAGCAAAGCGGTAAAAAAATCTCAATGCTTGTCGCTAATAATAAAGGGAACTTCACAAAAAAAGCAACAGGAAGAATAACTTTTGTCTGCAATGACGGACATTTAATTGCCGAAGCCATTCAGCAGACAATCGCAACAGGCGAGGGGCAAACCTTCTGGATGAAATCTATTGGAACTAATGAAGAAGGTGTTCAGGTTTCAGAAATGGATTTTGAATGGAGCGTTAGATTGAAATAATTTTATAGCCACAAATTTCCCGAATTAGCACGAATTTTAAAGTTTTAAATCTATACAGCTTCAATGTAGATAAATAATTCGTGGAAATTCGAGAAATTCGTGGCGAAACAAACATAAAGAAAGACCTCAAGCAATTGAGGTCTTTTTTGTATTTATTTGTTAATCAGTAAGTTTTGTTGTGTTTTTGAACTTTTTCTTTTGTAATTTTATTCTATAGTTTCTGCTCCGGAAATATTCAGTCTGCTAATTTTATCTTCATTTATCAACACTAGCTTTGTATCTAAATTAAATTATATTTGTAAGATAAATATTTCATAATAGAAAAGCAGAATTTTATCAAGTTGCCTAAATCTTCAGGATTTACAATTAATTTTTTGATTTATCTTTTAATAGTATTTACCTAAAAAAGTAAAATATATGGATGATAAAAAACAAATATTTCAGACGGTTACCCAAAAACGCTGGAAAACATTTCAATGGTCAAGCAGGCTTATTTTGTTTCTTCTTATTTTAATGGTTCCTATTTTTTTTATCACTTTAAAAAGAGGATTAAAACCACCTTTGCCGCTTTTAGCCAACAGCAGCCGAGCCGGACATAGTTTAGAAAATCCCATAACACCAAAAGATTTAAGTGATAAGGAACTCAAAAAGTTTAAAGGGTTTGATTATTTCTTAAGAGAAAAAAAGAAAATAGAAAAATTACGAAAACAGCCAATTGCACCAAAAACTACTGAGGAAGTTCGGGCTGCTTTTTATGTTGACTGGGATCCGCAGAGTTTATTTTCACTCCAAAAAAATATTGACAAACTCAATATGGTAGTCCCGGAATGGTTTTTTATTGATCCTAAAACCGATTTACTGCGAACAGAAATTGATACGGCAGCATTGAAAGTGATGAAAAAAGGAAAAGTAAAAATTCTTCCGTTAATCAACAACATCAATGAATCTTTAGGCGAAGGCGAATTTGACGGCGATCTTATTCACCGCATTCTTCATGATACAAATAAAAGAGAAAGACTAATTAATGATATTGTAAAAGCATTAAAAAAATATGATCTACAAGGAATAAATATTGATTTTGAAGAGTTTAAAGAAAACAGTGATGAACCTATAATTGCTTTTCAGAAAGCCTTATACGAAAAACTGCATCCGCTTGGCTATCTTGTTTCGCAGGATATTATGGCATCAGATGATGATTTTAATGTAAAAGCATTGGCAAAATACAATGATTATATGTTTTTGATGGCTTATGATGAACATTATGCCGGCAGTGTTCCGGGAGATGTAAGTAGTCAGAAATGGATAGAACGTATCGTAGACAAAACGGCACAGGAAATTCCATCAGAAAAAATTATTCTTTGTTTTGCCGGATATGGTTACGACTGGCAGGAAAAACAAGAAGGTGAAACCATAACTTACGATCAGGCAATTGCTATTGCAAAACAGCACAATGCCACGATAAAATTTGATAATAACAGCTATAGTAACTCTTTTAATTATACTGATAGCAATGGTAAAAAACATGTAGTCAATTTTGAAGATGCTGCCACTAATTTTAATACGATAAGGTTTAGTGACGAATATGGTTTGGGAGGAACCGCTTTGTGGCGTTTAGGAAGTGAAGATCAGCGTTTGTGGAGTTTTTATCAGCGAAGCCTAACAGATGAAAGCATCAATAAAAAGCCTTTCGATTTTAATATAATGAAACGTGTCGATACGCGAATCGAAAGCCCCGCTTATATTGGAGACGGCGAAATATTAAATGTTATTGCGGCTCCTGCAGCGGGAAAAATAGAATTGGAAATCAATAATGACGAAGACATTATTACAGAACAGAAATATGTAGAATTACCCACAAAATATGTAATCAGCAAATTTGGAAACGTAAACAAACAAGTCATTTTAACTTTTGATGACGGGCCGGATCCTACTTATACACCTCAAATTTTAGATATTTTAAAAAGAGAAAAAGTACCGGCAGTATTTTTTGTGATTGGTATTCAGGGAGAAAATAATATTCCGCTGCTGCAAAGAATTTATAAAGAAGGTCACGAAATAGGCAATCATACTTTTACACACCCAAATATTGCTTTGGTAAGTCCGGAACGAGCGGCCAAAGAAATGGAAACGACCCGATTATTAATCGAAGCCGTTACCGGAAAAAGTACCGTGCTTTTTAGAGCGCCTTATAATGCAGATGCTGAGCCCACAACAGAAGCCGAACTAAAACCAATTGCATTAAGCAAAGCACAAAATTATTATACTGTTGGAGAAAGTATCGACCCAAATGATTGGGAAAAAGGCGTAAGTGCCGATTCTGTTTACATTAGAACTATACAACAATACGAAGCAAACCCCGATAAAGGAATTATTTTGCTTCACGATGCCGGAGGAAATAGAGAAGCTACAGTTACAGCTTTGCCGAGAATTATTAAATATTTTAAAGACAGACATATTCAGTTTACGACTGTTGCTCACTTGCTTGGTAAAACAAAAGATGAGATTATGCCAGAAGCAAAAGGTCCGTTTATTTCAGTCGATAATTTTATTTTCGATTTCGGATATTGGTTTGGACATTTTATTACGGCGACATTTTGGGTGGCTATTTTTCTGGGTTTTTTCCGAATCGCATTAATGGCAATTATGGCTTTTATTAAAAAATGGAAAGATCATAAATACCCGCCGGTTTACAAGCCTTCAAATGAAGTTCTCCCAAAAGTGAGTATTATTGTTCCAGCTTATAATGAAGAAATAAATGCGGTAAAAACTATAGAAAATTTATTGGGTCAGGATTATCCGGATTTTGATATTGTTTTTGTGGATGATGGATCGAAAGACAAAACTTTTGCCATGATTAACGAAGCTTTTGCTAATAATCCAAAAGTAAAAGTCAATACCAAACCAAACGGAGGGAAAGCATCTGCCTTAAATTACGGAATTAAACTAACCCAAAATGAGTATGTAGTTTGTATCGATGCCGATACGCAGCTAAAAACCGATGCGATTTCGCAATTGATGAAAGGTTTTACGATGCAGTTAAAAAACAATGAAGAGATTGGAGCGATTGCTGGAAATGTAAAAGTAGGAAACGAAAATACAATGTTGACCAAATGGCAGAGTATTGAATATACAACTGCACAAAATTTTGACCGCAGGGCTTTTGATTTAATAAACGGAATTACGGTTGTTCCCGGAGCGATTGGCGCCTTTAAGAAAGAAGCAATAGAAAAAGCAGGAGGCTTTACAACCGATACACTTGCTGAAGACTGCGATTTAACGATTCGGATTTTAAGAAATGATTACCGAATTATAAATTGTATTGAAGCCGTTGCGATAACAGAAGCTCCGGAAAGTTTGAAAGAATTTATGAAACAGCGTTTCCGCTGGAGTTATGGAATTATGCAGGCATTTTTTAAAAACAGAGATGCGTGTTTTAATCCAAGATATAAAGGTTTAGGAATGGTTGCTTTACCTAATATTCTTCTCTTTCAAATCGTTTTACCAATATTTGCGCCTTTGGCTGATTTAATTCTTATTTTAAGTTTAATCTGGAATTTCAATGATCCGGATAGTCTTCATAAAATATTGGTTTATTATATAGCTTTTATGGTAGTAGATATGCTGGTTAGCGTGATTGCTTTTATTTTTGAAAAAGAAAAACTCACTAAATTAATATGGTTAATTCCACAGCGATTTGTATACAGACAATTGATGTATGTAATTCTATTTAGAGCATTAAGAAGAGCCATAAAAGGCGAAAGTCAAAGCTGGGGAGTACTTACCAGAACAGGAAATGTAGCAACAGTGAAATAGTTTTTTTGCCACAGATTAAAAGGATTAAAGAGATTTCTGGGGGAAGTTGATTACTAGTTTTTTCGCCACGAATTACACGAATTTCCACAAATTTTTAAAGTTTGAATCTAAAAAAAATAATTCGTGAAAATTCGTGTAATTCGTGGCGGAAAAAAAACAACATAAAAAAAGGCCTCAAATATTTGAGGCCTTTTCATTTAATACATGTTGCGATTATTTCTTAGCGCAGCATTTTTTGTCTTTTTTTGAATCTGTTTTTTTGCAGCAAGATTCTTTTTTAGCTTTTTCTTTCTTAGCAGGCGTAGTATCCTGAGCTTGTAATCCAATTGTAAATAAAGCGATGGCTAAAACGGTAAATAATTTTTGCATTTTTTGTAAAATTTAGTTGTTAGTAATTTTCGTTTTTTGATTGAAGATGTTGGTTCAAATATAATGCGATTTTGTCTTGGAAATTGTCAACGATAAGTTAATAGAGAAATATAGAGATGTTAATATAGTCCCTACGGGACAATTTTAATGCGGGTTATTTTTTTCTACCGATATCTTATCTCTACGAGATATGTTCTAGATTTCTAGTAATACTCCGTTAGGAGTTTAATATCGGTAGAAAAAATATTGGTAGAAAAATAAATGAAACCACACCCGAATGTCCCGTAGGGACTATACCTCTTTAATAATTCAAATTAACCCCAAAACCAATTCCCATATCGCTGTCATAATGTGTTGTAATTCCAAAGTTACGGGCAACGATATATTTTAATCCCGCCATATATTCCTTATCCGTATTCCACATTAAATTCATACGCAAACGTCTCGAAAGCGGAATATCTTTTCGTTCAAACTGCACTCTCACATTTCCATCGGTATACATTTCAACCTGAGCTTTTACAAGCATTGGCAAAGTATATTCAGCTCCGATACTAAAAACAGAACGATTGTCTTTTGTATTACTTTGTCCAAAAAGATTTTGTTCCTGTTCGTCCATTCCCATTTTTCGGTATCGCCAGTCGAAACCTATAAAAGGCATAAACCATTGCATTTTGCCAATGTATCGGCCAATATGCGTTTCAGTTTCATAACCGTGTTTGTCATTATAACCTAATCTCCATTCTGTACCAATGCTCCAGCGCGTGTTGCTGTACATTGCTTCTCCGTCGTTTCCATTTGAAGCAAAATCATTTTCGGTCATAAAATGAAACATTCGATCATCCATTTTTAGCATTTTATACGCCATTTCAGGATGATGGATCAACGGATTTGAAGCCGAATTTTCATAACTAAAAATACGTCCCATTCCCGCCATCATGTGATATAAAATATGACAATGAAAAAACCAATCGCCATCTGCATTTGCCTGAAACTCGATTGTATCCGTTTCCATCGGCATAATATCAATCACATTTTTTAGCGGAGAATAATCACCATGTTCGTTCAGAATTCTAAAATCATGTCCGTGTAAATGCATTGGGTGACGCATCATTGAGCCGTTGTACAATACAATACGAACGTTTTTACCTTTTTTAATTAAGATTTTATCCGTTTCAGAAATGACTTTGTTGTCCAAGCTCCAAACATAACGGTTCATATTTCCAGATAATGTAAAACGTAATTCTTTTACCGGAGCGTCTTTTGGAAGTGTTGTTTTGGTTGGAGACTTTAACATTCCATAATTCAAGGTGGTGATCTGGGCCGTTTCTGTGGTATCGCTAGACATTTTCATATCGTCATCCATTTTCATGCCTTCCATATTATGCATCGAATGATCTTCAGTTTTTGTAGATTCCTCTTCGCCGGAAATTTCAGGATACATTACGGCATTCATGTCCATTTTGTTCAGCGACATATTCATACCCATATCATTCATTTCGCCGTTCATCTTCATCATGTCGTTCATCATTTTCATCCCTTCAAAATATTTTAATTTCGGGAGATGAGAAACAGATTGTTTATTTCCTTCGCCTAAAAACAAAGAAGCAGATCCCGTTCTATCTTCGGCTGTAGCTAAAAAAGCAAAGGATTTTTTATCTTCAGGAATCGTAACCACGATATCATAAGTTTCAGAAACGGCAATAATCAAACGGTCGACTTCTACAGGTTCAACATCGTTTCCGTCGCTGGCCACAACCGTTATTTTTCCACCGCCATACGTCAGCCAGAAATAACTGGATGCGCCTCCGTTTGCAATTCGTAATCGAACTTTGTCACCCGCCTTAAACTGCGAAAGCTGGTCTTCATTTTTTCCGTTGATTAAAAACTTTTCATAATAAACATCACTTACATCCATGGCATTCATACGTTTCCATTCGTTAGTGACTTTTGTTGAAAACTGACCTTTTTTAATTGCTTCAGCATAACTTTGCGTTGTTCCTTTTTTTATGGCAAACCAATCGTTGGCATTATGAAGCATTCGCTGTACATTCTCCGGTTTCAGATCCGTCCATTCGCTAAGAATAACTGGAACAGTCGGCAAATCGTCAATCCCTTTTCTAAAAGTCGAATCGTCTTTCTTTTTATTGATAATGAAAAGCCCGTATAAACCAATTTGTTCCTGAAGTCCCGAATGACTATGATACCAATACGTTCCGTTCTGGATAATTGGGAAAGTGTATTTATGAGTTGTTCCCGGTTTAATAGGCATTTGCGTTAAATACGGAACACCATCTTCTTTATTTGGCAGAAATAATCCGTGCCAATGCAGCGCTGTATCTTCGTTTTTTAAATCGTTATGCACATAAATTTCGGCAATATCGCCTTCCGTAAAAGTCAATGTCGGCATCGGAATTTGTCCGTTTACGGTAAGCGCGCGTTTTTCTTTTCCAGAAAAATTCACAATAGTATCACGAACGTGTAAGTCGTAACGAACTACTTTTTGCGAAAGCATATTCTGAACGAAAAAGATCAAAAATAGAAGGACTAAAAATATCGTTTTATTCATTTTATAGCATTGTAATTAGCATAATAAAACTCATCAGGATCATCAAACCATCTTCTATAATCGTTACAGTACTCATTGGTAAATTGAAAACAGCACCTAAACAAGCACATTGGATTTTCTTTTTATTTAATAACGATTGCAAAACACCAACGATACTAATAGTCATTACAATAAAAGTAACAGCATTGGTCAATAACGGATTAAAATTCAATAAATATGAAATTCCCAAACCTAGTTCAATAAAAGCATAGGCATATCCCCAGGTCGGAATTTTTTTTGCCAGCACATCATACATCATATAACTTTCGGCAAAACCTTTTAAATTTAATAGTTTAAAAAACGAAAAAACCAGAAAAAATCCTGCCATAAAGTGTGGCATTGCCTGCATATAATCAAAATGATGATTGGTAAATTGTATTAATAAGGTAACGAAACTGATGTAGAAAAAAATCAATAAAATAGGTTTATAAGTGGTAAACCATGATTTTACTTCTTCAGCGTTTTCATTATGATCGACAGCTTTGATTTGATATTTACTTTCAAGTGCATTTTGCAATTCTGTCAGCGCAACGTGTTTGTCCATGGTTATCGTTGCGGTGCTATTATCTTTAGAAACGGCAACATCGGTCACGTTGTCTACAAGCTCAAGTGCTTTTTTTACTTTGTCTTCGCAGCTTGTACAAGTCAGTCCGTTAAGTTGATATGTATGTGTCATTGTTTTATTTAATTATATTACAATGCAAATTTCCGAAGTAAGGTTTACAACGGTTTGTATAATTTTGAGAATGATTTGCAAGATTTACTAAAAGTGGTTTTTTACCGCAAAGAAGCAAAGGTTTTTATCTAAATAATAATCTCGCAAAGTCGCAGAGCCGTAAAGTTTTTTCTTTTGTCATCCTGAGCGAAGTCGAAGGAACGCAAAGGAAGTCGTCTTTTTTGTCATTTCGAGGAACGAGAAATCGCACCAGAAACTCCATTCCTAAAAGCGTCAATCTTTGTCGATTTACGAGTGCGATTTCTCGTTCCTCGAAATGACAAACTAGATGCTTAATTACTGACTTAAAAAACTTTGCGCTTTTGCGACTTTGCAAGAAATAGACTCTTTTACAAATTCTCGATCTGAATACGTTTCTTATCTTTCAGCTGTTTGAAATAAGTAGGTGTGAAGCCTGTTATTTTCTTAAATTGATTACTTAAATGCGCAACGTTGCTGTAGTTTAAAAGGTCAGCGATTTCACTTAAAGAAAGCTCATTGTAAATCAACAGTTCTTTTACCTTTTCTATTTTCTGACTGATAAAATACTTTTCAATTGTAATATTTTCAATTTCAGAGAAAAGATTACTTAGCGAATTATAATCCTGATGAAGGTTTTCGACTAAATAATCAGATAAATTGATTTTGAGTTCGTTGTTTTTATGATGAACCAAATCGACAATCAGATTCTTTATTTTCTCGATAGTTTTGGTTTTTTTATCATCGAGTAAATCAAAACCTAAAGTCTGCAGATTTTTAAGTAAAACTTCTTTTTGAGAATCTTTGATTTCATCTTGCAGTTCGACTTCGCCTAATTCGACAGAAATAGTCTGAAGTCCGAGTTTTTCAAACTCAGACTTCACAACCATTTTACAGCGGGCGCACACCATGTTTTTGATGTAGAGCGTCATATTTATTTGATGGTTTCTACCACGTTTCCGCAAGTTAACATCGAAGAACCGTAATACGGATTCTTAACTGCTTTTTCTTTGCTTAACCAGTCAGCATCAGCCATTGGGCAATATTGTTTGTAAACAACATCAGTCGATTTTGAAACTTTAATTAAAGTATAAGTGTTTTTTGAAAGTGATTTAAAAGTCTCACGTTGTTTTTTTAAATCTGTTGTAGTCGAAATACTTTTAGCATCGGCAGTTAATTTTTTTACCACTTTCATCCAGGCTGTATGTTCGTCAGATTTTAATTTGTCCATTTTTATGGCAGTAATCGCGTCTAATAAATCTTTGGCTTTCGCCGAAGTTACTTTTGCATCGCTCTTAATTAAAGCATCTTTTACAGTAAAATAAGCATCATAAACAGATTGCAGCTGACTTGAATCAGCGATTTCAATTCCTGTTTCTGTTGTTTTAATTGTATTTGCCTGAATCGTATTTGCAGTAAATAATAAGGTAATTATTGCTGCTATAGTTGATATTAAGTTTTTCATTGTGTGTAAATTTTGATAGAGAATGTAATTTTTCTCTAAGTTAAATAATTTAGGATGTTTTTTAATCTCGCAATCCCAATAGCTATCGGGAGCAAAGTTTTATATTTCTTCGAGCCTTTGTGCCTTAGCGGCAAAACACTATTATGGCTGTCAGAAATAGAATTACTTTATTTTAGGAATTAACCAAATAGAAGTAAAACCATCAGAAATACTGGCGGTTTTATAATAAGAAATAGATTTCTCAGACGAGAAATTAAAGAGATTATTTTCGAATTCAAATTCGTTTGTGGTAAGCAGACTAAATTGCAAAGCAGTAGTTGTACAGCTCGAATGATCGCATTTTCCACTGCAGCCGTGCTGATCTTTAGAATTATGATCTTTTTTACAGCAATCTTCCTGACAAGAATGGGGATTCTCTTTTTTAGAAACAGCTTTCTTTTCGCATGAAGTTTTCGCAGAAGATTTTCCACATGCATAACCTGAACTGGACATCAAAAAGAAGCCAAGAGTTAAAAGGAAAAACAATATGTGAATTTTTTTCTTCAATGAAAATGCTTTGGAATTACAAATTTAGATAATTTTTTTAAGAGCCGTTACTTATTTAAGATTTCCAATTTTATATTTTCTTAAAATCAGTTGGTTTCATGTTTTTCTTCTTTTTAAAATAATTAGAAAGATGGCTTTCATCAGTAAAACCAAATTCGTAAGCAATTTGTTTGATAGAAAGCTTATCATTATGAATGCGTTTTTCGATTAAAGTCGTTCGCAGATTATTAATGTATTCGCGATAACTGATAGAAAAAGTCCTTTTAAAATAAGCACTAAAATAAGTTTCGGCAATATTAAAATGACTGGCAATGACTTTTATCTGAACCAATTTTGGGTTATAAATATTTTGATGAATATAAGTCGCAATTTGTTCGTTGTCGATATGCGTCGATTCCATTCGCAGATTCATACATTTAATCGTTTCTTTGATTACGCCAAAAATTGAAAGAATCTGATAAAATATAATTGGTGAAGACGAAACATCGGTTTTACAATTATAAGCCGTAATATTTTCAATCGTATTTTTTAGAATCGTTTTGCAAGGATCGTCTAATTTTAAAACGGTTTCCTTTAATAATTTATCCCGCATAAAATTTTCCGGCGTATGAATTAAGAATTCATCGCAGGTTAAATTTTGTTTCGAATTAAAATAATTATCCGTGAATTTGATATAAACAAAGCGTGTTGATTTTTTAATATCAAAATAATGTTCGTCTTCTGGCGAAATCACAAATAAATCTCCGGATTTGTAAGGAAGAAGATTATTGTTGAGGTGATGAACGCCGCTTCCTTTCTTTATATAGATGATTTCGTAATACGTATGTGTATGCGGCGGAAGATGAAATTTTTCATCTTCAAACTCATGAATGACAAGAGTTTCAAACTGATTTAATTTCGGCATGTTTTATTATTACAAGTTTATGTTGTAAATGTACAACTTTTTTCTTGCTTAATGGTGTTAAATTTGCACTGTAGAAAGTCTTTCCCTTTCTCATCCAATCAAAATGAAAAAAAGTCTTATTGCACTCTCTTTTGGAGGCTTAACAATCGGTATAACCGAATTTGTAATGATGGGTCTTCTTCCTGATATCGCTTCAGATATGAAAGTTAGTATTCCTGTTGCCGGATATTTAATTTCAGCTTATGCACTTGGAGTCGTTATTGGCGCTCCTTTATTAGTAATACTTGGAAGAAATTTTCCACCTAAAAAAATGCTTTTAATTTTAGCTTTAATGTTAACGATTTTTAATGCGCTTTCGATTATTGCACCTTCTTATAATTTTTTATTTGCTTCGCGATTTTTATCGGGATTACCGCATGGAGCGTTTTTTGGAGTGGGTGCAGTAGTCGCAAGCCGTTTGGCCGATAAAGGAAAAGAAGCACAGGCGATCGCGATTATGTTTTCGGGTTTAACCCTGGCTAATTTAATTGGGGTTCCTATCGGAACTTATATTGGACATAACTTTATCTGGCGTTATACTTTTGTATTAATTGCTATTGTGGGGCTGTTAACCTTTTTACTTATTTCTTTATGGATGCCAAAGCTGGACAAAGGAGAAACAGTAAATATGAAAAAACAATTAGAGTTTTTCAAAAGAACCGAAGCTTGGTTGATTATCGGAATCACTGCCATTGGTTTTGGAGGATTATTTGCCTGGATTAGTTATATCGCTCCTTTATTGATTAACGTTTCGAAATTTGGCGAAGGCGATGTTTCGTATATTTTAATTCTTGCAGGACTTGGAATGGTTGTTGGAAATTTTGCCGGAGGAAAACTGGCAGATAAATATTCACCTGCACCAACCACTTTAGCCTTGTTGTTTGTCATGTCAATCGATTTGGTTTTGGTTTACTTCTTCTCATCAAATCAATATGTTTCTTTGTTTTTGACATTCTTAACGGGGGCAATTTCTTTCTCGGTTATTGCACCAATTCAAATGTTGATGATACGAACTGCAAAAGGGGCAGAGATGATTGCTTCGGCTTCTTTACAGGGAAGTTTTAATATTGGAAATGCTCTTGGAGCTTTCCTAGGAGGATTACCTTTAACAGCCGGATATAGCTACGAATCTCCAAATCTTATAGGAGTTGGAATGTCTATTGTTGGAATGCTGATAACGGTAACATTAATAAAAATACGCAAGAACGATTTGAAACTTCAAAGCGCATAAATTTTATATCACTATAAATATCAAACCCTTAGATTATTTCTAAGGGTTTTTTTATGCCCAAAATTTATTTTAGGATTTGTTTAGGGTTTTGAATGCTTGTTTTAGAACTGTAATAGATACACAAAAACAAGTTGAAGATTCTTTTTTTGAAAGAAAAACTTGTTAAAAATGATGTCTGTTAAAAATTTTATTTGATTTTTTCAGTCATATTAAATGTTAAAAATACACTTAAAAATTTATTAAATTGTAAGCTTGTAATCGATTGTTTTTTTAGATAAAATCATAACAAATCATCGAATTACGATAATATATTTAATATTTATATATCGATAAAATTACATAAGTCGTATAAAAAAGCTGTTTTATTTTTGATATGTAATTCTATTTATGAAATTTTTATGAATTTTAATTTTTTATATAAAAAAAATATCTATGTTTGTGTAATCGATTACAACTTTTTGAAACATTGTTAATAGAAGTTTCGATTCTTACAAAAACAGAATGATTAAAATTCCAAAATAGTGTAGACCTAATCTTTGTGAATAATTGCAGAGACTGGGCTGACAAACAAAAAAAGAAACCACAAAAACCACTTTTAAACAATTTACTAACTTAAACAAACAACCATGAATTTTAAAGATTTATTAAACAAGGGAGCAAATCATTGCTTTGCATTTGTTTTTTTATTGTGCTTGCTGTTGAGCAATCGAGCAAATGCTCAGACAGTGACAATAGAAGGAACCGTTAAGGATGCAGCCGGACTTTCTTTGCCAGGGGTTAATGTACTGGAGAAAGGAACGAAGAACGGGACTTCTACAGATTTTGACGGCCACTATAAATTAAAATTAACCAATCCAAAAGCGGTTTTAAGCTTTTCATTTATAGGATTTAAAAGTATTGAAATACCTACAGAAGGAAAAGCCAAAGTAAATGCAACTATGTCTGAAGATTCAAACAACTTAAATGAGGTTGTAGTAATTGGATATGGAACTTCAAAAAAATCTGATTTAACGGGTGCGGTGGCGACATTTTCCGGAAATGAAATGCGTAAAATTCCTGTTCCTAACGTAGCAGAAGCCTTAACGGGACGTATAGCGGGAGTTCAGGTAACTTCTTCGGAAGGTTCTCCGGATTCAAACGTTCAGATTAGAATTCGTGGAAACGGTTCTTTAACGCAGGATGCTTCGCCGTTGTACATTGTAGATGGGTTTCCGGTAAATAATATTAATGATATTTCTTCTTCTGATATCGATACAATGACAATCTTAAAAGATGCGTCATCTACGGCAATTTATGGTTCAAGAGGTGCGTACGGAGTTGTTATTGTTACGACTAAGAAAGGTAAAGATGGTAAAATCTCCGTAAACTATAATATGTTTTACGGTATGAAAAAACTAGCCAATACTATTGATGTTACAGCTCCGGAAGATTATGTGAAATGGCAGTATGAGTACGCTTTGCTTAAGGATAGTGCAAACTTAAACTCTTATGAGAAATATTTTGGATCATGGAATGATTATGACATGTACAAAGGCATGAAAGGGAATGACTGGCAAAGACAGGTTTTTGGGCGTACAGGTGAAGTTCAAAGCCGTGACTTATCGATTCGCGGCGGTTCAGATAAAATGAACTATAATTTCAATTATGCTCATTATGATGAAAAAGCGATCATGGACGGATCAGATTTTAATAGAAATAACTTGTCGCTGGCTTTAAACAGTAAAGCCTCTGATAAAGTTGATTTGAGTTTTACAGTTCGTTATTCAGATACAGAAATTAATGGTGGGGGAATGAATGAGCAAAATGAAGTTTCATCGGCAGATTCTCGTTTAAAAAATATTGTGGGATATGCTCCAATTCCGGTTCCGGGTTTAACAACTGATGATACTGATGAAGCGGTTTCGGATAATTTAACACATCCTTTTGTGGCTATTGCTGATACTGACCGCCAGCAGTTTAGAAAAAACTTTAATATGCTGGGAAGTTTTTCATGGAAACTTACTTCAGATTTAGTGTTTAAAACAGAATTAGGCTGGGATAACTACAATTATTTAGATTATCGTTATTTTGGGCGTTCTACTTATTATGTAAAAAATAATCCGGCGGCAGAAAGACAAGGTATGCCGGCTATGATAATGGGAGACAGAAAAGATACTCGTTTTAGAAATGCCAATACGCTGAACTATGATTTGAAAAAATTCGTTGGAGAAAATCATAGTTTAAAAGTACTTTTTGGTGAGGAGTCTATTGAATACAAAAGAAACGATGTAAATACTGCTATTCATGGTTATCCATTGACTTTTGGTTTAGATCAGGCAAAAAAATTAACGACTCAGGGAACACCGGTTTCAGTGGATAATTTCTATTTTCCAGATGATAAATTACTTTCATTCTTTGGTCGCGTAAATTACGATTATAAAGATCGTTACCTTTTTACAGCAACGTATCGTGCGGACGGTTCAAGTAAATTTTTAGGAGATAATAAATGGGGATTTTTCCCGGCGGCTGCGGCAGCATGGAAAATTTCGGGAGAGGAATTTATGAAAAATGCTTCATGGGTTAATTTGCTTAAACTTAGAGCAAGTTATGGTGAAGCAGGAAACAACAATATCCCGACAGGACAAATGGTTCAGAGTTTTACCTCTACAACATCTACTTGGATTAATGGTGTTGATAATTACTGGGCGCCTTCTAAAACAATGGCAAACCCAGACTTGAAATGGGAAACTACTGTGACGCAAAACTTAGGTTTAGATTTCGATTTGTTTAAAAACCGTGTTACAGGTTCTGTTGAGGTGTATAAAAACGTTACAAAAGATTTATTGATCAACTTCCCAATTTCTGGAGGATATGATTTTCAGTTCAGAAACATGGGTGAAGTTCAAAACAGCGGAGTTGAAGCCACTTTAAATCTTAACCTAATTGAAAGAGAGAAATTCGGCGTAAGCTTATCGCTTAATGCTGGATTCAACACCAATAAAATTAACTCACTTGGTGTAATGAGCAACTTTGGTGCAAGTTCTGGATGGGCTTCAACGGCTATTGGAAATGATTATTTAGTAAACGTAGGTCAGTCAATAGGTGTTATGTACGGATATAAAAGTGACGGACGTTACGAAGTATCTGATTTCAATTATAATGCAGGAGCTTACACTTTAAAAACCGGAGTGCCAGATGGTACTACAATTGTTGGGCCTATGAAACCAGGTGCAATGAAATTGAAAGATATTGACGGCGATGGTAAAGTAAATGCAAACGACCTTACTGTTATAGGAAATGCTAACCCAAAAACTACAGGTGGTTTTGTACTGAATGCAAATGCGTATGGATTTGATCTTTCTGCAGCATTTAACTACAGCATTGGAAATGATGTCTATAATGCAAATAAAGTTGAATTTTCTACTTCAATTCCAAATGGACAATATAGAAATTTAGATACTGAAATGGCTGACGGGACAAGATGGACAAACTTTGATCCTAACACAGGACAATTAGTAACAGATCCTGCAGCACTTACTGCCTTAAATGCAAATACTACAATGTGGTCTCCTTATATGCCGCGTTATGTTTTTAGTGACTGGGCTGTTGAAGACGGGTCTTTTTTAAGACTTAATACTTTGAGTTTAGGTTATACTACACCAAATGATTTAACTTCTGCTTTAGGCATTTCTAAGTTAAGATTTTACTTAACTGCCAGTAACGTATTTGTCTGGACAAAATATACCGGACAAGATCCTGAAGCTTCAACAAGAAGAAATACACCGTTGACTCCTGGGGTTGATTATTCAGCTTATCCAAGAAGCAGACAGTTGATATTTGGTTTAAACCTTAATTTTTAATTCAGTAAAACTTTCACAAGATGAAACATAAAATAGTAATCGCAGGAATGTTTGTTGCAAGTCTTTTTTGTTCTTGCTCAGATGACTACTTAGATGCTCCGGCACAATCAACATTAGACGAATCAGTTATTTTTTCCAGTCCTGATTTAGCTGCAGGAGCAGTAGACGGAATTAAAATTCCGTTTGCAGAAACTAACTCTTACAGAGGTCGTTTTCTTCCTTTTTATGGATTAAACACCGATGTAGAATGGTATAACTCTTCACAAACCGTAAGTGATGCATCAGATTTATGTACGTATGATGCAAAGGCAAATAACTCTCAAATGAATACAACCAACAATGCATGGGCAATGATGTATTCAGGAATTGAGCGTGCCAATCTTTGTGTTCGCGGTTTACGTACTTATGGCAACCCAACACCGGGATCAGACTTAGGGTATTTATTAGGTGAGGCTTTAACATTGAGAGCTATTTATTATGCTGATTTGGTAAAAGCTTTTGGAGATGTTCCGTATCGATTTGAGCCATTAACAAATGAAACACTTTATATAGGAAAAACAAGCCGTGACGAAATTTACAAGCAGTTGCTTAAAGATTTAGCTGAAGCTGCAACATTAGTACCGTGGCCTGGAGAAACTACAGCAACAAGCAGTGTAGAAAGAATCAATAAAGCATTCGTAAAAGGATTCCGTGCTCGTTTAGCAATGGCTGCGAGCGGTTATCAGCAATATCCTGACGGAGTAAGAAGAAGTACAGATCCGCAGCTTTCTGTTGCCAATATGTACGCATTGGCATTGGCAGAATCCCGTTCGGTAATTGAAAGCGGATCTGCACATTTAGAATCTTCTTTTGAAACATTCTGGAGAAAATACAATCAGGAATATTTAGTTGCAGGAGGAGAATCACTATGGGAACTTCCATTTTCAGAAGGTAGAGGACGTATGTTATTTACATTTGCAGTACGCCATACTACAGATGATCAATTTCATGCAAACGGACCAAACCGCGGGGGAACTGCAGGGCCGCTTCCTTTCGTTTTTTATGACTATGATCAGGCAGATACACGTAGAGATGTAACCTGCGTTCCGTACAAATATGGAACAGCCGTAAATAATATTGCAAAACAAGAATTAGGAGCTTTAAATACATGGTATTTTGGAAAATACCGTTACGAATGGATGACCCGCAGAGTTACTTCAACAAATGATGATGGCGTAAACAAAATTTATATGCGTTATGCT
Source organism: Flavobacterium sp. 2755 (assembly GCF_031455715.1). Taxonomy (NCBI): domain Bacteria; kingdom Pseudomonadati; phylum Bacteroidota; class Flavobacteriia; order Flavobacteriales; family Flavobacteriaceae; genus Flavobacterium; species Flavobacterium sp. 2755. The sequence continues at coordinate 327,964 of NZ_JAVDTG010000005.1, forward strand.
GAGGTTCTTTTAATCGCCGCAGAAGCAGCTAACGAATTAGAAGGTCCAAGTGCAGCAGCTCCGTATTTAAAAGAAATCCGCAGAAGAGCATTTCCGGTCGCAGCTCAGCCAGTAAAAGTAGATGCTTATGTAAGTGCCTTAACAAGTAAAGATGCCATGTTTAAAGCATTGGTAGAAGAAAATAAATTTGAGTTTACAGGAGAAATGGAACGTAAACAAGCCCTTATTCGCTGGAATCTTCTTAAAACAAAACTAGATGAAGCCAAAGTTAAAATGACAAACTTATCGCAGCGTTTGGGCGAATATGCTACAGTGCCAACAACCTTATATTATAAATTTAAAGCTGATAACGTGAGCTTGGATATTTACGGATTAAACCGTGGAGAAACTGCTAATCCGGGAGCTGCTTATACTTCTTTTGAGTGGACATGGACAGGTGCTGCTACCGATACAAAAATCAACAGTTTGTATAAAGCGGGCGTGAATCCTGATAACAGACAATTCTGGCCAATCTGGCAAGTGTTTATTGACGGAAGTAACGGTAAATTAACTAATGATTAGGGTTATTAATCTCATACAATTATTTATTAATTATAAGGTATCATGTTTATGAAAACAAAATATATAATAAAAGGATTAATAGCTTCAATCGTGTTGACAGCTGTTATTTCGGGCTGTGAAAATTATAACGAAGAAGTTGTAGACAGCATAAATGCAAGCAGGGAATTTTCTCCAATTGGTTTAACGGCAAAAGTTAGAAACCAGACTACAGTTGAGTTAAACTGGTCAGTAAAAGAAGAAGAAAACCCAGATCACTATATAGTAGAATTTAGTGCAGATGATCCGGACTTTAAAACGATTTTTAAAACCATGAACGTTACACCGGAACAATTGCCAATTCAGGTTGCATTAGAAGGTGAAACAGTTTATTCGATTAGAGTAAAATCAGTTGGTTCAACAGGATTGGAAGACTCAAAATGGTCTGTGGTAACCGCAACTACGCTTTCAGAACAAATTTTCTTCCCGGTTCAGGATGCTGATATCGATGCTAAATTCGTTACTTTGAAATGGACGCCAAATAGCAACGTTACACAAATTTCTGTTGCTCCAGGTAATGTCATTCATACGATAACACCTGCAGAAAAAACGGCAGGAGTAGCGATAGTAGACGGACTTACTGGTGAAACAGCTTATACAGCAACATTATTAAACGGAACTAAAACAAGAGGAACGGCGACATTTACAACCGGAATCGATATTACGAACGGTATTGTAGTGAATCCGGGAGATGATTTAGCAGCAAGTATTGCAGCCGCGCCTGCCGGTTCAAGATTGTTGTTAATGCCGGGAACTTTTAGTACTACTGGCGAAATAATCTTAAATAAATCACTTATTATAAGAGGATTCAAAACAGGTGACAAGCCAAAACTAAATGTCAAGTTTACGGTTAATCCGGGAGTTACAAATCTTTCTTTAGTAGATTTAGATTTGAATGGGAAAGATTTAACCAATGCAGCTGTAATAACAATCAGCGGAGCTGCATCAACTTATGGAGATATTTTAATAAGTAAAAGTAATATTCATGATTATCTTCGTGCTTTAATTTCTGCCAACGTAACAAATGCAAAAGTAACATCATTTACAGTTGATAACAGTATTGTTAAAAATGTAAATACAAATGTTGGTGCTGATTTTATCGATTTCAGAAATACCTACATTGCAAGCATAGTACTTAAAAACAGTACATTCGACAGTTGTTCTGCATCCCGTGATTTTATTAGAGCAGATGCGGCAGCTAACTTATCTGGAACAGGTTTAGTAACCAATAGTTTAATTGATAAATGTACCTTGTATAATGTATCAAATTTAGCAGCTCCAAAAAGAATCTTATATGTTCGATTCTTAGATAATGCTTCAACAGTAAAAAATACTTTAATAGCAGGAACAAGCGCTATTTATACTAATCAGGCTAATACTGAGCAGCCAGTATTTAGTAAAACCTATTATTACAACGCAGCAAGTTTTATGGATGCAACGATTCCTTTAAATAAAATCGATGCCTCAGGAACAACAGCAGACCCACAGTTTGTAAATGCAGCAAGTGGTGACTTTACAGTAAAAAATCAAACCCTGATCGACAATCAAATTGGAGATCCACGCTGGTTAGATTAATAATTCATTGTTTTTTTTCATATTGGTTTAGAAAGGGATGCAAACAGCATCCCTTTTTGTATAAAATAAACCCGTTAAGACCTGCGGAAATCCGTGTGCCAATTACACACAATATTCTCAAACCGAGTCTGCGACTAAAAAACTCATTCAATCTCCAAATCAAATTTCTCAAGCAGCCCCGCAAGGGCAATATGTGAAACCTTAGTTCCTTTAATTTTATTTTCAGAAGGATCAAAAGCGTAATTTCGAGACGATCTAAAATCAGTTTTCTCCAGAATACATTCCACAAAAGTAGCATTCGATAAATCACAGTTTTTAAAAACCGCCAAAGACAAATCAGTATTCGAGAAATCGACATCTTTTACAGAACAGTCAATAAAATTCGTTTTCTTTAATTTCTTATAAATAAAAGTCGAATAATCTAAAAGGCAATCCTGAAAACTCATGGAAAACAAAAAGCTGTTACTCGCGCTGAAATCCAAACCCATCAGTTTACAGCCCAAAAACCTGATGTTTTTTAATCCTGTGTTTTTCAGAATCGCCAATGAAAGATTGCAGTTTTTAAAAGTAGAATCCAAAAAATCATTATGGCTTAAATCACTTTTAGAGAAGTTGCAATTGATGAATTCACAGTTTACAAATTCAGTATTCGATAAACTTTGATCAGCATAATCTACCGTATCAAAAGTTCGGTTTTGGTATAATTTTGTTTCCATTAAAGGGTATGAAGAAATTGAAAAATTGGAGAAATGAGCATGATTTTATTCTAATTCAATACAATCAAAAATGCCATTGTTTTGAATTAAATTAGGAATATCAAGTTCGCTGTCGATTCTTAAAATATTATCGCAGTCCTCGAGATCAAAATTCCATAATGTATTTGGGAGTAATTCCTGAAGCAGGGCAGAAGCCGACTCAAACTTGGATCGGTTGTCAACGGAAGTTTTAAAAACATAAATCATAATATGCATTTTTTGAGATGCAAATTTCAGAAAAATGTATTGTTATTTATTAGGATGCAATAATCAATAATTAGGATTTATCAATCATTTTTCGATATTGAATAGGACTAATTCCTTCATGTTTTTTAAAAAACCGACTAAAGTACGATTGATCTTCAAGTCCTACTTGTATTGCGATTTCACTTACAGAAAGAGTGGTCTGAAACAGGAGATATTTAGCTTCAAGCAATATGGTCTCGTCAATCCATTTTGCTGCCGATTTTCCGGTAACCGTTCGAACCGATTTATTCAAATGGTTTGGCGTAACACTGAGCAGTGAAGCATAATAATGAACAAAATGATGGGTTTTAATATGTTCATGAATTAGTTCCTTGAACTTATTTGTAATAACTTCTGCGGCCGAAATACTTTTAGGACTCTTAACCGAATTTTTATTCATTTCATAAAACAAAGCAATCAAATACGACTGCACAATATTCAGGTTCGCACTCTCCGTTTCTGAATATTCTTTTTGAAGCCGATTCAAAATAGCCGTAATATCAGGAACATCTTTGCTCGCAAAAGAAACTTTTGGATTACCAGATATTTTCATGAAATCAAATTCATTAAGCATTTCACGGCTGCCGTATTTTCCAATTAAAATATCAGGATGAAACTGGCAGATAAAGCCTTTGTGTATACTATTCACATTATCAAGAGAGAAAATCTGACCAGCCGGAACCATAATCATTTCGTTATCTGTAGTGATGTATTCCTGATAACCCAACTTCATAACATGCTGACCCGAAGTAATAAAAATTAAAGTGTGACAGGAATGTTTAGAAGGCGGTACCGGATATTGCATCTGCATGATTTCCTCAATCTCCAAACAGAAAAAATGATCCGAATTTGATTTGAAAAGCAAATGAATAGGATTGTCTTCTCCCAAAAACTTCTCCCGAAATCTTGAAGGATTATACGTTTTTATTTTCTCTGTTGTCTTGACTTTCATACTTAATAATACAATCTAAAATCAAGTAATTTGCAAAGCGCATAATGTTTTTGGTACAAATCTTCTACTACTTCTGTAAGATCATCGTTTTCCTGATACAAACTAAAAAAAGCTTTATCAATAGTACTGCAGCTGGCAATTTTATTATAAGTAGATCCGTAACCCGAAATGGCGCGCGCTCCGGTTATATCCAGAAAGTATTGCGCTTCTTCGTCGTTGAGGTCGAGTCTTTTTTTATTGGCAAAATGAATAATCTTTCCTTTCATTTTTCCCTCAAAAAGTTCAGCTATTTCTTCGAGGCTGTAGTAATAATCATGAAGGCAGATGTTGTTTTCCTGTCCCGGCATTACAAGATAAATGATTTCATAATCCTTAAAATTATGATCGTCATAAAGCAGCGTGTTCAAGCTTTCTTCTAAACCTTCAATTGTATCGCAGGCTTTATAAATACTTGCAATTCCCTGGTCAATAGCAATTTCTTCCAAATTTTTAACCACATCAGTAGTCGTAACGGTATCTACGTCCTGTACGCCTTCAAGGCAGAAAATAAATTTTTCATTATCCATACAAATGTCTTTTCGGTTCTTGGGAAAACTGCTTTTGACAAATATATTTTTTTATATGGAAAAACCGCTATTTGATTGGGATTTTAACGTGTTTTTTAGAATTAGAAGAAATACATTAAATAGAAAAAGTTTTTAAACGTATTTTTGCGGACAGAAAATCCAAATTAAACATGATCCAAATTAATCAAAACCAATCCTTTTCCATCGACGATATATTATTTTCTTTTGCTCTTGAATCAGAAGCGGCAGAAGTTTTTAAAAATTATAATACATTGATTACTGGGATTGGAAAAGTTAATGTAGCGTATGAATTGTCTAAAGCTATTCAAAATAAAAAACCTGCATTAATAGTTAATTTAGGATCAGCGGGAAGCAGTTTTTTTCAAAAAGGAGACGTTATTTGCTGTACTAAATTTGTACAAAGAGATATGGATGTTCAGGGATTAGGTTACGCACAATATGAAACGCCATTATCAGGACTGCCTCCAGTTCTGGAATATGGTTTGAAAATGGATAACCTAAAAGAAGGAATTTGCGGAACTGGCGATAATTTTGAAATGGGACATTGTTCTGATGCCTACAATGTTGTAGATATGGAAGGTTATGTTTTAGCCATGATTGCAATGAAAGAAAATATTCCGTTTTTATGTCTCAAATACATTTCTGATGGCGCCGATGATAATGCTGCCGAAGACTGGTTTGTTCAGGTGCATAAAGCTGCCGTAGCTTACGGCAAGATTTTGGGATTGAATAACGAAGATGTTTTAGTATAGAATAAAAAGCGGTTATTAAGCCGCTTTTTTTATACTCACTTTTTCTTCTAAAAGCTTAATCTGCTCCTCTGAACAAAGAATTTGTTCCCTAAGATCATTTCTAAAAACCTCAATCAAATAATGAAAAGTCATTTCTTTCATTGCAGATTTTTTGATAAGTCCTTTTTTAAAATCTAATTTTCTTTCTAATACAATAGCCCTGTAAGATCTCCCACTTAAAGTTGTGTAGGATATATCTTGTCCTTTTTCAAAATTCATTGCTTTAGCTTTTTCGATTCTTTATTTATTATTCGCTAATACAGTAGTCTCAATTTTATCAAAAAAAGAATTGAAAAATAATCTTAAGGGGGTTATAAAAATTTTTCATAACTGTTAGTGCAATGTATAAATATTCAAAAATTTTGGACCAGGTATTTATACCTGTTTTTAAACTTTAACTCTTTTATTTTGAGGAGAATAATTATTAAGAAAAGCTTTGTTATTGTTGGCTTTGGCTTCAATTTTTGATACAATTTAGAACACTAATTTTCAACCCTTCTCCATGCCAAATCCCTAATTTTGAAATGATGAAATTTCATTTCAAAAACAAATAAAAAACGTCAAAATGGTACACGAAAGAGTGATGGAGAAATTGGCAATTTTAGCCGATGCAGCAAAATATGATGTTTCGTGTTCGTCCAGCGGCAGCAAACGGGAAAATAAAGGTAAAGGACTTGGCGATGCAATGGGAAAAGGAATCTGTCATGCGTATACCGAAGACGGACGCTGCGTTTCGCTGCTTAAAATTTTACTGACCAATCATTGTATTTTCGACTGTGCGTATTGCGTGAGCAGAAAAAGCAATGATGTAAAACGCGCCGCTTTCACGGTTCAGGAAGTGGTGGATTTGACGATTGGTTTTTACCGTAGAAATTATATTGAAGGTTTGTTTTTGAGTTCGGGTATTTTTGATAATCCTGATTATACAATGGAGCGTTTGGTTAGAATCGTAAAGAAACTTCGGTTAGAAGAAAACTTTAATGGATACATTCATTTAAAAGCGATTCCGGGCGCGAGCGACGAATTACTAAAAGAGGCAGGACTTTACGCAGATCGTTTAAGCGTAAATGTCGAAATGCCAACAGAGCAGAGTCTTAAATTACTGGCTCCCGATAAAAATCATATCGATGTGATCAAACCAATGGAATATCTCAAAAATGAAATCGTTGGTTATAAAGAAGAAAAAAAACTAAACTACAAAGCGCCGCTTTTTGCTCCGGCAGGTCAAAGTACGCAAATGGTTATTGGCGCAACAAAAGAAAATGACATGGAAATTCTAGGAATGGCCAATTATTTCTACGAACAAATGAACATGAAACGCGTTTATTATTCGGGATATGTGCCCATTAGTTATGACAATCGACTTCCGGCAATTGGAACACCTGTTCCCATGATTCGGGAAAACCGCTTGTATCAGGCCGATTGGTTAATTCGCTTTTACGGATTTAATGTAAATGAAATTGTAGGTTTCGATCAGCCGAATCTTGATTTGGATATTGATCCAAAACTCGGCTGGGCTTTGCGAAATTTGAATCAATTTCCGGTTGATATCAATACTGCCGATTTAGAATTGATTCTCCGAATTCCCGGAATTGGAGTTTCAAGTGCCCAAAAGATTGTCGCCGCGAGAAAATTTAAAAGATTGCAGCCCGAAGATTTACAAAAATTAGGAATCGCTTACAGCAGATCAAAATACTTTTTGGCTTTTGCTTCACCATTTCAATTGCAGCGGGATTGGACTTCTATCCAAATAAAAGATCATATTTTAAATACGCAGAAAAGCAAATACAAAAACGATTTTTCGAATCAGCTTTCTTTATTTTAAACCCAATGACACAAATAATTTACGATAGCACTTTTGAAGGCTGGCTTTCGGCTGTATTTGAAATCTACGAACTTAAACTCGAAGATGTGGTTTTTGCTAAAAGTGAAGTTTCAAATGCGTTGCTTTTTTCGGATAAACATTTTGTAACAACAGATTTAGTAAAAGCAAAACGGGTTTTAAACGGATTGAAACAAAAGCTATCAAAGGAAGGTTTTGCGAATATTTACAGAGCATTTTTATCTGAAAATGATAAAATTGACGAAACCTTATTTCAATACGTAAAATATATTTTTTCGAGTTCCATAAATGTCGAAGGTGATTTATCTAATTCGGCAGTTTTAGAAGTTAGAAAAGCCGCTCACTTAACCGGAAGAGAAAGCCACCGAATGGAAGCTTTTGTAAGGTTTAAATTGACCAAAGACAATTTGTATTACGCAATCGTAGAACCCGACTGCGATGTTTTGCCTTTAATAGAACGTCATTTTAAAAACCGCTACGCCGATCAGCGCTGGTTAATTTATGATGCCAAACGCAAATACGGCATTTACTATGATCTCGAAAATACAACATCAGTACAATTAGAGTTTAATGCTGATTCCAATTCTTCTAAATTTTTAGCCGAAATATGCGATGACGACGAAGAATTTTTTCAGAATCTCTGGCGTCGTTATTTCAGCAGTGTTAATATTGAATCCAGAAAAAATACCAAACTGCATTTACAACACATGCCAAAACGTTATTGGAAAAATTTGACAGAGAAAATCCCGAATTTGAAAAAGTAATAATTCGGGTAAAATTAATCTTCTACGGGCAATACTATTTTACAATCCATAAATGAAATTTCGGGATTCCATTCAATCGTCCAGTCGTACATTTGTTTTAAAACCGGAAGAAAAGATTTTCCTTTTTCTGTTAAAGAATATTCTACTCTTGGCGGGACTTCTCCGAATTTCTGTCTGAGAATAAAACCATCCTCTTCAAGTTCACGAAGCTGATCGGTTAATACTTTCCTAGAAACACCTTCCATAAAGAAAAGTAGTTTTCCAAAACGTACGCTTTTATTAGCCAGTAAATACAGGATAAGAGGCTTCCATTTAGTGCCAATGATATTTATGGTGTGAAGCATTGCACAAGAATCTTTGTTCTCAAATAGTTTTCGTGCCATAAGTTACTTTTTAGTTACCGCAATTTTTCTTAAATCAATTTACATTAGTTGCAAATATAAACTATTGATAGTTTATTTGTAGAACTATTGTAAACAAAAGTACTTAAGAAGTAATAACAAGCCATTTTTCTGCAGAAAAAACGACTGAAAAACATGTAAAATTATGAAGACAAATAATGAAGAAATGGTGAAAGGATTGACAACATCCGAAATAGAATCAATTAAAACTTTTTATGCAATTTGGGGAACAAAACAACCGGAATTATTAGATGAAATCTGTACGCCGGACTGGAAAGATATGCCGCTTTTACCCAATCAGGCGGCAGGTCCAAAAGGTTTACAAGATATTATTAAAGGTTTTACAACTAATTTTCCCGATATCGAAATCAATATTTTAGAAATTTTCGGAACACATGAACGTGCGGGGGTAAGGGCAGAAATTGTATTTACACACAATAAAGAATTGATTGGTATACCGGCAACGAGCAAAAAAGTGTCGGTAGCAATACATGAATTTCATTATTTAAAAGATGGAAAAATAACGCATACCTGGCATTTAGAAGACTGGTTTGGTTTACTAATGCAAAGCGGCGGATTTAAACCCAATAATTAATTTAAGATAAAGAGAAAAAATGAACAAATTATATAAAACAGCCGTTATAACGGGAATAAGCAGCGGAATAGGTTTAGCGTTGACTAAAAAATTGCTGGACGAAAATTTTAATGTAATAGGAACAACAAGATCAGGAAAATTAGATGATTTTTCGCATTCGAATTTAAAAGTGATTCCATTAGAAGCTACCAATCAGGAAAGCAGAAATAATGCGATTAATGAAATTTTAGCGATTACAACAGATATTGATTTACTGGTAAATAACGCTGGAATTGCTCCCGATGCTTTTTCAAATCAACCTGATTTTGATTCCTTTACCGAAACCATTAATACAAATGTGACGAGTGTAATTTTCTTTACAGAATCATTATTAAAAAATATTAAAACGGGCGGAAAAATTGCTTTTATTTCAAGCAGTATGGGATTATTAAAAAATGCAGCTCCAAACGGAACAGCTTATCGATTGTCAAAAAATGCCATTAATATGTATGCGGCAATGCTGGCAACAAGAGTAATTGATAAAGAAATTATTGTAACACCAATTCATCCGGGCTGGGTTCAAACTAAATTAGGTGGAAATCAAGCGCCATTTACCACAAAAGATTCTGCAGACGGAATTTATAACGCTATTCTTTTAAACATAGAATCGGGTAAATTTTGGGACATTACCATTCCCGGTATCGATTAATTGTTTCTAAATTTGAAGCCAATTGTAAAACCCTTAAACAAATCAATGTTTAAGGGTTTTGTCTTTCAGAGTTAAGACTTTACAGTAATTGTAATTTCTTCTCTTTTTGTCTGTCTATTAGCGAAGGCTGTTCAAAATAAGAAGTAAGTTCTAAGGAATAAATGACGCTGGTAATTTTCCATTTGCCGTCTCTTTTTATTAGAGTTAAATATTTACCGCCAAAATTGGTCATTTTATTATCGGCCCAAAAACTATAATCCATTGTTACGGCGGCGACAGTTCCATCTTCAATAATATGAATATTATCAAACTTATCTTCGGTAGATTGATAACGGAATAAACTTCTCATAAAACCCTTATAAGTTCCGGAAAAATAATTCGATCGGGCTTTTTCTTTTCCGTTTGTTTCTATTTCTTTATTTTGTGATTTATCCATAAGCGCAGCGCACCAAGTTACAGTTCCTTCATTAAATAAATCGTAAAACGCAATGGAATCTTTTTTAATCACACTTTCGCTGTACTTTTCTATAATGACATTTATTTCTTTTTTGTTATCTGTTTTTTGCTGTGCATTTGTATTTTGAATGAAAATCAAACAGCCCAAAATCAATGGTTTTATATGTTTCATTTTTCTAATTTTATACGATTATGAATCAGTTTGTATTCAATAGTTAATCCTTCATAACCGTACGCATCAGCTTTCATTTCTTCGATTGCCGTATAACTTACGGGATGAATTCCGCCTAACCGAAGTGCCAACGCCTTGTGAACAGCATCGATATAATTGGCTTTATCGTTTTTTAGATTAGTAGAATCGGAAATTTTAATTGTAAGATGAAAGCTTTTTGTTTGTAAATCTTCCAGCGATTCAGAATTAATAAACCAAAAATTGTCTGGAACAAATGATACCGTTACAACCGTAACTTCGGGTTTTTTATTCAGCACTTTTTTGGTAAGGCCGCTAATAATTACCGCTAATTCTTTTGCTAAAGCTGCGTCTTCTTCGCCGCTGACTTTTAAATTTATAATAGGCATACTTCAAATATTTAATAATTAATGAAGTACAAAGCTCATTATAACAGCAGACTTATTTATTGATGTATGTTAAGAGTTTTATTCTGCTTAAAGACTCCGGTTTAATTCCTAAATAGGAGGCAATATGATATTGCGGAACTTTTTGCTCAATTTCAGGATAAAGCTTTCTGATCATTTCCAATCTTTCGGCTGCAGAATTTTTTAGGAAAGAAGTTTCTCTTTTACATTTTCGGATGAAATAATTATCAGAAATATATTTAGCAAGTTTTAAATAATTAGTGTCTTTTTCGATTAACGAATGAAACTGCTTATGCGTGATGTAATATAATTCAACATCGGTTAAAGCTTCTATATTACAGTTTGTTGGCATTTGCGTTAAAAAACTCGTGTACGCACTGGCAAAACTATTTTCGAGATAAAAATCATTATTAAATTCTCCGTCATTATTTTGCACATACGATCTTAAGGTTCCCGAAATCACGATAGCAATAAAATCACAGACAGAACCTTCCTGAATTAAATGTTCTTTTTTCTTCAGTGTTTTAAGATGCAATTCTTTTAGGAATTCTTCAAAATGATTGGAACTTAATCCTAAAGTTTCGGTAAAAATAGCGCGTAGTGATTCCATTACTAATTGATGTACAATAATCTATGTAAAGATAACGTAATCTCACTTTAATACGCCAAGAATTCCGCTTATAAAACACGAAACAATAAGCGAATCATCCATCATTTTGTAAATTTATGGGGAAATATGTGAGTCCTCTACCAATAAGTAAAGTTGAAAACAATAATTCCACTTAAAAAATAAATATTGATGATTTTATAATGATAATTTCCGGGTTTTTAATCTTTGTAATTTTTAAAATAGATTCATCTGATGTTTCAAATGAGAAAAATAAAATAGACATGAAGAAAGAGTTTGGGAAAGTTTTGCGAGGTTTTGCGGTTGATTAGAAAACATCGTTAAGCTTGATTAGCAGTAGCAAACTCTGAAATTTTTTTAGTTATAAATCTTTTCTGTTTTTTACGATAAAGAGTTTGATTAATTAGAGTTATTAGAATAACAGCAATAGTGAGAATCCTAAATGTTTCAAAGAAAAAGCCTAAAACTAAAAAAAGAGAACCAATATATAGTAGAATTCTAAAATTATAATAGGTATAATAAAGTGTTTTATAAGTTTCGAAATGTCGGATATAAAAGAAACCTTCTGCGGTATAAGCAAAGCTATTCATTTGACTTTGACCATTAAATAAATTGTTTTTGAGCACAATCTTATTGTTTATAATAGATACATCGCTTATTTCTTGTTTAATTAAATGATGTTGCAAATGTGATAAAAATAATTCATCATCATAATTGTCATTTATTTTAAATTTAAGGGTCATTTATATTTGATTTTTATAACTTATTTTATTCGGTTTTTGGGTAATTATCTAACGCAGAAACTTTATTTTTATCTATTTCTAAATAGTTTAAAATTCTAGATAAAAAGAGATCTGATACAAATTGCCCTCTAGAATAATCTATAAAGTATTTTCCATTAGGTTTAAGTATAATTCTAGAGGAAAGAATATCAATATATTCTTCTGTTCCATATTTATCTCTTGTCATAAATTCTATAACAATTGTTCCATCATATGGCTTTGTGGGTAAATTATTTTTTTCTTTTAACAGAAGTAATTCATTGCATAAAGAAGTTATTTCTTTTTTGTCTTTAATTTTATATTCCTCGATTCCCCCAAAATTATCGGTGGCTCTATTTTGTATATGAATCTCAGATATAGAATCTAATAATTTTTTATCAATACGATTTCTGGTGTTACAACTTATGAAGACACATAATATGCTTAAGAAATAAAATTTATTCATTGTTAGTCTTCTTTTTGTGAATTTGTAGTCTGTAGTTTATAAATGGAAAAATTTCGGATTCTCGAAGATGAAAAGAGTTAGGTTTCATTATCATCACATTTTCTAACCAACATATCTTCATTAAAGATCTTTTTGTTTTTTCTATATTCCTGATCAAAATCGTCAAGCTGAATATTATTAAAACATTTTATCGAACTAATATCATTTGGACAAAAAATAAACTCTAAGTACGGTGGTTCATTATTTTCAAGCCCCTTAAATGTTAGAATCTTATCTTTTATAAGTTGTTTTGGAATTTGTTGATTAATCAGTTTTTCATCATAATTTACAAACAGAATATTAACTCCCTGAATTTTTTTATACTTATGGTTAGTGTGAATTTTATAAGGAGTGTTGGGTGAAGATAAATTAATTATAGTATGACTTGAAGTTTTTTTTAAACTGCATATAACTAATTTAGCGCCATAAGTTTTTAATTTAAAAATAGAATCTTGTATTCGTTTAATATTTTCTACATAATAAACAGATTCTTCCAAATTACTTTTTTTAGTTTCACAACTAGTAAATGCTATAGAAATAAGGAATGTAAATAAAGTGCATATAATTTTTTTTGCCATTTAAATATATTTTAAAAGCCCATTATTTTCACTTACTCTTCTTCAAAGCATCCAGCAATTCCACCATATCAACCACGCCATAAGTAGACGAATAATCAGAAACGGCATAAGGTAAAATCAAACTATTATTGTGAATAATCGCCCCGCAGGAATACACCACATTTGGAACATAACCTTCGCGTTCGTCTTCAAGCGGAGAAAGCAGCGGTTCGCTAAGTCTTCCAATTTCTTTTGACGGATCATCAAGATCAAAAAGTGACGCGCCAATGCAATAACGACGCATTGTACCAACGCCATGTGTAATAACAAGCCAGCCTTCTTCTGTCCAAAGCGGCGAACCGCAATTTCCTATTTGGGTAAGTTCCCAAGTATAACGCGGTTGCTGCAATAAAATAGGATTGTTCCATTGTGTTGCGCGGTTCGAATACATAATGTAATTGTTTACACCGTCGATTCGGGCGAGCATGGCATATTTTCCTTTTATTTTTCTTGGAAACAAAGCGAGGTTTTTATTTTGAGCGCCTTCTCCGTGTAAAGGCATAACTCTAAAAGAATAAAAATCTTCTGTAGAAATTAGTTTTGGTAAAATCGCATGACCATTATAGGCGGTATAAGTAGCCATAACACGAACAGAATCGTCATCATCGGTAAAGCGAACAAAACGCGCATCTTCAATTCCGCGGCTTTCAGAATCAGATATTGGGAAAATAACACGCTCCGTAATATCAGAATCGTGTTTGAATTGCAAATCGTAAAAAGAATTGGCTAACCAAAGAATTTCTTCGAGCGCAACTCTTCTTTCCTGACGAATCAGCGGATCGCTCAATGCGGTAGCGAGTAAATTTTTAAGAACAGCAAATTCAAATTCATCTGGCAGGCCCTGCATGATTTGATCGATGTATTTGTCCTGGGTATGCATTTCGATCAGCTTAGTCAAAAAGCGCTCTTTATTGAATAAAGTTTTGTGTTCAATTTCGGCCTTATCAATATGATGACCAATTTTCATGATCTGCAAATTGTTATCTCTGTCGAGAATTCCTCTTCTAAAAACAATCGATGAAATATGGCCTTCGCCCGTGGCACGAAAAGAAATAATAACACGTTTTTCACCGACTTCCAATCCCGACTGATCAAAGTCTTCTACAATTGAGGGATTAAAAATGGCAGCAGATTCTATCGCATATTCCATGGTACAATAGGAGCCAATAAGCATTTTTCGATTCAGAGACATGGCTTCATAATCGACCTGCATGGCTTCGATAATAGGTCTGATTTTTTCGCAGTGTCTAAAAAATATAGCCGAAATATTGCGATGGCGTCTGGCAAATTCACGAAGAGTCTGCTCTAAAGTTTCCAACACTTGTTTTTCATCCAATGTCATAATCCGAAGCACCATTTGCTGGGTTCGTTCATAACCGTTCATAAAATATCGGGCAACAACTCTTCTGGAATCTGGGGTGAATTTTATACTTTTTCGGACTACTGATACTCGCATAGTTTTGTTTTTTTTAGTACAATGAGTAAGTGGGTTTTCTAGTGTTAGAAAAATTACTTTGGGTATAATTTGTTTCAAAAAATTTAGAAATAAACCTCATAAATAGGGTGGTATTAGTTCTAATTCTATAACAAGTTAATGATTTTGGTTACTAAAAAAAACTTTTTTATGAACTATTTGGCTGTGTTTTCTTTCTCCATTTATTTTAAAAGGATATCAGAGTTCAAAGTTTAAACTACTGAAGGCTCTCTGTATTGCTCTATAAAAGCATTTAGCGCTTTAGAATGGAGTTCTTCATTTCGGTAAACTAATAAAGTTGTCATTGTGTTCAACTCTTTGCTTACCGGAAAAGTTTTTATATTCCTGCCGCTGTAATACGTATTAATTACTTCTTCGGGAAGAATACTGATTCCTAAACCTGCTTCAACAAAATTGATAATTCCTTCAATAGAATTAAGAACGGTGCTTTTGTAGCGCGTGATTCCTTTTGAACTTAACCAGGTTTCAAGTCTGGATCTAAAAACACAGCCTTTTTCAAAAACTACAATTTTTAAAGGATCTTCGTTTAGGATATCTTCTAATTTATTTGTTCCCGACGGAGAAAGTATAAGAAGCTTTTCGTTGCGCACAACTACTTGTTCCAGTTCTGGAATATTTATGGGTGCTATAACAAATGCGGCATCCAGTTTATAATTTAATACATCATGAACAAGTGTTGATAATGCTGCGGAATGAAACTCAAGTTCAACAGCAGGGTAACTTTCACTAAAACTATTAATAATATCCGGTGCTTTTAATGCCATTGTGGTTTCAATACAGCCAATGCGTACCGTACCTCCAATTTGATCTGAATTCTGAATATCATTTTTTGCATCATTTAATAGGTTTCCTATTTTCTTCGCATACTTTAATAATGTTTCACCGGCTTCCGTAAGTACAACCTTGCGGGAAACTCTTTTGAAAAGCTCGGTTTCAAATTCTTCTTCCAGACTTTTTATGCGCGCCGTAACATTCGATTGTACGGTAAAAGTAGCTTCTGCAGCTTTTGTAAAGCTTCCGAGTGTTGCGGCAGCCTCAAATATTTTAAGATCATTACTATTCATAACATCATTATTAGTGATTAATATGATCATAACATATCATATTTAGATATCAAAAATACAAAGTAAATTTGTATCAAACAATTGAAAATATGAAAAACACAATTAAATCTGCAGCGCTAATATTGACTTTAACAGCGCTGCCCGGAATTGATGCAAATGCACAAGAAAAATCTTCTGCATCAAAAAGTAATACTGAAATTCAGGCAACACATTTTAATACCACAAAGGTAGACGGGCTGAATATTTTTTATCGTGAAGCAGGCCCAAAAGATGCGCCAGTTGTATTATTACTTCATGGATATCCAACTTCATCGCATATGTATAGAAACCTGATTCCTATTTTGAGTAAAAAATATCGCGTGATTGCACCAGATTTACCTGGATTTGGTTATTCTGATGCGCCAGATCATACGCAGTTTGCCTACACTTTTGATAATTTGGCTAAAACAATGCAGGGTTTTATCGATCAGCTTGGTTTAAAACGTTTTGCGATTTATGTATTTGATTATGGAGCGCCAACTGGTTTTAGACTTGCTTTGGCAAATCCGGAAAAAATTACGGGAATAATATCTCAAAACGGAAATGCTTATGAAGAAGGTTTAAGCAGCGAATGGAATCCAATTCAAAAATATTGGAAAGAGCCGACACAAGCCAATCGTGACGCGCTTAATATTTTTGTTTCTAAAGAAGTTACCCAGTTTCAATACTTTCACGGAGTAGCCGATAAAAGTCTTATTGCTCCAGAAACTTATACGCTGGACCAGCACTTTTTAGATCGTCCGGGAAATGTTGAAATTCAGCTTGATCTTGTAAAAGATTACAGAACTAACGTGGCGCTTTATCCAAAATTTCAGGAATATTTTAGAACTAAAAAACCAATGATATTAGCAGTTTGGGGTGATAAAGATCCTTACTTTTTACCTGCCGGCGCAAAAGCGTATAAAAAAGACAGTCCAAATGCTGAGGTGAAATTTTACGATACCGGACATTTTGCACTTGAAACACACGTAAACGAAATAGGAAATGATATTTTAAAGTTTCTTGCTAAACTTCCTAAATAAGACGAAACAACTTTTCAGTCTTAATAAAAAAACAGCCCAATTAGAGGCTGTTTTTTTATTATATAAATTAAAGATATCTTAGTTTTTCTTCTTCAATATCCAGATAATGCATTTGTCTGCGAATAATAGATTCGTCTAAAGTCTGATCTTCTTTATTTCTGTTGATGAGCCATTGTCTCTGCTGATTTAATAAATCAAGATAAATATGTTTAAGATCCTGACTTATCGATTCATCATCGATTCCTTTAATATGCTGTTCCCATTTTTGAATAAGATGCTGTAAAGAAGTATTATTTTCAACCTGACCGTCATAATTCGTCTTTAAATAGTGTAAAGCAAATTCGGCTAATTCTTGTCTTATTTGATGATAAGCTTCTTCACGAGGAACATCGTAGATATTAGGCAGTTTGATTTTTTTGATAAAATAAGGAAGCGTTAATCCCTGAATCAATAAAGTCAAAAGAATCACAATAAAAGTGATAAATAAGATGAGGTTACGCTGCGGAAATCCGTTGCCATTATTCAAATAAACAGGAATAGATAAGGCTGCGGCCAATGATACAACGCCGCGCATTCCAGTCCAGCCCAGAATAAAAGGCGTTTTATAACCGGGATGTCTTCTGTCGGCAACGGTAATAAAATTTCGGGCAATTAAGGTGACAATTACGGCACCGTAAGAAGATATCATTCTGCTTACAATTAATACAAGCGTAATCAATACGCCATATCCAATTGCGGTTAAAAGGCTTACGTCTTCAAGACCTTTTGTAATTTGGGGTAAATCTAAGCCAATCAGCATAAAGACCAATCCGTTTAAAATAAAACATAAACTTTCCCAAACATTTACGCCTTGTATACGTGATCTGCTGCTCAAAAAACGATGCCTGTTGTTAGACAAAAGCAATCCGCAGCTTACAACGGCCAATACTCCGGAACTATGAACTTCTTCAGCCGCCAGATAAATTATGTATGGCGTTAATAAAGACAGTACAATATCCGCATTAGCATCTGTCGGTAAATATTTATGTGCTTTCATAAAAAGCCATCCAATTAATAAACCAATCGCAACACCGCCAAAAATCATCCAGCTAAAACTCATTGCTGCTTTATAAAATATAAACTGCTCTGTTGCAACGGCAATCATGGCAAATCTGAAAATAATCAGGGAAGAAGCATCATTCAGTAAACTTTCGCCTTCTAATATGGATGAAATTGTTTTGGGAACTTTGACAAATTTCAAAATCGCTCCGGCACTTACGGCATCCGGCGGCGATACGATTCCGCCTAAAACAAAACCTAGTGCCAATGAAAATCCGGGAATAATATAATTAGCCACTAATGCGACTGAAAGTGCCGAAATAAAAACGACAATAAAAGCAAAACTTGTAATAATTCGCCGCCAGCGCCACAACTCTTTCCATGAAATTGTCCACGCCGCTTCGTATAATAACGGAGGGAGGAAAATAAAAAAGATAAGCTCCGGTTCAATGTTTATCGCAGGAATGCCCGGAATAAAACTGATCACCAATCCTGCCAATACTAAAAGTACAGGATAAGCCACTTTTATTTTATTGCCCAGCATAATGAGCAGTAAAATGATAATTAAAAGACCGAGATAAAATGGAAAGTCGTCCAGCATTCGTTTAGTTTAGGTTTCTATATTCAATTGGTGTGTAACCGGTATTTTTTTTAAACATTCGGTTGAAATGCTGCGGATATTTAAACCCTAATTCTGAGGCAATCTGACTAACTGATTTTTCTGTATCGAAAATTCGTTCTTTGGCCAGATTTATTAACTTAAGATGAATGTGTTCCTGCGCCGATTTCCCTGTTTCTTTTTTAATTAAATCTCCAAAATAATTAGAAGAAAGATGCAAATGATCTGCAAAATAGCCAACAGAAGGCAAACCAGAATCTTGAACAATTTCCGATTGAAAATAATCGTTTAACAAATTCTCAAATTTTGATAAAATATCAGAATTGATGTTTTCGCGCGTAATAAACTGTCTGTCATAAAAACGCACACAATGATTTAAAAGCAAATCAATTGTATTGCTTATAATGTTTTTGCTGTGTTTATCAATAGACTGGCTTAATTCATATTCTAATTTACTGAATAAATCTTTTATGATTTGCTGTTCTTTTAAAGATAAATGAAGTGCTTCGTGCGAATCATAAGAAAAGAACGAATATTGATTTATATTTTTAGCCAGCGCAGTTCCTTTTATCAAATCAGGATGAAAAAGCAATGTTAAGCCTGTCGATTTATAATTGTCTGTATTATTAACTTCGAGTACTTGTCCGGGTGCTACAAAAACCATTGTACCATCGTCGTAGTCATAATTATTACGTCCGTATTTTAATTCGCCGCAATGACCCGCTTTTAAAAATACGGCATAGAAACCAAAATGCAGGCGCGTATTATTAGGTAATGCGTTACTATTTGAATTATCAAAAACACTAATTAAAGGATGCTGCGTTTCAACACCTTTTAACTGATTATACTGTGTAACTTGTTCGAGTTTTAATTGGTCCATGATGTATTTATAAAAAATAGCTGCACAAATATACTATTCAGATTCTTAATAACTTAGCGTGATTATTCAAATCAGTAAAAATGGTAATAATAGCAGTAATCTGTATTATATGCACCTGGTTTTATTAAAGGAAATTTGTACTGTTAAAAATAACAATAAACTTTTATATAAATAAAATTATGGAAAAGAGAATATTAGGAACACAAGGATTAGAGGTTTCTGCATTAGGATTGGGCTGTATGGGATTAAGTTTTGCGTATGGTACAGCGGTAGACAAACAACAAGGAATAAAATTAATCAGAGAAGCATACGAACAGGGAATTAATTTTTTTGATACCGCCGAAGCTTATGGTATTGCCAATGAAGAATTGGTAGGAGAGGCTCTGGCTCCGTTTAGAAAAGATGTTGTTATTGCAACCAAATTTGGTTTTAAAGGCGGACAGGCTTTTAACGGACAAGACAGCCGACCAGAAAATATCAGGGCTGTTGCCGAAGAATCTTTAAGACGTTTAAAAACGGATGTTATTGATTTGTTTTATCAACATAGAGTAGATCAAAATATACCGATTGAAGATGTTGCCGGAACGGTTAAAGATTTGATTCAGGAAGGAAAAGTGAAATATTTTGGAATGTCTGAAGCGGGTGCAGCATCAATTAGAAAAGCTCATGCGGTTCAGCCGGTATCTGCTTTGCAAAGTGAATATTCTATTTGGTGGAGAGAACCGGAATTAGAAGTTTTACCGGTATTAGAAGAATTAGGAATTGGTTTTGTACCGTTTAGCCCGTTGGGAAGAGGATTTTTAACTGGAGCAATAACTGAAAGTACCAGTTTTGAAGCTACAGATTTTAGAAATAATCTGCCTCGTTTTAGTGAAGAAAACAGAAAATCCAATCAAAAATTAGTTGATTTATTGTCTGCAATTGCTTCTCAAAAACAAGCAACTCCTGCGCAAATTGCATTAGGCTGGCTTTTGGCACAAAAACCGTGGATTGCTCCAATTCCGGGAACAACAAAATCACACCGATTAACAGAAAATATTGGCGGAGCTTCCATTCATTTATCTGTAGAAGATGTGAAAAAAATTGACGATGCTTTTGCTCAAACTACAATTCAAGGAGATCGTTATCCTGCTCAATTTCAGCAAACGGTAGGGAAATAATTCTGTAGAAAACATAAAAGTGCTAAATTGAAAAATTTAGCACTTTTAAATAACTAACACCATGAACTAAAAAAAAGTATTACATTTTTGTAAGCGGCAGATTAAAATTGACTTTTATTTTATCCGCCACTTTTTTAGAAACCAGTTTTGGAATTTGAATATCAAAATCTTCTGCTTTTACTTCAAAATTTCCTATTACGGTAATCTTGTCATCAGACTTTGAAATTTTAGCATTTGTCGTTATTTTTTTTGTTTTTCCGTGCAGCGTTAAATCTCCCGAAATCTTAACTGCTTTTGCTGTCGCCGAAAGTTTAGAGGCATCAAAATCTTCAATTTTTCCTTTAAATGAAGCTTTTGGAAATTTATCCGATTCTACATAATTTTCATTAAAATGTTCTTCCATTAAGGCCACTTTAAACCGAAATCCTTTCATAAGTGTTAACACCGCAATATCTCCCGTTCCTGAATCTAAAATGGCCGATGTGTTTTTGTTTTCTGCCGCCACTTCTTCAAAAGAATCAACAGAAGCTTCAAACTTTAAGTTTCCTGTTTTTGTCGCATATTTTTGTGCCGAAACATGAAATATTCCAACCAATAAAAATAGCAGTACAATTCGTTTTTTCATTTTCTATCGATTTAATTTTCTAATAATCCGTCCGTACTCCATTGTAGAATTGTATTGATTTTATCCTGAGACATTCTTCCTGCTTTTGGCATTTGTCCCGGAGTTCCGTTTTGACGCTGAATTCGGTCTATCAAATTCGTATTTAAAGTGGCGTCTTTCACCTGAGCATACGTTTCTAAAGGGATAAGCTGGGACTCAGAATTATGACAGGCAATACAGTTGGCATCAATGATAGATTTCACATTAGCGTTGTAAGTAACCGGACCTGTAATAACTTCTGGTTCTTCCAGACTTTCGTAAGTAGTAGATTCGCAGCTGTATAAGGATAATATAATGCCAGATAAGAAGATAAATTTTTTCATATTGTATACTTTTAAAAAACTCTATATAAATTAAATCCAAAGAAAAAATCGCCTTTTCCCCAATCGCCGGTTGCATTGGTCAGGTAGCCGCTCTCGGTCATAGATTGCGAATTCGTAAAAATTAACTGAAAAATATGACCCCCGGTTTCGATGTCCAAGCCCACAGATAATGGATTGTTATAAAAATCAGGTTTATTGAAATTTTCACCATATTCAAGATTTAAAGAAAGCCTTTTGGTTAATTTTAATCTTCCGCCTGCACTTAAAGTAAATTGATTATCGTTTTCATTATCCGGATTATATAGATTTTTATGAAGGAATGAAGGCGCTAATTCCAGGGATAATTTATCAGAGAATTTTCTGGAAATCAAAAGTTGATTCACATAAGTTAATCGGTCAGAAAATTCAATTTTAGGATAATCGTCTTTTTTTAATCCGCTATTAATATCGATCGTATTGTAACCCACAATGTCAAACGGGAATTCGTCGTTTTGTCTCGCTAATCGATATTTAACCGATGTTTCGTAAATTTTTAAAAGTGTATGACGTGATGCACTTACAGAAAGCCAATCGGTTACACCATAAATTCCGCCAATTTTTGTCGTGGCATCATCAAAACCAAAAAATTCAGAGATTCCGCCTTTCACAGAACCGAATCGATGCGATATAACAATATAAAGCTCTTTTTTGGCCGCCATTTTTGTCGACTGTAGCGTAATAATCTGCAGACCTTTAAAAGTGGCAGTTGCGTTTTTATCAACTACTTGTGTTGAGTCCAGACTGGAAAGTAAATCTTCTTGGGCATTCGCATATAAGCAGATTAAAAAGCTGGCTATTAAGAATATTTTTTTCATATTTAGTTTTGTTGTATACTGCATTGATCCAATTTTACAACTCCAAATAAATCATCAAATCCTATACATCTTCCTTTTATATTGATTGGTTTATTGGTGAAGTTCGTTTTTACTATTTCATTCATTTTGCAAAATACTTTTCCGTCAATTACCATTGAAGAATCAGTAACTTCTGTGGCTGTTCCTTCAATTTCAATTGTTTTATTTAAGTATTTTGAATCTGCCTGCAAAGCATTTTTCGCATAGTGGTTTTCTAAGTTTTTAGCAGAAATGGTAAGTATTGATTTTTCATTATTGATGTCTCTGGCATCTTTGTAAATAATGTTTTGGTAGATATAGTAAGGACCAAAACTTACCAAAAGCAGTACGATTAAAATCGTGATTTTTCGTTTGTTCATGTCAATTTGGGATTTAAATTTTACAGTAATGTACCAGAATATACTATTTGTTGAATTTTTTATTTAACACATAGTAACATAGATTTTATACTTAAAAAAGGATAAAAAAGAAACCCGTTTCTTCACATAGTAAGCTCTGTGAATTTTAAATAAATGAAACGCCTTTTTAAGAATCTAAAATCTATGTCCCTATGTGTTTAAATTAATTTACACTTAGTAAGTAAATTATTATGGCGCAACCGCAGCCGCAATATCTTTTACAGGAACCGGCCAAACACCAGGAGCAGGGAAACTAATTCCTTTATTAGCACCTCTTACATTTGCATCCTGCCCAAAATAATACAATGGCCATCCGTTGTAAACCAATTGTGATTTACCAAATACCGTGATAACAGAAAATTTAGTTTTATCAAGAGTAGAAGGAACTACAATTTTGTCTGTCTCATATATTGGCCAAACAGCATTGTTAGAAAAATCTTCTTTTGTGTAGTTGTTTTTCTTGAATTTATCGTTTTTAAAAGTGTACAGCGTAATACCTTTAGCATCTGTAAAATATGTTGTAGCACCGTCTCCAACAGTATAATCTGATTTGTAGTTTTTACCATCATGCCCAACAAGCTGGCTTCTTACAATCATAATAGAATAATCTGGTTTTGCAACAAACCAAACCCCTCCAAATCCTTCTCCACCTGTTTTTCCTGCTTCTTCAAGCTTATTCATCACGCTGCCATAACCATCGTCTGAGCTTGGTGCATAGTAATATAAAGGCCATCCTTTGTAGGTTAATTGTTTTTTAGAAGAGGGAGTAGTAATAGATCCAAAATCTGATAATGTTAATCCTGCACCTAATTTATCTGCAGTTAAATTATCTACATTAAATACTGGCCAAAGTGCTTCACATCCTCCAGTACAAGAAGATTGTCCGTTTGCATCTGTTGAGAAAAAATATAAAGTTCTTCCATCTTTATCTACAAGGTAAGAACCTAATGTAGCGCTTGTAGCAAGGCTAACAGCTTTTTTAACTTCGGGAGTTGGCGGGTTATTATTTCCACCATTGTCTCCACTATCTCCACTGTCACTACTGCAGCTTAAAAAGAAGGTTGTAATTACAAGAGCCGCAGCGAATTTAAGTTGTTTTAATTTCATCGTTTTTTAATTTAAGTT
Organism: Flavobacterium sp. 2755; assembly: GCF_031455715.1. Lineage (NCBI taxonomy): Bacteria > Pseudomonadati > Bacteroidota > Flavobacteriia > Flavobacteriales > Flavobacteriaceae > Flavobacterium > Flavobacterium sp. 2755. The sequence continues at coordinate 352,042 of NZ_JAVDTG010000005.1, forward strand.
ATATATTGATAAGGGAATTGAAACTTTACAAAAACAGTAAAGTGTTTTGTTTTAAAATTCTACATCGGGAATTCATGCTTTAATAAGCATTTCGTTCCATCTTTTTAGTTATGCTAAGAAGAGTCATAAATAAAATAGCCTTCGTGGTATTTTATGAAGTTTTGTAAGGCGGTCATTTCTATTCTTTTGATATGGTTCAATAGTAAAACAGCCTTGATGTAGATTACCCTACCAAAGAATTAAAGTTTTTATAAAAAAAATGAAAAATAATGTAGGATTTTTTTAAATCCCGGCTTGAAGGAAATTAGTAAGAAACTCTAAAGCTCACGTTTGGAGTTCTTTGCAGTGAAAAAGTCTCGACTTCTTCGATAGAATTTGTCAACGAACTTACTCTGTAATATTCGCTGATTTCATTTCTTCTGTTTAAAATATTTAAGATAGAGATCCCTAATTTGTATTGAATACCATTATCTGTTTCCCATTTATAGGTAGAAGAAAAGTTAACCTGCGAAAAAATATGCAGATTATCGCTGTTAGGTTTGTGATAAATCAAAGTAGGATTTGAAGGATCAATTTGCGTATTATCAGGAGAAGTTTTTGGCCTGCCCGAAGTCCACTTTGTACCTAAAGCAATTTTGAAATTGTTTTTCTCATAAATTCCTGCCCACGATGCTGTATGCATTACCTCAAAATTGTTAGGAAAAATTGGGTATTCGTAATTAGAAAAATGATAATTATTATGATTATACGTATAACTTAACCAAGTCAAAAAGTGATTCATTTTTTTTTGAATCAGCATTTCGGTTCCCCAAACTTCATAATCGCCCGTAGTTTTAACAAACTCTAACTGATTCTGAAATCCCTGACTTGAAGTTGTAATTCCTATTACTTTTTTATAGAAATTTTCGATATCAAAAAGCCAGTCATTTTTTATGTAAGATAAATTCAAAGAAACCTGTCTGCTTTTTTGAATAGGAATTGTGGAGTTATTAGAAATAATCCAGCGTCTTTTTTCAATACCGAAATAATCTTTTTGCAAATCAATAATTTGCTGTGTATTTTGACTTTTTAGTTCGCCCAGTAATTCTACATTTAAACTTTTGCTGATGCCGTAGCTAAACTGCGCGCGCGGTTCAATAATATATTTTTTAAACTTTTCGATATAATTAATTCGGCTTCCGGCTTTAAAATATATTCTCGAAATGGTATCGTTGTATTTTACTTCTGCAATTAAAGCGTGGGTTCTCAAAACGTCTTTTACTTTACGGTAGAAATCCGGATTTGAAACCTGTTCTAAATTAGTAACACCAATTTCATTAAATTGATACCCGTCGTTTATAGTAAATTTAGAATTAAGGATATGATTGTTCTCTAAATTAACTCCGTTATTGTTAACCGTATTTTCCTGAATTACAATTTGATCTTCGCTCGTAGATTGATTGGCGCGAAGTTCATAAGCAGAGTTGTAAACATTAATTTTAGTTGTATTAAAGCCGTTCCAGTTTCGTTTCCAAGATAAATTCCCGCCATAATTTTGCTGACGTAAAATATTATTTTCAGAACTGTTTATGTCGTAAACTTTTGCACTTTGAAAAACTTCCAGATTATCTTTAATCGTAATAAGATCTAAAACAATTTGGTCTTTAAGCCCTATTTTTTGAGCATATTTTAGCGTAGCATCATAAAAACCAAATTTCTTGTCGCTGTGATAATCAACATTTTGTTTATCTGAAAAATCAGTGATCGTTGTGTTTTGAAATACTTTATTAAAATACTCCTTATAAGTAGGTGTTTCGACAAAATCAGTAATTGATTTACGTGCCGAAACTTCGATATAACCCTTCGGTGAAATATTGTATTTCCCGTAAACATCAGCATTAATCATATTTAACCCTGCGCTAAAGGAGTTTTTCTCAGCAGTTTCGGGAGTAGACGAAATAGCTACAACGCTGGAAACACTTTCTCCGTAAAAGGCAGAACTTCCGTTTTTATAAATAGAAATAGTATGGGCTAAATTAGGATTGAATGCCGATATTAAACCAAAAAAATGTCCCGTTTGAAACATTCGTATACCATTCCATAAAAATAAATTCTGATCGTGTGTGCCACCGCGAACGTTAATGCTCGAAACACTTTCGTCGATACTGTTTACACCCGGAATTTGCTGCATGGTCTGCAAAGCGTCCGGTTCGATAAGTCCGGGAAGAATACCGAATTTCTTGGGTTTAATTTCAAACGATCCATCTTTGTTTTTTGAAATCCCCGAAGCCAGAATAGCATTAGCTTTTATTTCCTGAAGCTGCATGATTTCTGGTTCTAAAAATAGTTGGAGACAATCTTTAGAATCCGCATTGACTGCAGTAATTTTTTTAGCTAAAAAACCTACGTGGCTGATTACGAATGTGTTTTTGTCTTCTTTTGTAAACTCAAAATAACCGTTTGCATCTGTTGCAACCTGAGTTTTGTTAGACAGACTAATATTAGCGTTTTCAATTGGTTTTTTATCTGTATTAGAAAAAACATAACCGCATATTAGCGGTTTCTGATTCTCTTTTTTATAAATATTAATGAATTTGTTGTCTATGTTTTCAAAAGACAAATGAGTTTTTTGGGCCAGGTATTCTAGTTTTTCGACTAAAGAAAGTGATTTTTTTGGCGGAATTAATTCCAGTCCGGTAATATTGTCTTCGGTATAATTAAAGCTGATCTGATGCTGCTGTTCAATTTCAAGTATGATTTTCTTAAAAGGCATAAGTTTTCCTTTGTCCTGAGCAAAAGCATTCGGGACAAGGAAAAACAGAAGAAACAAAAAATGAAATTGTTTGGGGAGCAACATTTATTTTCCGTCAAAAATTATTTTATTTTTTGAGACTTGCTTGGCCTCTAAATGATAAGTTGTACTAATAATCTGCAAGGCTGTGTTTAAATCGTTAGCGGGTAATTTCCCTGTAAATAATGATGTTGTATCTTTTGTATTTAATTCGATTGTAATATCATATTGTCTTTCAACTTCGTCAAGAATGCTTCTGATATTTTCTTTATAAAAAGCGATTTCATTGCCAATCCATTCCGGTTGTGTTAAACTTACAACCGCTTTAATTTGTTTTCCGTTTTCAAAACTAACGCTTTGTCCGTGCGTTAATAAAATTTGAGTATCTGCATAATTTACTTTTACACGTCCTTCAAAACAAACTACATCAAACCTGTTTTTTCTGGCTTTTACGTTAAACTGAGTTCCTAAAACTGTTACTTTTCCAAGATTAGTCTGTACTTCAAATTTTCGGCCTTTGGCTACTCTAAAATAAGCTTCACCTTTTAAATCTAAATGTCTGTTGTTGTCCCAGTTCCATTTTTTATAATTTATTTCAGAACCAGAGTTTAATACCACTTCAGAATTATCAGGTAATGAAAAAGTGGTCTTTTTTCCAAAATCTGCTGTTTCTGTCTGCGGTACTAAAACTTTCATTGCAAACGTAATTCCAAGTGCCAGAACAAATATTGCAGCCGCTCTAAACGCCCATTTTTTGTATAGCGGGACTACTTTTTGAGCCGCTTTTTTCTGACTCAAAATGTTCGACAACATCGCATTTTCGTCCAAATCACCTACCTCTAAATGAGCTGTATAATCTTTTATTTTTCGGTATTTTTCAAAATCGGGACTTGCTTCAAATTCAGCCAATTCATCCGGAGATAAATCATCGTTGAGCCATTTTGCTAATAAGCGATCTTTTTTCATTGTACTGTACTATATAATTAAAACAATTAAAACTAAATTTACCCTACTTTTATAAATCAATTTCTTTACGCAGGCTTAATAAAGCGAGATGAATGCGCTTTTCTACTGCCTTTACGCTGATATTTAATTCTAAGGCAATTTCGCTGTATTTTTTTCCGTCAATTCTATGCATTAAAAAAGCTTCACGCTGTTTTTCGTTTAAATTTTCTATGGCTTTTAAAAGTTTGGCCTGAAATTGTTTTTCTTCCAGAATATATTCGGGACTTTCATTTGTTTTGTCTAAACCCGTGAAGTTTTTTTCGTATTTCAAAACCACTTTTTGGTGTGCAATTTCGTTGAGACTGCTGTTGTTGGCAATGGTATATACGTAAGATTTTGCTTTTTCCAGCGGTACAGATGCACAATTTTGCCAAAGTTTTACAAATGCTTCCTGCGCCACATCTTCAGCCTGATTGACATTGCCAAATTTGTAAAAAAGAAAATTTCGAAGTGCTTTTACGTGACTTTTGAAAAAAGACGAAAAAATTATTTCATCGCAAGTGTCTGATTGGTTCTTAGTTGGCATTTATATTTGTGATTGGTATGATGCAAAAGTATTTGTTTTTAGTATAAGTAGGGTAAAAGCAATGTAGATTGTTTTATAGAAGAATGAAATGTTATTGGCTTTTGATAATTTAGTATTAAAAGAGGCCAAAACCCCTAATGTTAATTTATTAAAAAACAGTTTCTTAAATTTTATTACCTTTGTAAAAATATAAATATGTTCCCTTTTAAAAAATATTTATCACTAGCAGCAGTTTTCCTGCTTTTGTTATCTTGTCAAAACGAATCACCTGACGATCAGGATAATAGTGGGCAAGGAACAATTACTAATGCTTCACCTCTTACGTCTTATCTGCAAAGGGTTGCCATGGTGCCAACCGTGCAGGATAATGTAATTGACGGCTCTACTTATTGTACTATAAAACTACCTTACACGGTTACTGTAAATAATACTCAAATTGCTGTTAATACGACTGCAGATTATCAAAAAGTAATAGACAATATCAATGCAAATAATTATGATGATGATATTGTAACAATAGATTTTCCGGTAACGATGGTCTACTATAATTACATTCAAAAATTTATTCCTGACCAAGCTGATTTTGATTCTTTAATTGATTATTGGAACCAATATCCTGATCTTTTATCTAAAATCAACGGACTGAATATCAATTATCCAATAACAATTAATATTTATAACAGCTCAAATCAAATAGGAAGTTCTCAATCAATTATAAGCGATCAGGCCTTTTTTAATTTTATTAAAAATTTGAATGCCAGTCAGTACATTTCTTTAAAATATCCAATTTCGATAGTTGATTATCATGGTCAAACGAGAACCATTAACAATAATCTGGATTTTGAAAATGCTATAAAATATGCGATTGATTACTGCCCGGAAAATAATATTGTAACGCTTGATTTGAATGAAGTAATTACAAAAGGTTCCTGGGATATTCCGTATTATTTTGATGATTCTGAGAAAACTTCGTCTTACAGTGGTTATTCCTTTGTATTTAAAAACGATAATTCTGTAGTGGCAACAAAAGCGGGAGCTTCAGAAACGGGCCAATGGGAAAGCAGCGTACAAAATAATGTTAGGGAATTAAAATTAACTTTTAGTTCAGCGTTACTTAGTAAATTGAATAACAGCTGGAAGTTGTTTGAGTTTAATAATTCGCAGATTAGATTGCGCGATGTAAGCAGCAGTACCAATTATCTTTACTTCGAAAAGTTATAAAAAGAAATGACCGCACAATTTGGTTTGAATTATGCGGCCAGATCAAGTTAACTAATCATAAATCATTATTAATTGGGCGTAAAGGTCAAATAATCTAAATTCATATTACCGTTTTCTACGATATGCAAAGTGAGCAATTGCTTTCCTTTTTCTAATTTAATTGTACCAATATTTTCAGAACTGTTCCAATGATGCCATTGTCTCCAGGCAACAGGATCTTTATCATCATGTGTAGAAACAATTTTCATATTTCCGGTGCTGTCTTTTCCGTTTACAGCAATAGAAATTGTTCCGTCGCCGTTTGCCGTATATAAAACACCAATTTTATAAGTTCCGGATTTTTTAACCTCAACCGTATAATTAATCCATTCCGTTGGCTGCGTCCAGCCCACATAAAGCTGTTTCATCTTAATCGGAACTTTGGTATAAGGCGTATCGTCAATACTGTCTGTTTTGGTATACGAAATATCAACGCCTTCTTTTAGCCGGAACTCGTTTAAAGGATTTCCGTTTACCGGATTCAGTTTTCCGCTTCCGTTATTAACCTCATCCGTATCGTGATATGCAATACCTTCGCCTCCCAAATCATAAAACTCACATTCTATTTTTCCGGGAATTTGCTGCGTTTTAAAAGGTTTTGGCTTTTCAGCCGATGTTTGAGCAAATGTTGAAAAAGCATTCATCAAAACGAAAGCATTCAGAAATAATAATACTTTTTTCATAGTAGTCAATTTTAGCATTAACGTATTTCTAAAGTTGCGATAGAATGCGCCAAACTCGTTACTTTTGAAGCTTTTCCTTTTATCCATAGAAAATATTCTACGTCATTATCAGTTTGGTTCATTACCACAACTTCAAGATTATTATCCTGATTTACAAAAGCTGTAGACAACAATTTATTACTGCTCGAATTACAAGCCACACGTTTTGCACCCGGTTTAATGAATTTAGAAAAATGTCCTAAATAGTAATATCCGTTGGTGTAAATCAGTTTTCCGGTTTTTAAATCAGCGTGAATAGGCGACATGCAAAAGTTTTGAACGTGATTTGGTCCGCCTCTTTCATCCAGTAAAATATTCCAGTCTGTCCAGGCAACTGTTCCAATATTGAAATCGTTAATCATCGACATTCCGTATTTTTCACCGTAACTCCATTCCGTTAATAATTTTTGGTCAAAATCTGCAGCGCAACCTTCGGTAAGAATAAGCGGTTTGTCTGGAAAAGCTTCTGCAACGCGGCGTTCGGCTTCAAAGTTCATTCCGTTTTTCATCCAGTCTTCGTACCAGTGATATCCAACTCCCCAAACATATTTTGCAGCATCTTTATCTTCCAGAACAGTACTAACACGCTGATACATTAAATCACGATTGTGATCCCACATAATCAGTTTCTTTTTAGATAATCCGGCTTTTTGCATCGTTGGCCCAAGAAAGTTTTTTATAAAATCACGTTCTTCTTCCGCAGTAAAAATGCACGATTCCCATTTTTGAACTGCCATTGGTTCGTTTTGAACGGTATAACCCCAAATAGGAATTCCTTCTTTTTCGTATTCATTAATAAATTTCACAAAAAAGTTAGCCCAGCTTTGGTGATATTCCGGTTTTAAAGTTCCGCCCTGCAAAACATTATTGTTGGTTTTCATCCACGCCGGCGGACTCCAAGGTGAAGCGTACAAAGTCAATTTTCCTCCGGCTTTTGCAATCGCTTCTTTAATTAACGGAATCCTGTATTTTCTGTCGTGGCTGATATCGAAAGTTTTTAAATCTTTGTCGCCTTCAGCAATATAACTGTAAATATCACTGGAGAAATCACAGCTTTGCATATTAGTACGCGCCAAAGTATATCCAATTCCTTTGTCCTTATCGTAATAAGCCGTCAGGATTTCTTCTTGCTTATCCTTTGGAAGTGCGTAAAAAACTTCTGCGGAAGCGTCAGTAAGTGCGCCGCCAATTCCTAACAAAGTTTGATACGTTTTAGACGGATCAACAAAAACAGAAGTTTCTTTTTCCGTTGGCTGCGGTTTGTCAAAAAACGTTAAGGTTTCAGTTTTTGTTAGTTTATTCTCGGTATTTTTTGCCGTTACAAAAACCGTTACACTTTTATAATCGGCTGCTTTAGTCTGCTTTTTCTGGGCCGATAAACTTGCCGTCAGAAAACCGGATAACATGATGGTCAGGCATGTGTTGATTTGGTATGTTTTCATAATTATGGTTAAATAGTTAGTATCGTTCTATGCTAGAATGTTATCAATTTTTTGAAGTTCATCTGCAGAAAAAGCTGTGTTTTTAAGACATCCAACAGAATCTAAAACCTGCTCCGGTTTGCTTGCGCCAATGATAACTGAACTAATTCTGTTATCTTTTAAAACCCACGACAATGCCATTTGCGCCAAGCTTTGTCCGCGCTCTGTTGCCATTTCATTTAACAGACGAACTTTTGCAATATTTTCCGGCGTTATTGCATCTTCTTCAATTGCTCCGTTTCCGCGATGTGCGTTTGCTCTTGAATTTTCAGGAATTCCGTTTAAATATTTATTGGTAAGAAGTCCTTGTGCCAAAGGAGAAAAAGCGATTCCGCCAACTCCGTTAGTTTCCAAAACATCTAATAAACCTTTTTCGATAGTACGTTCCAGCATTGAATATTTAGGCTGATGAATTAAGCAAGGCGTTCCTAATTCTTTCAAAATTTTAATTGCATTTTGAGTTTCTTCAGGGCTGTAGCTCGAAATACCCACATAAAGTGCTTTTCCCTGACGTACAATTAAGTCAAGTGCTGCCATAGTTTCTTCTAATGGTGTATTTGGATCTGGTCTGTGGTGATAAAAAATATCAACATAATCTAATCCGAGGCGGGAAAGACTCTGATCTAAACTCGCAACTAAATGTTTTTTTGATCCCCAATCGCCGTAAGGGCCATCCCACATAGGCCATCCAGCTTTGGTAGAAATCACAAGTTCATCACGGAAAGGTTTGAAATCTTCTTTAAATAATTGACCAAAAGTCTGCTCTGCAGATCCCGCCGGCGGACCATAATTATTGGCCAAATCAAAATGACTTATACCATTATCAAATGCAGTGTGCAATATTTTACGGGCGTTTTCGATATTATCGATTGCGCCAAAGTTGTGCCACAACCCAAGAGAAAGGGCAGGAAGCATTAATCCGCTTTTACCGCTGCGGCGGTATTCCATTTTTTGATATCGGTTTGAATCAGGTATGTAACTCATATTTTTATTTTAATTGTTTTTTCTTTGGGTGTAATTTATTTAAACACATAGGAACATAGTTTTAGGAATCTAAAAAAGGCGTTTCACTTGCATTAACAAACATAGGCTATGTTTCTATGTGTTTAAAAATATTTATTTGTTACATCTCAATGAGTTAATTTATATTTTTTTAAATGCTTTTACAACAATTTCTAAATCGCTTGTGCCTCTAAAACCGCTAAAACCAACAGAAAGTTTTGTTCCGTCAGATAAAGTTAAAGGTTGTCCGCCCTGCCATCCAATAAGATCTGGAGCTTCAATTCCGTTAGCGTTTTCATCTACAATATTATTAAAAACCAATTTTTCATAATCTCCCGTTTTTACTCCGGTAAGCCAAACCTGACTCGCTTTTGTCCACGCAATTTTATACGATTGTCTTTTTCTGGCTTTATCATTTCCGTACATACGGCCATAAACGGTTCCTTCTTCGTCAATAATACATACGGCTACATTTCCGTTTGAAATTACTTTGTCTTCCTGAACGTCCATGTAGCTGGGGATCAGATCTTCAATAGCCAATAAAGCCAAAGCAATTCTTAAGTGTAGAATTTGATCATTCATTATTTTGATTTATAAAATGTTAGGGATTTCAAAGATGAAATATTTTGTTTCCTAATTTCTTAAACTAGATCAAGAAATTATAATAAATAAAAATTTTATTAAACACATAGAAACATAGTTTTATATTCAAGTTGAAAAAGATTAAAATAAATGACACATCATTTGCACATAGTTCTATGTTTGTTAATGTAAGTGAAACGCCTTTTTTTAAGATTCCGAAAAACTATGTTCCTATGTGTTTAAATTAATAGATTCAATGAGTTAAATAAATCATCTTATATTTACATCTTGTAAATCAGTAAAACAATGTTTCAAAGAATACGAGAATATCTTTCAAGGTCTGTCCGCCTTTCTGAAGAAGAGATTAAAATTTTTGAAAACAGTCTGGAATTGAGGCTTGTTCCAAAAAAAACAATCTTATTGCAGGCAGGTGAAGTATGCAATTTTGAAGCTTATATTAATAAAGGCTGTATTCGCGAATATTTTATTGATGATGCAGGAATTGAACTAACGCTGCAGTTTGCAACCGAAGATTGGTGGGTAAGTGATATTACCAGTTTTGAAGATCAGATTCCGAGTGATATGTATATTGAAACGCTTGAAGACTGCGAATTATTGGTTTTAACCCGTCAGTCTAAAGAGAATTTGATTAACGAAGTTCCGCAATTAGAAAGAATGTTTCGTTTGATGATTCAAAGGCATTTGTCGAAATTGCAAAAACGATTGTTTAAAACGGTTTCTTCAACCGCAATGGATCAATATATTGAGTTTGTTACGCGTTATCCAACAATTTCGCAAAGGGTTTCGCAGCAATATATCGCTTCTTATTTAGGAATTACGCCTGAATTTTTAAGCAGGTTGCGTGCGAAGCATTTGAAGAATGGATGAATTTAGATTTGAAAAACAATAAAAAAGGGCTGCTCAAAATCGAAGCAGCCCTTTTAAATTTATATATTTCTCTGTTCCGTAGGAACATCTCGTCGGTAGAAAAATTATATTGTTATTATTGTTTACGTTCCGTAGGAACGTTTGATTTTGATATCGTTTTTAATAATCTAATATATCAAACGTTCCTACGGAACGTAAAATGCGGTCAATCGTTATTTTTTTTCTACCGATGAAACATTCCTAACGGAATGATAACGGGATATCAAAAAGTTATAAGAATTTTCAGAATTTTTAATTCCAAATCTCATTCATTTCTGTCAAGATAATAGGTTTTCCATCAGTAACGATAATTGTATGTTCGTGCTGCGCCATAAAACCACCTTTGTTTCCAACCATTGTCCAGCCGTCTTGCAGAGTTTCGGCAATTGTAGAAGTTGTTGAAATAAAAGTTTCAATTGCCACTACAGAGTTTTTCTTAAATCTTGTTAAGTTAAATTTATCTCTGTAATTGGCGATTTCGTGTGGTGCTTCGTGAAGACCTCTTCCAATTCCGTGACCGGTTAAGTTTTTGATGACTTTGTAACCTCTTTTCTTAGCTTCGGTTTCCATTATAAAACCAATATCAGAAATACGAACGCCGCCTTTTATATTGTGAATTGCTTTATGCAGAATTTCTTTTGAAGCTTCAATCAATTTTTGATGACGGTTTACATCTTCGCCAATAACAAACGAACCGCCGTTATCTGAAAAGAAACCGTTTAATTCTGCCGAAACATCAATATTGATTAAATCGCCTTCTTTCAATATTCTTTTATCAGAAGGAATTCCGTGGCAGAATTCTTTGTTGACGCTGATACAAGTCCAGCCGGGAAATCCATACGTTACATACGGTGCCGATTTTGCTCCGAGATCATTCAGAATTTTTCCGCCGTAATCATCTAATTCTTTTGTAGAAATTCCAGGTTTGGCATAATTTCTCATTTCTCTTAAAGCATAAGCTACAGCTTCGCTTGCCTTTTTCATTCCGATTAATTCTGCTTCTGTTGTTATTGACATGGTGTTATTTTTCTAATTGCTAATATAAAACTTAAATTTAAAGTATTAGTTCAATATCACTTTTTTAGAGAATAGGGTTTCTCATTGATGTTTTTCCATTAGAAGGGTTTCCTGTTTTATGGCAAAAGTTTTCAGGATAATTTACATTACCAAATTGTACCCAGCTTTTATATGCTTTATCACTAAAAGGTCTATTTGGATTATATGGGATTTTATTTCCTGTCCTGATACAGAAACCAAATCGAATAATTTCTTCATCTCTTTCTGGTCGCAATGATACTTCTGAGCCTAACTCTAATTCATCAGGAAAGTCTCCCAGTTTTTTTATTAATGTACGTTGTTTGTAATTGCGAAAATTATGATAGAAATTATCAGTGACATCATGTAGAATATCAGATTTGATATAATTTTTTCCAAGAAATGCACTTAGGAGTTTTTTTTCATAAAGAGGACGCTTTACAAAAACTGCTTCATTGTTATGTGCGATTTCCCAACAAGTATTCCAAGCTTCCTGATCTGCCGATTTATTAAAACTACCCAAAATATTTTGTTCTGTATAGACGCCAAATTCTATATTATTTTTAAATGAAAAATCATAAAGATTAATAGATGTAATTACTCCTTTTTTTTCATTTCCATAATATTTCGCATGAAGTTTTGGAACATAAACAATAGTAACATTTAAGAATTTTTTGAAGTAATCGTAATCATCTTTGCTTAAACTTCGGCTTACTTCTCCTTCATTTTTGCCAAATACAATCAAAATATGAATTTTAGGATTATTTGTGTGTTTGTCAAACAAACGCTTAAAATAATCATCCAGCTTTATGTAAGGCGAAACAATAAGAATTGTATTTTTTGCTTCCCAAATGATGTCATATACAACTTTTTCAAGTTCTTTTCCTGTAATGAATTTTGTCATTTGCTATTCTATTTTGCTGTTGGTAATTTAAATCATTCACATTTTTTTTGTTACTGCTAATATAACTTAATTTGAGAAAATATTTACAAGTAAAAACCCCTAAAAATTACAGTTAGGGGTTTCATTTATAGCAAGAGTTTCATATTAAATATTTTAAACTTTCTTCACCGCTTTCAAAACATCCGAAGGAGAAAACCCATATTTCTTTTTAAAAGCAAAAGAAAAATGAGAGAGATCTTCAAAACCAAGATCAAGATAAATATCAGAAGGTTTTTTGCCTTTCTTTTCCATTAAAAAATAACCTTCTTTCAGTCTGCGTTGAATGAGCCAGCGGCTTGGAGTATCTGAAAAAATGGATGCAAAATCACGTTTAAAGGCAGAAATACTTCTTCCGGTTAAATATGCAAAACGTTCCATGCTGATATTAAACTTATAATTTCGGTTCATATAAGCCTCTAAATCTATTTTTTCCGGCGGTGCAAAATCAAATAAAATATCTGTCAATTGCGGATTTTCTTTTAGCAGAATCAAAAGTAATTCTTCACGTTTTATATTCGAAAAAGTCTCGTCGATTTCACCGCCATCATTATAATAAGGCATTAAGGAAAGAATAAAATTCGGAACGAGATTGGTTTTCTTCAAAGCAAAAAATGCTGCTTCATCTTCACTTTTTTGAGCTTTGGTTTTATGCTTTGCAGCAAAAGTTTTTAAAAATGCAGTATCAAAAATTACCACTACTTTTTCAAATTCCCCGTCTTGTTTTTGTTTGTTGTAACGTGCGAGATGATTTTTTCGGGCAATGCAATATTCGCTAGGTTTTAGGTTGTATTTGCTAACTCCGTCATAACCTTCAATAGTGCCTTTTGCCAGATACAAAAAGAAATGCTCTGCAATAAAATGTTCCGGCGATATTTCGGGACCTATATAACAACTTTTGATTTCTGTATATTTCATAAAGCGTTTATTTTTCAGGATTAGTTTTCCACCATTGTTTGGAAACATCAGGACTTTCAAAATTAACGATTTCTCCCATAACAGGTGTAATCAGCGGAATGTGATATTTTTTATTTAAACGCGTGATTTCGTTTAACGGTTCATTCCAGAGATGTTTTGCCAATGCAAATTTCGAATTATGAACCGGAACAACACTTTTAGCGTTTAGATCTTTCGCCGCCTGAAGGGTTTCTTCGGGAAGCATGTGGATATAATGCCAAGCTTTGTTGTATTGTCCGTTTTCCATAATGGCAACATCTATTGGGCCAAATTTTTTTCCGATTTCTGCAAAATGCGTATCGTAACCGCCGTCACCGCTGTAGAATACTTTCATTTTTGGAGAACTAATTAAATAGGACGCCCATAAAGATTGGTTTTGTGTGAATCCACGTCCGGATTTATGCCTTGCCGGAAGTGTATGAATCGTGAAATCTTTTCCAACTGTGATGGAATCATTCCAGTCTTCTTCTATAATCTTATTTTTAGGATATCCCCAGCGTTCAAAATGCGCACCAACGCCCAAACCGCAAATTACAGTTTTGACTTTGTCTTTTAATGCCAAAACAGTTTCATAATCAAGATGATCGTAATGATCGTGAGAAATCAGCAGATAATCAATTTCGGGTAAATCTTCTACATGGTACGAATTTGTTCCTGCAAAAACGGTTACACTATTTGGAATTGGTGATGCATTATCACTAAAAACGGGATCGATTAAAATTTTCTTTCCATCAATTTGTAAAAGGGTAGAAGAATGCCCAAACCAAACCAACAAATTCTGATTTGCAGGTAAATGTTTCAAATCTCTTTTTACAGACGGAATTTTTCCTGTAGGTTCCGTTGGAACCTTTTTATCAAAAAGCTGGCTTTTGATTACGCCCCAAAAAGTATAACCCGGCGCAAAGGTTGGCGTGTAAGTATTATTTTGAAATTCACCATTTTTATAATGAGATGATTTTTCAATTCGAGCCATACTTTCTTCTGAAGGTAAACTTCCAAATGTTGCTTTTTGCATGTATAACCATGTGCTGAAACCAAGAATTATTATCAGGATTACGAGAACAATTAGTATTCTTTTGATGATTTTTAGAATTCGTTTTTTCATTTTAGTTCGCGGCTTTTTTAATGTCTATTGCTTCCAGTATTTTTTTAGAGAATCCGAATCGTGCTGTCGAAATCATGGCGCGGCCAATTTCTCTGGTTTCGCAGCCTGTATAAAATAATCCCATAATTGGGTACATGAATTTGATGTATTTATTAAATCCTTTTAAATGAATTTGCGTTGGATCAGGTTTCATTAATCCCGGACGGAAATTATACTGCGCTTTAAAAGACATTTTTTGTAAAGCATTTTCGGTTTTTCCTTTCACACGCGCCCACATCACTTTTCCGGTTTCAGAACTGTCTGTATGTGATCCCGAAATAAAATTGAAAACAAGATTTGGGTTTTGGTTGAGTACAACTTCTGCAAAATGAATCGTTGTATCGTGCGTAATATAAGTGTATTGCGCTTCGTCAAGTCCGACACTGCTAATTCCGGCGCAATAAAAACAGGCGTCATAACCAGCAAGTTTAACATCATCGCTTTTCAGCGAAAGAAAATCTGGAACAAGATATTCCGATAATTTAGGATGTGATTTTCCGCTTGGTTTTCTTCCCACATATAATACAGCTTCAACTTGATTATTTTCAAGACATTCTATTAAAACGCCTTCGCCAACCATTCCGGTGGCACCGGTAATAATTACTTTCATCTTTTATATTTTAAGAGATTTCCATTTTATTAAACTAATCACTGTGGCGGTTATCGCTTCTTCATTGCTTCGGGGTTTCCAGCCTAATATTGTTTTTGCTTTTTCGTTGCTGGCATTACGATAAACGCCAACCAAAGGTAAAATCGCTTTGGCCTGATCGTTAAATAATGCCGTTAAACGTATTATAAAGGTAGGCAAAGATTTTGTTGATGCCTTTTCGGTTACATACGGCATTTTTTCTTTCAGCAGTTTTACAATTTCCATTAAAGACATTGTTCCTCCTGATAATGCTAAAAATCGCTCGCCTTTTGCTTCGGGACTTTCCATTGCTAAAATGTGTAATTCGGCAACATCTCTTACGTCAACAATTCCTAATCTGATATCCGGAATTGCTTTCATCGAACCGTCTAATATCTTTTTAAGCAATTCAAAACCACTCGATAAATCCTGACTTAAGGAAGGTCCAAAAATTCCCATTGGATTAATTACAGAAAGTTCTAATGTTCCGCCTTCATTTTTCATAAAATCCCAAGCTGCTTGTTCTGCCAGAACTTTAGATTTATTATAAGTTGAAAGCCCTTTTTCATTAGGATTTGTCCAGCTTTCTTCGGTAATAAGCGAATTTTTATCTTTATGACTGTAGCCCACAGCGCCAAAGTTGGACGTCATGACAACACGTTTTACACCTGCGTTTCTTGCGGCTTTTAGTACACGCAAGGTTCCGTCAACCGCAGGGCGAATCATTTCATCTTCGTTTTTTGGTAATCTTAAAAATATAGGCGAAGCAATGTGCAAAACGTAATCGCAGTCTATCATAGCTTCTGCCCAGTTTGTATCGCTGGTTAAGTCAGCTTCAATAAATTCTAAATCACTAAAATCTGTAATGCCGCCGTTTTCGAGCATTTCAAAAATCTTCTCTTTGCTTTTTAGCGAGCGAACAGTTGTTCTCACTTTATAACCGCGGTTGAGTAATTGCAAAATACTGTGTATGGCAACAAAGCCTGTTCCGCCGGTAACTAATACTTTTTGATTTGATTGTATCATCGATTGTATTTTTATAGGGCAAATTTCAGGAGAATGCAGAGAAGTTATTTTGTTGAAAAGTCCAAAGTTATTTTGTTGAGAGGTTCAGAAAGCTGAAAACGAAACGAATGGGCTTTTGTGAAAAAATCTTATATTCGCTGGAACTTACAAAGAGAAACCAATGTCTAAAGAAATAATTTTATTTAAAAACTTACACGAAACCTATAAAAATATGGGACTTCCTGTAAATGAAATTATTGACAATGACGGTTTAACAATCAATAATTTAAAAGATCTGCATCCGGTACTGCCTTTTAAATCGATTGGATACAGACCAAGTTATTTTTCTTTTTTATTTGTAAAAGATGCCAAAGGAAAATATACGACAGATGATGTTTCATTTACGACAGAACCGGGAACGGTATATTTTACAAATCCGGGACATTTCAAATCTTTTGAATGGGATGAGATTACTGATGTTTATTTGATAACGGTTACAGAAAGCTTTTTAAAAGAAAATGTTCATACGGATATCTTTAAGGAATTTCCTTTTTTATTGTCTGAAACGGTTTATCCGAGAAACCTGAATGAAACCGATTTTAAAGAGTTTGAAACGATTTATCTTCAAATGGAAAAAGAATTTGCTTCAACATCTTCCATAAAAAATAAAGTAGTTGGCAGTTTTTTGGTCATTTTACTTTTGAAGATAAAAGAAGCTTTTTGGAACAATTATAACCCAATTTACGAAGGAAATAAAAGTTCTCAAATTGTAAAAAACTTCAAGAAAAACCTCGAACAGCATTTCAGGGAATTACTGGACGGAAAAACCGATAAACAACTTCGGGTAAAAGATTATGCTTTGGCACAAAACCTTCATGAAAATTACCTCAACAATGTTATTAAAAGTAAAACCGGAAAATCAGTAAGTAACTGGATTTCGGAAAAACTGATTGCAGAAGCAAAATCACTTTTAATAAATTCTACGCTTTCTATTAAAGAAATAGCCTATAAATTGGGTTTTATAGAAACGTCACATTTTAGTAATTACTTCAAAAAAAACACCAAAACCTCACCTGAGGAATACAGAAAGTCAGCAGATTTATAGCATGCTTTGAAATTTGCATTTCAATCTGTAATCTTCGCAACAACCACCTTCCTGTCTATTTGCAATTTTGTACTGTCGATAATGACATAACAAAATTTATAAATAATCATGGAAAATTTAAAAGACAAAGTAGTTTTAATTACAGGTTCATCAAGAGGAATTGGAGCCGCAATTGCATTAAAAGTATCTCAGGCCGGAGCAAAAGTTATTATCAATTATGCAGGAAGCAAAGAACCTGCCGAAAAACTGGCTCAGGAAATTAATTTTAACGGAGGTCAGGCTTTAGCCATTAAAGCAGATGTAAGCAATTCGGCAGAAGTTAAAAATCTTTTTGATGAAAGTATTGCTCATTTTGGTAAAATCGATGTGTTGATTAACAACGCTGGTATTATGATTACCAAATTAATCAAAGATACTACCGATGAAGATTTTGACCGTCACTTCAATATCAATGTTAAAGGAACTTTTAATACGATGCGTGAAGCAGCTACAAAACTGGCTGATAACGGAAGTATTATCAACTTTTCGACTTCTGTAAATCGTATTATGCTTCCGGGTTACGCCACTTATGTAGCCACAAAATCTGCTGTGGAGCAATTGACAAGAGTTTTTTCTAAAGAAATTGGTTCAAGAGGAATTAACGTAAACTCAGTTTCGCCTGGACCAACAAACACAGAATTATTCACAAACGGAAAATCAGAAGAAGTTATCGCAAGATTAGCGTCATTATCTGCATTCAACAGAATTGGAGAAACAGATGATATTGCAAACGTTGTGATATTCCTTGCTTCTGATGATGCAAAATGGATCAATGCACAGAATATTGGTGCTAACGGTGGAATGGCTTAATCTTAAAATTAAAATTATGAAAACATATATAAACGCAATAATATTAGGATTGTTTGGCGCGGCTGCGGTTACTGTTTCATTTATGCTGCAATGGCCAACGTGGACGATGTTCCTGGCTTGGGTAAGTTATTATTTATTCGGGAAATCGATTAAAACTTCTATTCCGGTCTTCGTGCAAATAATCTTCGGAATCCTGATGGGAGTGGGAATAATGGTATCGGCGAAATTTTTTGAAAGCTTCATTGGAGTTGCAGGTTTTCAACTGTCTGTATTTTTATTCATCGGTTTCTTGGCTTTCTTATCAAAAATAGAAGGTTTAAAAAGTATTCCGGCTTGGTTTATCGGATTGATAATTATTTTCGGAGTACATCCTGAACTTGAATTTGTAGCTATTGTCAGCCTTCTGATTCCGGTAATTGCAGGATTTACATTTGCCTGGCTCAATGATTCTTCGCTTCAAATCGTATCAAAATCATTCAACAATTAAAATTTAAAAATCATGAAAATATTAAATAATAAAGTCGCAGTAATTACGGGTTCAGCAAGAGGTTTAGGAAAAGCTATTGCAGAAAGATATGCATCATTAGGTGCCAATATTGTAATCAATTATTCAAAAGATAAAGCGTCTGCAGATGAAGTAGTGTCAAACATTACGGCTATGGGCGTAAAAGTAATCGCTGTTCAGGCCGACGTAAGTGTAGTTGCCGATATCGAAAGATTATTTGATGAAGCCATTAAAGCTTTCGGAAAAATAGATATTGTTGTTGCCAATGCCGGAATCGAAATGGTAGAAACTCCGGTTGCTGAATTTACAGAATCTCAGTTTGATAAATTATTTTCTATCAATACAAAAGGCGCTTATTTCACTATGCAGCAAGCGGCGAAAAAAGTAGAAAACAATGGAAGGATAATTTATATCGCTTCGAGCACAACGGCTTTTCCAATTCCGGGAATGGCGATTTATGGCGGAAGTAAAACTACACCGAGATATATGGTTGATGTTTTATCTAAAGAAATTGGACATAAAGGAATTACGGTTAATACGATTATTCCGTTTGCGGTAGATCATTCGGGAATTTTTGCAGATGAAAATAGTTATCCTGAACTTCGAAAATCATTAATCGACAGCTGTCCAATGGGAAGATTGGCAGAAGTGGAAGATGTAGCTAATATTGCTGAATTTTTTGCAAGTGATTTGTCTTCTTTCGTAAACGGCCAGCATTTGCTTGTAAATGGCGGAGCAAATCAATAATAAACTTTGATTGAGGAATTTTCAAAGTATTTTAAAAAAGTCAGGTTTTTTGTTTAGTCAAAACCTGACTTTTTTATTTTAATTCTAATTACAGTCTTAAATTCAAAAATCTATTCTATTTTAGGAAGAAATTTGGCAGAAATTAAACAAGTATAAAATTCTTACATTCGCCAAATCAAAATTCAAACTATGGAGTACTTTATACTTTTTATCTTATTTGTATGTGTTATCGTTTTGTTTAATAGTCTTTCTAAAGTAAAAGAAGAAAACGAACATCTGGATTCTCTTTATAGAAAAAGCAGAGAAGATTACAATTCTTTAAAAAATGAAATTAGTGAAATAAAAAAACAGATTTCCCAATCTGGTTTTACTGCTGTTGATTTACCGCAAAAAATTGAAGAAAATCCTGCGCCAGTAGTTGAAGTTTTATCTCCAATTCCTGATCCTGTTAATAGTCTTGATGTTCTTCAAGATGAACAAAATAGTATTAATGAAGAATCTTTAGAGAAAATTGCTTTAAGTTTTGATTCGCAAGGAATTCCTGTTCATGACATAAATAAAATTGTTGAAGAAAAAGAAACTCCTGCGCCGATAGAAAATATCGAAACGCCTTCAATCCCTGAATTTGAAACACAACCGAAACCTCAGCATAAGGAAGAAGAAGTGTATGTAGAAAGTGCTTTTTCAATTTTTATAAAGAAATTAGAACAACAGTTTGCCGAAAACTGGACGGGAATTTTAGGAACCGCCATAATGGTTTTAGGAATTGGTTATTTAAGCATTTATACGGCTTTGAAGGTTTCGCCAATGTTTAGGGTTTTAATTCTTTGGCTTTATTCCGGAGTTTTAGTGGGTTCTTATTTCTTTTTAAAGAAAAAAGAAAAATGGTTTAAAACGGGACTTTGGCTTCGCAGTGCCGGAGCAAGTTTGTTTTTATTTGGATGTTTTGGTGCTTCGCAAATTCCGGCGCTTACTTTTATAGAAAGTATTCCGCTTGCTTATTCGCTTATAGGAGTTGGGATTGCCATAAATTTATATGTAGGATATATTATAAAACAGCAGACTTTTTTATCACTTCACGTCATTTTAAGTATTTTGGTTTTATGCGTTATTCCCGAAAAACTCTTAATTACATTTTTGCTGGCAGCTTTAACTGCGACGGCAGGAATTATTTTATCGTATAAAGAAAAATGGGAATATCATTTATTGATCGTTATTTCGGCTTTTATAATATTTGATATTTGGTTTACACAAGGAGCACATAGTCTCAGTTCGTCACAAAATATATTTGCGATATTGGGTATTATTTTGGTTTCGCTAAGCTGTATGTATATGCAGTACCGAAGCATTTATGCCAATACACGCTTTGACCGAATTGCTTTTATAACGCATCTTACCAACTGGATTTTATTTGCTTTGGGTTTAATTTTGCATTCAACCGGAAGTAAAATCAAAATATTTGTTTTGTTTGCTGCGGGAATTCTTTGTCTTTTTGCTGCTCTTTTTGCCAGAAAGAAAAAGATTTTCTGGCTATATCATTTAGACGGAATGGTTTCGTTTTTACTTTTCTCATTAAGTATTATTATGCTTAATGACTGGAAAGTAGGTTTCGATGTTATCGCCTGCGCATTGTACTTTTTGGTTATTACTTGTTTATTTATCGTTTACAAAAGCGGAGAAACTTTGCTGCATAAAATATTTTTAGGCCTTAATCATATTTTAGGTTTAATCATTTTTGGCTTTTTTATTGTGCAGGTTAATACGCCTTTTGAGCAAACAAATAACACCAGTACTTTTGTGTCGTTGATTGTAATGACTTTAATTACGTTAATCGTTCCTGTTTTCTGCGCTGTAAAAAAAGAGTTCTTAGAAATAGATTCTTTAATTGTTAAGAAAGATTTGAGCTTAAACGGAATTTTCTCTGTGCTGTTTTCGACATTGTTTTTTGTAAGCTGGTATCATACAATCGAAATTTCGTTTTATTATCCTCTTGTATTCCTCGCTTTATTATGGTGTTTTTTACGATTCAAATTCAAAACCAATACTTTTGATTTAGGACGATTCCTATTTTTAAACACAACCATCATTGCAGGTTTAGTATTAATTTTCCAAAACCCTAAATCTAATTTAGACCTGGTTTTTGCTCTAGGAATTATTGCTGTAATAACCTTTAACTGGTTTGTAAAATTATTTTATACCAATGAGAATAATATAAAAACCATCGGGATTATTGGTGTCAATTCCTTGTTGGTTTTGTTTGATTATAAATATTTAGCGGGTTATACTATAATTCAGATTTTTGGATTATTTGTGGCAGCGTTGTTAAATCACGAATTTCTTTGGATTCAGTTTAAACGAAAAACACTTTCAAATGACAATCAAGTGTTGCTGTATCTTTTTTGTCTTGCTTTTTCAATATTCGGAAGCGCATTGTTTTTATACAATACCCAGTTTTTAAATTATACCGAAATTGGTTTAACCGCCGTTGGACTTTCTGTTATCGAAGTTTACATTTTGTTTGCAGATAAAATCAGAAATAAATCGAATGAAGAAATTTTAGACTGGAAAAACTTCGGTACACTAAATTCTGAATTCATTCTTTTTAATGCATTGGTTTTTGGATTTTCTTGTATTCAAATAGATTATATTCCGGTTTATTTAGGAAGTTTAGCGTTGGTCACTTTTTGGATTTTCCAAAAAACCGAAAAAGTGAAACGCTATAATATCTATTCTTTTGTACTGTTGATAGGCTGCGTACTTTTAAGTATTTATTTAGCTGTTTTTGATACAGATAAAGCGTTGAATAAAAATATACTTTATATAACACAAACAATAAGTGTTTTGATATCTGCAGTTTATAGTTATCTACAGTTGAAAAGCCAGAAAGAAGAAGGGAAAAGGTTTATTGCAATTTTACCTTTTATTCAAAATTTATGGATAATTGCTTTATTATTTATTCAGGTAGAAATAGTGTATTTACCTTTACTATTTATGTTTTTGGCAATCCTTAATTTTGGTTTGATTTTATACAAAAAAATTGAATTGGCTTCAGAATCAATATTGTTTATAGGACTTTTATCTATTTTAACTTCCGTGTATTACAGCATAAAAGTACTCAATCATTTTACTTTGCAGGATTGGATTTTACAGCTTTTAGCAATTGTATTATTAATTGTTTTGGTTTTTCTGACGAAGAAAAAAGAGTTTATTAAATCATTACAGATAGATTATCAAATAGCTATAAATATCTGGCTTTCGATCATTATGTTTTCACAGCTGGAGCATAAATGGCTTCCCGTATTTTGGGCCGCGACAGCTATTGTGAATTTATTGCTTTATTATAAAAAAATAGGGAACAAAAAAGAAATCAGTATTGTTTACTATTTGCTGGCTAACTTTCATTTAGCTTTTGTGAGCTTTAATTATTTCGAAGCTAAATTTGAATTTGTTTATTTGATCATATTTGCTTTGCTCGCGTTGTATATTTTCATCATTTACAAATACATCGAAGATTTCAAATTAAGAAATAGTATTATTATTTATCCGGCTACTTTTAGCATTGGATTGTTTTTATTTCTTTCGTTTGATAAAGGAATCTTGACCTTCTTCTGGATTTTAGAATCTTTAGGATTGCTGATACTCGGAATTATTCTAAAAGAAAAATATTTCCGTTACGTTTCACTTTCCTTAGTTGGTGTTTGTGTAATTCGACTAATGTTTTTCGACTTATCAAATGCCGATTTCCTTATAAGAGCATTAGTTTTACTAGGCGTTGGAGTGGTGCTTTTAGTAATGAATACTTTATTTAAAAAATACAAAGAACGATTTGATTAAAAATAATCCTAAAAAGAAGCCCTTAAATATTTCTATTTAAGGGCTTCTTTTTTATAGGGAACTTATTTATTCTTCGTTTTCTAAATTATCAACAGCCGAAATCTGATCTAAAATATTAGTTTGATTCGGCGAAATATAATTTTTATTTTCGGGAGGAGTTTCTTTCTTAAACAGAAGATCTAATGCGTGATAAAGTTTCAATAAAACATCTTTATCTTCTTTTGCAATATCTAAGGCAGTATTAAAATTAAAAACATAATTATTCGAATTGCGTACTTCTACTTTTATCGTTTTTGATGTAATTTTAAATTTAACTATGTCCATATTATTTCTAAGTTGCTTAATGAAATTGCAAAGTTATTGTAATTAATTGTATAAATAAAAATATGGATAATTTAAAATAACAAGTTGAGGTTCTGTTTTGCAGAAATAAAAAATCCCGATTTTCATTTTGAAGTGAAAATCGGGATTTTTTATGGAGCAACTATTTATTTTTTCACAAACTTAAAGTTTTGAACCTTATTATCTGCCGATGAAACTTTTACCACATAAACCCCTTTTGCAAGATTGTTTACCGGAATTTCAGAACTAATCATATCTTCAGCAACCAAAGATGTTTTTGACACTTCTTTACCAGATATATCATAAACTGAAATAACAGCTGGTCCGCTAATCGTATGATCAAATTTTATCCTGAAAGTTGTTGAAGCAGGATTAGGAAAAATATAATTTGTAGCAGCAATTCCCCAGTTAAAGTCAGGAGTGCTTAAAATTGGGCCGTCATAAATAGCATACAAAGCAGCATCTGCCTGAGGAAGCTGAGCACTTAATGTACCTTGCGCCGTGCTTACTGTCCCGGAATATAGTTCTTTAACGTTGTAAGTTCCAGAACCCAAGCCAATTCGGCTTAAACTAATATTATTGGTTGTTGCAGCATTGCTGTAATTAAATACAGCAACGTAAGTAACATTATTATGTGTTGCGTAGAAAATATTCGCGGCATTGTATCCTGTATTACCGTCAGACGGAATAAAATGCATATCGTTTCGCGCCGCATCCATCACATCATCATTTTGTAAAAGATTTTGCCCTGTAGCCTTCCATGCGCCTGCAACAGAAAAGTCATCGCCTGTTGTAACAGTTCCCGTTACTACGCTGCTTAATAATCTCGCACGATTTTGCCCGATAGAAGAATTACCAAATACAACATGATCTGCATCCAGATAATCATAAATCTGGTTTTGCCACCAGCCATAAGTTGTACTGTTTAAAGTATACTCAGTATCACTTATTGTACTGTACGCATCACAAGCAATACGACGCACATGCACAAACGGACCCGTTGCTAAATTTGGAGAAATCGCAGCCTCAACCAGCATTGTTCCGTTAATTTCATCAACTAAATATTTCATACCTTCCTGATACGCTTCCATACCCGTATGAATTTGGTAATTTACAAAACTGTCTGCTTCGACACTCGCATGCGTCAAAAAGTCAATTTTAACCATTTCAAAACCAGCTGCTTTAAAGCGATTTATAAAATATTTTATTCTGGCTTTAGTTCCCGGACTTGTCGGGTCCATCGCATATGCGCCATCCAGTTCTAGTGGAGCTCCGTTAACCATTGTCCAGCATTGATTGTAATTGTATGAACTTCCTTCTACCTGACGATTGTATTTTCCCCAGTCCACAAAAGGAGCCCAGTAAATACCCGCTTTAAAACCTTTACTTTTTGCATAAGTAACAAACTGTGCAAGCTGCGCATCGGTCATATTATCCCAATACGAATCAAGATCTATAAATAAAGTATTGTCTTGCGTTTTGAATGCAGGGCAGTCATCATGAAAATAATCTACAACTGCTTTTGCTTTCGTTAAATTTATACTAGTCTGCATGGCGCCCCAGCTATTCCAGCCAATAGGTTTTGGTGCCGTCCAGTCAAAAATATATTTCGGCTGTAGTGCTGCATTTGCCTGAGCAAATTCTTCAAAACCTGTTCTCCAGTCGTCACCCGCATTTATCATTACTTTAGGCGAAGGACAGCTTGTTTGCCCCACATTTACCCAGCCATGACCACGTTTATCCCTTGTTATATCTTGCTTTGTCCATCCTGCAATAACCGAAACATAAGCAGATGATGCACCGCCGCCATTTACTGTAATACCTGTTTTCCATTTTGTATGTTCAAGAGAACCAATAACCAAACCTTTACGATTCGTGTTATTATAAATATTCGTAACCTCAGAAGCCGTAAAATCTGCCGAGTTTAAAGCGTTAGCATTATAGCGAATCCAGGCGTCATTATCATAAGGAACAAATATAGCTCTGGTATCTCCCGTACCAAAATTTGGTGTTACCTGATAACTCGTTAAAGGAGACATTCTATAGCAGTTCGATCCATTTCCGGTAAGTACAACTTGTACCGCTACATATTCTTTATTAGTATAGGTATAAAATATTTGCTGCATACCCAAAGTATAATTTCCGCTTAAAGTAAAAATATGTTTTGTTCCGCTTCCAATATTATCTGTAAATGGTGCCGATGAATAAGCAGCTGTAGCAAAGTTACCGCTCAAATACTGCTGATCACTATTTGCGTAAGCAGATGCATTCGTAATAACCGTCGCTCCGTTAAATTTTACACTATACGTTTTAGTAGCTAAATTGTAAACAATACTATTATTTGTACCAAAAGCAATAGTTTGAAGACTAGAAGAACTAAGCGGCGTTAAAACAAACTTATCTAAATTGGGTGCCCATGAATTTGTATTGTCCCAAAGTAGCGTTGTGGTTCCGCTGTTTAGGTATACACTTAAGTTTTTTGATGCAGCAGTACTCCATCCGCCGCTTGGATCACACGGAATAGATATCGCTGTAGCTGAGCCAGCTGTTAAACGAATGGTACGCGGATCTCCGGTACAATAAAATAATTGAAGATTGTACAAACCCGCAGTCGAAACCGTAACGTTTGTTGATACACTGCTGTTGCCTCCCAAATTACCGACAATTTTGCCGGAACAGGAATCGCAGTTTTGTATGTCAGCGCTATTAGTACGTGTACCATTTTCAAACTCATAAGTCTGAGCTGAAGTATATAGCGCTATAAAGAGCATTGTAGTGGTAATTAATACTCTAATTGATAATCTTGTTTTTGTAATTTTTTCTTGCATAATAATTTTGGTTTAGACAGTTAAAATGCAGTACTATACTATACTGTGCTACAATGATAAGAAAAATATTAATATATAGTTAAAAATTTGACATTTTTTATTTTTGAAGCTACCAGAATTATGTTTTTCGTTTTTAAATAATCTTTAAAATAAGTATGGATAAATTGAAGAATCAATTTGGCAAAAAATGGAAAAGAAGTATTGAAGTTGGAATATTTTGACTGAAGACAAGACTAATATTATAGATATTGATCGTCTTGTTTTTTGAAATTATTTGAAAAAATTGTAAAATTCACAATTATTCAGTAAATAAAAATTTCGTTTGACTGCGTTAGCTGCAAATTGAATACATTAGTAGCTATGTGCTTTATTTTTAAGGCAAAAGCAAGATTTAGATCCTGGTTTTTTAATCGAATAAATTATTTTTTAATGCCTTTTGAATAGAAGATTTAATGAAATATTTTTTGAAGTGCTTGCGAAATAAATTTTAATTTGTATCATTGTAGTATAGAATAGTATAATAACCAAAATAACCACTTAATGAAACCTAATTTTTTTCTATTCAAAAAAATGTTTTTGTCCATTTTGTTTGTAGCATTTTTCTTTAATTTGGCGTTAGCCCAAAAAAGCATTAAAATGACTTTTGGGAAAAACGGAATCATAACGTATGATGCAAAACAAAAAACAATTGCCGTAAGCCAATCTGGGGAAACTATTTTTTCAGATGCAAAAGCTTCAGTCAATGTAAATGGTAAAACAATTTCGGTTAGTGATTATTCAGAAGCTGTTGTATCAAAAGAAACTTTGAATGATAATTTAGGAAAAGGGACAAAATATACGCTTACTTATACAGATAAAAACAATCCAACCCTAATCCAAAACTTCTATACTTATAACAATCAGTCATACTTTATAACTCAAATAGAAATTTTAGGCGCAGGGCAGCAAATTGCAACCAATTATATTTCGCCATTAGATTTAGGAAAAATCACTTTTGACAAAATAGAGAATTTACAAACCGTTTTTGTGCCTTATGATAATGATGCTTTTATCAGCTATAATTCAAAAAAGTTAGATACGATTTCTCATAATACAAGTGCCGAAGTTGGAATTTTATTTAATAATACTTCCAGAAATGGTTTTATTATAGGTTCTCTTGAACATACCGTTTGGAAAAGTGCTGTAAAAACTACCAATAAAAAACCGACAGCTTTATTTTCTGCATGGGCAGGATATGCTGAAAAAGAAGTTACGCGTGACAGCATCGCACACGGTCTCGTAAAAGGCAATAAAGTTTTATCGCCAAAATTCTTTGTGGGTTATTATTCAGATTGGCGAAATGGTATGGAAGATTATGCCAAAACCAATCGCATTATAGAAAAGCCTTATGTTTTTGAGTGGGACAAACCAACTCCGGTAGGATGGAACAGCTGGGGCGTTTTGATGGAGAAAATTAATTTTGATAATACGACAAAGGTTGCAGACTTTTTTGCAAAAGAAATTCCGCAGTTTAGAGTAGGAAATACGGCTTATATCGATTTAGATTCTTTTTGGGACAATATGGTAAAAGGCGGTTTTACGGGAGATTTCAGCAAATTAAAAGAATTCGCAGATTATTGTAAAAGTAAAGGTTTAGAACCGGGAGCGTATTGGGCGCCTTTTACAGATTGGGGATGGAAAGACGGACCAAATCGCAAAGCCGAAGGAAGTGATTATACTTTTGGAGAAATGTGGACGAAAACCGGAAACACGTATTTTGATTTTGACGGCGCCAGAGCGATTGACCCGACACATCCGGGAACATTAAAGCGTGTTGATTATGTAATTAACAAACTAAAAGCGTGCGGTTTTAAAATGATTAAAATTGACTTTTTAGGTCACGCTGCCGCAGAATCTACTTCGTTTTACGATAAAAATGTTACTACAGGAATGCAGGCTTACAAAGTGGGAATGGAACATTTAGTAAATGCATTAGACGGACAAATGCTTATTTATGCTGCTATTTCCCCAAACATGGCAACATCTCGTTATGCCCATGTCCGTCGTATTGCATGCGATGCCTGGAAAACAATTGAACATACACAATACACGCTGAATAGTGTAAATTATGGCTGGTGGCAGACTTATTCGTATGATTATATTGATGCCGATCATGTAGTTTTTGTAGATGTTACAGAAGGAGAGAACCGCGCCCGATTAATTTCGGCAGTTATTACAGGAACTTTAATTACCGGAGACGATTATAGTAAAGACGGAATTTGGAATGTACGCGCAAAAGAGTGGCTTCAGAATAAAGAATTACTAAAAATTGTTTCTCACGGTGTGGCTTTCCGTCCGGTAGAAGGAAATACAGGAAAACATACGACTGAAGTTTTCGAACAAAAAATAGGAAACGATTGGTATATAGCGGTTTTAAATTATGGTAATACACCTAAAAATTATTCACTTCCTCTGGAAAGATTGGGCATAAAAAATGGAAATTATCAACTGCAGAATCTTTTTACAAATCAAAAAACTGATGTAAAAAATAATATAAATGTAAGTCTTGATTCCAAAGATGCTCATTTGTACAAAATCATAAATCGTTAATTGAATGTATATGAAAAGACATTTTTTTAAGAAAACCATTTTAGTTGTATTGTTGCTGATACTTTCATCAAATGTTGTAAAAGCTGCGGTAACACTGCCTTCTTTTTTTACAGATAATATGGTGTTGCAGCAAAAAAGCGCAGTTCCGTTTTGGGGAGAAAGCAATAAGCAATCCATTTCGGTTACAACTTCTTGGGATAAAAAAACATATAAAGCCAATGTCGTAAACGGCAAATGGAATGTGATTTTAAAAACGCCTGTTTACGGCGGACCTTATTCTATTGCTATAAATGACGGAGATTTAAAAACGCTTCAAAATATTTTAATTGGTGAAGTCTGGCTGTGTTCCGGACAAAGTAATATGGAAATGCCTCTTGAAGGCTGGGGAAAAATAGATAATTATAAAGAAGAAATTGCAAATGCTGATTATCCGCAAATACGATTGTTACAAGCCGAACATATCGAAAGTACTTTACCATTAAACACATTAAAAGTACAGCACGAAGGATGGAATGTGTGCAGTCCAAAAACGATTGCCGACTTTAGCGCAACAGCTTATTTTTTTGCCAGAAAAATTTACAAAGAAAAAAAGATTCCGATAGGATTAATTCATTCTTCGTGGGGAGGAACGCTTATTGAAGTCTGGACGAGTTCTGGAGCGTTAAGCACAATTCATGATTTTGATACCGAAATCGAAGCGATGAAATCTGAAACGAACAGAGAAGCTTTACAGCAAAAATACAATGCTGATTTGGCTGTCTGGGAAAAACAAGTTGCAAATGCTGATAAAGGCATGCAGCAGGAAAAAGCAATTTGGGCAACAGAAAACTTTGATGATTCTTCCTGGAAAACCATGAAACTGCCTTCTTTTTTTGACAGCAACGGATTAGCCAATTTTGATGGAATAATCTGGTTTAGAAAAAAGTTTACAATCTCTGAAAATAATAAAGATTTTAACTTGAGTTATTATGCCGATGACGACGATATACTTTGGATTAATGGAAATTATGTTGGAGAAACCAAAGGTTATAATGTAGAGCGTCATTATACAATTCCGGCTAAGTTTCTGAAAAAAGGAGAAAACACCATCACAATCAGAGTCTTTGACGGAGCAGGAAACGGGGGAGTTTATGCCGATGAAAAAATCACATTAAAATCTGAAAATGAAACTCTTTCATTAGCCGGAGACTGGAAATATAATATTGGTGCAGACAGTAAAGATTTACCAGCTAAACCCTATTTGGCACAAGGACAAAACAGACCAAGTGCGATTTATAATGCGATGATCGCGCCTTTGTTAGATTATAAAATAAAAGGAGTAATCTGGTATCAGGGAGAAAGCAATGCGGAAAGAGCTTTTCAATATCAAAAATTATTACCGTTGCTGATAAACGACTGGAGAGAAAAATTCAAGGATAAAAATCTTCCATTTTTCTATGTTCAGTTAGCTAATTATAAACAGCAAAAACAACAACCCGGAGATTCAGATTGGGCAGAGTTAAGAGAAGCGCAATTTATGGCTTTAAAACTGCCAAATACCGGAATGGCTGTAACAACTGATATCGGAAACGGAGAAGACATTCATCCAAAAAACAAACAAGATGTTGGAGCGCGTTTGGCAAATATTGCTTTGGCAAAAGTTTACAATACTAAAATTGAGTATTCGGGGCCGCTTTATAAATCGTATTCTGTTAAAGCAAATGTGATTACGGTTGATTTTGATTTTAATGAAAATATAAAAGCAAAAGACAATTCTTTAAAAGGATTTTCGATTGCTGGAGCAGACCAGAAATTTCATTGGGCAGAAGCCAAAATAGTCAACGGAAAAGTAGAAGTATATGCGCAGGAAGTTCCAAATCCGGTTTCGGTGCGATACAATTGGGCAGACAATCCAAACGGAAATTTAATGAATGCTTCGGGATTGCCGGCATCTTCTTTTAGAACAGATAACTGGGCAGGAATTACACAAAAAAAGAAATAAGAAAATAACACATAATAAAATGAAAAAACAATTTACAACTTTAAGGCAGTCTTTTGCGATAGCATTTTTTATTCTCTCGAGTTATTGTTCAATAACTGCACAACAGATTATTACAGTAAAAACAAAAAGCAACGCATTGGTTTTACAAGTAACTCCCGGGAAAGAAGTAAACACTATTTACTTAGGAGAAAAACTGGCAAACGATTCAGATTACACAAAAATACAAGCTCAGTTTCGTCAGGGAACAGATTACTCTGGTATTTATAATGCGGCTTATACGGCATCGGGATCTAAAAATTTGTTAGAACCTGCTATTACCGTAACACACGCTGACGGAAATACTTCGCTTGATTTGTTATACGTAAGTCATGAAACAAATAAAATTAGTACAGGAGTTTTTCAAACTGATATTACGCTAAAAGATCCTGTTTATCCGGTTGAGGTTCATTTGTTTATTCAGTCTTATTTTGATAATGATGTAATTGAGCAGTGGACAACCATTCAGCATAACGAAAAAGCAAGTATTACTTTAAATAAGTATGCTTCGGCTAATTTATATCTTAAAGGATATAATAACTTTTACCTGAACCAATATCATGGTGACTGGGCAAAAGAAATGCAGCCGGAAGAAACTAAATTAACGCACGGAATCAAAGTTTTAGATTCTAAATTAGGATCACGTACTAATTTATTTCAGCCATCTGTATTTATGGTTTCTTTAGATAAACCAGCTTCAGAAGACGAAGGAAAAGTTTTGTTTGCAGGTTTAGAATGGTCAGGAAATTTTAGAACCGATTTAGAATTAGATCCTTTAAATAATCTTCGTGTTATTTCAGGAATAAATAATGCAGCGGCGGCTTATAAACTGGCTAAAAGCGAAGTATTTACAACGCCTAAATTTTGGTACACTTTTTCATCAAAAGGAAAAGGAACGGCAAGCCGTAATTTACACGACTGGTCAAGAAGTCATAAAATCCTTGACGGAAAAGGAGATCGTTTAACTTTATTGAATAACTGGGAAGCGACTTATTTTAATTTTGATGAAGAAAAGCTTAAAGTGCTTATCGCCGATAGTAAAAAACTGGGTGTTGATATGTTTTTGTTAGATGATGGATGGTTCGGAAATACGTATCCACGCAACAATGATGATGCGGCTTTAGGAGATTGGGACGTGAACAAAAAGAAATTACCAAACGGAATTGGAACTTTGATAAAAACAGCGAAAAACAATCAGGTAAAATTCGGAATCTGGATTGAACCGGAAATGGTAAATCCGGCGAGTGATTTGTATAAAAAACATCCGGAATGGGTAATCAAACAACCGGGAAGAGCAGAACATTATTTCCGTAATCAATTAGTTTTAGATTTATCAAATCCAAAAGTTCAGGATTTTGTTTATGGAGTTGTTGATAATCTTTTTACTCAAAACCCGGAATTGGCTTATATCAAATGGGATTGTAATGCAGTGATTTATAACGCATATTCAAGTAATTTAAAAGACAATCAGAATAATTTTTATACGGATTATGTAAACGGACTTTATAAAGTTTTAGAACGCATTCGTGTAAAATATCCAAAAGTACCAATGATGCTTTGTTCTGGCGGCGGCGGAAGAGTGGATTATGGAGCTTTAAAATACTTTACTGAATTCTGGCCAAGTGATAATACAGATCCTTTAGAGCGTGTATATATGCAATGGGAATACTCGTATTTTTATCCGGCACTTACTATTGCGGCGCACGTTACAGACTGGGGTAAACAATCTATAAAATACCGTACAGATGTTGCCATGATGGGAAGATTGGGTTTTGATATTGTGGTTAAAGATTTAAACGAAAAAGATTTAGCATTTACACAGCAAGCCATCAAAAACTACAACGCATTAAGCGGAACAATCTGGCAGGGAGATCAATATCGTCTGCAAAATCCGTGGGGTAATGATGCAGCATCGGTAATGTTTGTGAACAAAAACGGAAACGAAGCCGTAATGTTTAGTTATTCAGTTAATTCAAGATATGAAGCAGGAACACATCTTCCAATAAAATTAAAAGGGTTACAAGCAGGACAAAACTACAAAGTAGAAGAAATCAATGTGTATCCGGATAAAAAAGCTTCTGTAGAAACAGCAGTATATTCTGGTGATTTTTTAATGCAGGTTGGAATTAATCCAAATGTAACAGTATCAAATAACAGCGTTGTTTTAAAAATCACGAAGGCCTAAAATAAATTTCAAACATTAGTATATATTTGTACTATATATTTTCTAAATAAATACCTATTAAAACGTTTATGAAGCAAATTATTCAACAGATAAAAAACCTTGAATCAATTAATTCCCTATCCAAACACGAGCAGCTGGTTCAGGGAATAATTAATGCCATTGATGAAAAGGTAGTAACAAAAGGTGATCTGCTTCCATCTGTAAATACTTTTATAAGCGAATTGGGTTTTGCAAGAGAAACTATTGCCAAAGCTTATAAAGAACTTGTTCACAGAGGAATTATCGAATCAAAAAACCGACTTGGATATTTCGTTGCTACAAACGATGTAAAGCAAGAATTAAAAGTGGCACTGCTGATATTTGCATTTGATATTTTTCAGGAAACGTTTTATGAAAATTTCAGAAAAGGACTTGGAAAAAATGTACAATTGGATATCTTTTTCCATCACAATAATTTTGATACGTTTGAAAATATAATTCAAAGTATAAAAGGAAAATACGGAATGTTTGTTATCGCTCCGATTCCGAATAAAAAAACACCGGATGTTTTAAAACAGCTGCCAACAAACAGAGTATTGCTGGTTGACCGTTTTATAGAAACAGATGAAGATTACAATTATGTTGCACAAGAGTTTGGAGATTCGTCTTACAATGCTTTTGTGCAGCTTAAAGATAAAATTAAAAAGTACGATGAACTTGTTTTCTTTTTCAAGCCATCGTCTGCAGAACCTAATGAAATTTTAAATTCATTTAAAAGGTTCATGAAGGATTATGATATCAAAGGAGTTATAAAAGAAGAATACACAGCAGGTTCTCTGGAAAAAGGAAAAGTGTATTTTACGATTCACAATCTGGAACTTTGGGAAATGCTGAAAGACTCTAAAATAAAAGGACTTAAAATTGGTACCGACATTGGTTTTATTTCGCACAACGATGATATTGTAAAAGAAATCATCTTTGATGGTGTAACCACATTTTCTACAGATTTCTCTGAAATGGGAAAAAGAGCCGCTGATTTTGTGTTGAATAGAAAAAAGACACAAGAGATTATTCCAACAATTCTTATTGATAGAAATTCGTTGTAGTTTATGAATGTTTTATCCATTGTTAGTTTTCTACTGATTACAGGTTTAGTCGCTGTTATTTCAGCCATAAAAACACGAAAAAGAAAGGTACAAACCACAAGCGGGCTTTTTTTTGCAGATCATAACAATAACTTTTTTATAGTTGGAGGCGCTTTATTGCTCAGCAATATAAGCGCCAACCAGTTTATAGGCGAAAACGAATCCATCTACACCAACAACATGAGCGTTATGGCTTGGGGCGTAAGTTCTGTGCTTGCCATGCTACTTGTTGCCGAGTTTTTTCTGCCTATATATTTTCGTACCGGAGCTATGACAATTCCGGATTATCTGGGAAAACGCTATGACGATTCGACTAAAAGACTCGTGTCGATTATATTTTTATGCAGTTATATTGTCAATTTACTTCCGGCAGTATTATATGGCGGTGCAGTTGCCCTAACTGGAATGTTCAATTTTTTATATCCTTTAGAATTAACGTACTGGCAGAATATCTGGGTTATGGTTTGGCTGATAGGTCTTACAGGCTGTGCTTATTCGGTTTTAGGAGGTTTACGTGCTATCTCAATTAGTGACACTGTTTTAAGTGTTGGATTATTGACCATTGGTATTGCTTTTCCTTACTTCGGATTTAAATTTTTAGGAAATGGAGATTGGTTCAAGGGACTTCATATTTTGCTTTCAGAACATAAAGAACATTTAAATTCTATAGGAGGACCACAGGATGAAATTCCGCTGAGCACCATTTTTACAGGAATGTTTATTATGAACCTGTACTATTGGGGAATGGAGCAGTTTATTGTACAGCAGGCACTTTCGGCAAAAAGCTTATCACACAGTCAAAAAGGAATGGGACTTGCCTGTTTAGGAAAACTATTATGTCCTTTCATCATCAATATTCCTGGATTAGTTGGGGTTCATCTTTACCAAAATCTTGAAAATACAGCTGAAGTTTTTCCGCTTGTTATCAAAGACACATTGCCTGGAGTTATGATTGGTTTAACGGCCGCAGTTGTTTTGGGAGCAGCCATAAGTACTTTTAATGCAGGGCTTAACAGTAGCAGTACATTATTTGTGTTGAATCTTTATAAACCGTGGTTAGAGAAGAAAAACAAAGAAGTAACCGAAAAACATTTAGTTTACACCGGACGCAAATTTGAGATCATTGTATCGGCTTTAGCCATGTTTTCGGCTCCGTTTATATTGTTCAGTAAAGCTGGTTTTTATACTTATTTACAGCAGTTGAGCGGTATGTTTTGCCTGCCTATTTTCACCATTATTCTGATTGGTTTTGTTTTCAAAAAAGTACCGCCGCAGGCCGCAAAAATGGGAATGATATTCTTTATTTTAGGCTATATTATTTTTAATTACGTACTCGATATTAAACTACATTATTTGCACATGCTGGCACTTTTATTTGTGCTTACTTCTGTATGCATGCTGCTGGTTTCTAAGTTTTATCCGAAATA
Organism: Flavobacterium sp. 2755; assembly: GCF_031455715.1. Classification (NCBI taxonomy): domain Bacteria; kingdom Pseudomonadati; phylum Bacteroidota; class Flavobacteriia; order Flavobacteriales; family Flavobacteriaceae; genus Flavobacterium; species Flavobacterium sp. 2755. The sequence continues at coordinate 387,578 of NZ_JAVDTG010000005.1, forward strand.
TAATTATGTCGAAATAAAATTAGAATCGGTCGAATTATCGCCTTGGAAAAACCGTTATTGGTATTTTACGGCCTTAATAATTGGTATGGTGAGTATTTTTGTTTTGTTTTCGAAATGGGGAATAGCTTAGTTTTTTAGGTGCTGAGGTTCTAAGATTTTTAGGGACAAAGATTTATGTAGAGACGCACAGCAGTGCGTCTTGCGCAACGTAACCACAACATTTGATATACTTGACGTAGACGCACTGCTGTGCGCCTCTACGGATATGCGTTGTGGATATAATTAATTATAAAATTGACAATTCAAACATCCCAATTTTTTGTAGAGACGCACAGCAATGCGTCTTTTTTTATTCATATTTGGGATGAAATATCTTGAAAATTGTTCAAAAATGGCTTTTTGATTTTGCAGGTAAATTATACCTGTTTTCTTTGTTTTAAGCTAAAACGCTATTCAGTTTTGTCTGAGATTTCTTTAAATTAATTATTCCTTTATTTTCTTTTTCCTTTTTAAAGCTTGGTATTTCTATTAAAGCCGAAATAAATCATCAAAAAAAATATGAAATTCTTAAAACATAAATTTGGATGTAATGAAAATATTTGTATGTTTGTAATGTTGTAGTATAGTATAGTATAAGTCAATTCGTTTTCTCATATTTTAATGCTCAATAAAAAGAATAAAACTAACTCACTAATTTATTAACTAAAAAACCAAATTATTATGAGAATTGCAATAAGATACTTATGCTTCTTAGTAGTTATGATGTCAGCCGGGACACTTTGCTCCCAAACCATAACCGGTAAAGTTACAGATAATGAAAATCTACCATTGCCAGGTGCCACAATTCTGGTAAAAGGTACACAGAATTCTACAGTAACAGACATAGATGGCAGTTATAAATTGTCAAACGTAAAATCCGGCTCAACTTTAGAGTTTAAGTTTATAGGATTTAATACGCAGACCGTTGCAGCCAATAAATCAGAAATTAATGTTTCTTTAATTCCAAGTCCACAGGAATTAAATGAAATTGTAATAGTTGGAGCCTCAATGAAAAAGGGAGATCTAACGGGTGCAGTAAGCAGCGTTTCTGGTGATAAGCTTAGAGAAGTTCCTACTCCAAACGTAGTGCAGGCACTGCAAGGACGTGCCTCTGGTGTATATGTGCAGCAAAGTGCTGTACCAGGTCAGGCAGGTTCAATAAGAATTAGGGGTAATAACTCTCTAAATTTTGGAGGTAATCCAATATTTGTAATCGATGGTTTAGTTACCGACAGCAATTTTGAAAACATTAATCCTGATGATATTGCAAGTATGGAAGTTCTTAAAGATGCTTCTGCTACTGCACTATATGGTTCAAGAGCAGCTAATGGAGTAATCGTAATTACGACAAAAAAAGGTTCAAGATCAGGAGAAGCAAAAATACAGTATGATACATGGACAGGTGTATCTGAATTTGCAAAAACGATCCCGTTGATGAATGGCCAGCAGTTATTTGACCTAAGAGTTGATGCTTACGCAAATCGTTATATGGATGAAAATCCTGGAGCCGATCGTGCTGCTTATGTTAATCAAATTAAATCAGATGGTTCGACTGTTTTTGCACCTTATGAACTGGAATCTTACAGAACTGGTAAAAGTTACAATTGGCTGGATCAGGTAACACGTTCAGGTTTTCAAACAAATCATAATTTAAGTTTTAGCGGCGGAGGAGAAAAAGGAACTTATTTTGTAAGTTTTAATTATGTTAACCAGGAAGGACTTCTTAAAAACTCTGATTTTAAAAGATATAATGGAAAAATTAACCTTACGCAGGATTTAAAATCATGGCTGCAATTTGGTACCAATACTACTTTTTCAAGAAGTAAGAGTGATTATCAGGAAGGCAGTGCTTTTGGTGTGGCATTGGGAGCAAATCCATTATTGCCTATAGACTCTAAGGCTACTTATCTTAGATACGGTGAAGTATTTGACCAGAATCTTTATAACCCAATAAAAAGTCTTGATATCATAAATACAAGCACACGTAATAGAATTACAAGCAGTAACTTTTTAAGTGCAAAACCAATAAAAGGACTTGATATCAGAACAAATTTATCTGTAGATATTACAGATCAGGCAAATTTTGATTATGTGCCAAGCTACACAGGACAGTCACTTCGAAATTCGATGGATGGGGAAGCGCATCACTACAGATATTCACAATTTAATTATCAGTGGGATAATACCGTAAGTTACAGTAGAGTTTTTGCTGCAAAGCATGACGTAAGCGTAATGGGAGGATTTTCTGTAATGAGTAATTCAGGTAATACTACTGATGTTAGAGCCCGCGGATTTGTTAGTGATGATTTGACCTATATGGCATTATCAGGAGCATATCAAAAAGATAATGCACAGTTAGGCTCGAATTTTACAGATTATTCAAACCAATCGTATTTTGCAAGAGCGAACTATACTTATGATGGCAAATATAATATTACAGGTACAATAAGAAGAGATGGTTCTTCTAAATTTGGTCCAAATAATAAGTGGGGAACTTTCCCTTCAATAGCAGGAAGCTGGGATATTGCTAAAGAAAATTTCCTTTCAGGATTTGAAAAATTAAATCAGCTTAAATTTCGTGTAGGTTACGGTATGGTGGGTAATCAAAATGTAGATGCTTACAGATATTTTGCCTTATATAATGCACAAGTTAGTAATAATTCTGGTACTTACGTGTCTGATAATTATATAGATAATTTTGATTTAAGATGGGAAAAACAGAAACAATTTAATGTTGGACTGGATGCTGGTTTCTTTCAAAACAGATTGACTGCAAGCGCTAATTATTTCCATATAAATAATGACGATCTTTTAATGCTGCGTAATATGCCGGTTTCATCTGGATATAAATATAAGCTGGATAATATCGGTTCTACAACTAATGAGGGTATAGAATTAGAACTTAGCGGTGACATTATTAAAAACAAAGATTTTAAATGGAATGTTTCTGCCAATATATCATCGGCAAAAAATAAAGTTACAAAACTTTATGGAGATGCTACAGAGATATACAATCTAGGTGGTTATAGTAACAATGAGATTCAGCGTACTGGAAACTTTTTCTTAGGTCAATCGGTAAACACAGTTTATGTGTTTCAATATGACGGTATAGCACAGCAGGGAGAAAACCTTAGTGGAATAAATTATGGAAGCCGAACTGTTCAGGCTGGTGATATTAAAATTAAAGACCGTAATGGTGATGGTGTAATAAACGATAAAGACAGATATGTGGTTGGCGATTTGAATCCTGATTATTATGGTGGTTTTTCTACAGACCTTAATTATAAAGGTTTTGCGTTAAATGCAGTATTTGCTTATTCAATAGGAGGTAAAAGACCTAGTGGTATTTACGAAAGCTATATGAACTCAGGAGGAATGAGCGCTGCGCATACAGATCTTTTGGATCGTTGGACTCCAACCAATACTAATACAGATGTTCCAAGAGCTTATTATGGAGGAGGAAGATACACTTTAGGAGAGACAGATAAGGCAATACAAGATGCTTCATTCCTAAGATTAAATGCACTTACATTATCGTATACATTACAAGACAAAGTTGCAGATAGTGTTTTTCTTAAAAATGTAAGGTTTTATGTAACGGGATCTAATCTATTTATTATAACTAAATATAAAGGTTATGATCCTGAGGGAGGAGATTCTTATCCTTTATCTAGAATGGTAGTTATGGGATTAAATGTATCTCTTTAATCAAATTAATTTTAAAAATTATTTTTATGAAAGCAAAAATTATAGCCTTTATGGCCTTAGCAATATTATCAGCTTCCTGTTCTTCAGATTTTTTAGAAGAAGAGCCTAAAAGTTCACTTACTGCTGCACAGGCATATGGCAGTTTAGGTAAAATAGAGCCTGTTCTCTTGGGAGCTATAACGAATTGGAGAAATATGCAAAAAGACCGTGCAGGACTTTATACTTCTCTAGGTACAGACGAAGCACAACAAGGGGCTTTGCAGGTAACCGGAGATGCAAACCAGGCAGGACTTGATTTATACAATGGTTTTCTAAGTCAGGAAAATCAGCCAATTGGACAATTGTGGAATGACAGATGGCCAGTAATTGAAGTAGCTGCACAATCTGTTAGAGCATTATTAATCAATACCGAAGAAGATAGTGCAAAACGTGATCTTTTAATGGGCGAAGCTAGTTTTTTAAGAGCAACGTTAATGTTTGAACTTACACAATATTGGGGCGAAATACCGATTAATGATAAAGCAAAAACTGCAGAATATGGTTTAAAACGTCAGCCTCTGAATTTGGTTTATTCTACTATAGTTGCCGATTTAGAAAGAGCAATTCAAAAACTTCCTGTAACACAAAGCAATCCTGCATTTCCTGCAAAAGGTGTAGCTCAGGCACTTTTAGGAAAAGTATATCTATATGCTCCAGAAGCGTCAGGATACCGTGATTATGCTAAAGCAAAGCAATGGTTTGAAGAAGTTATTAAATCTGGCAAGTACAGTTTACTGTCTAATTACGCAGATGTTTTTAGTCCGGATCATGCTAATTCTTCAGAATCTTTATATGAATGGCAGTATAATAATAACTGGCCTGATAACAACCAGATACAATGGCAGACAGGTTCAAGAGTTTTGGCAAATATAGACCAATATGCTTATTTTGGTGGTTATGACCTTATACTTCCTACTCAATATTGTTATAAAGACAAAACTGATGGAGGATTATGGGAAGCTGGTGATAGACGTAAAGATGCAAGTATTCGTTATGATTTTACTTATAGAGGAGTTACACCAACACTTCCTGCTGGTTTTGGCGGAGACGAATTGGATCCACACATTAAAAAATACGAAGATATTCGTGTAGATGGAAGACAATCGTTTTGGAATTCAGGAAAAAATAAAGCATACATCAGATACTCGGATGTATTACTTAATTACGCAGAATGTTTAAATGAATTAGGAAGCACACCAGAAGCTGAAGGATATGTGAATCAGGTTCGTACAAGAGCTTTTGGAGGAACATTACCTGCAGCAATGAAGTGGAGCGGACTTTCTCAATCTCAGTTTAGAGATCAAATTCTTGATGAACGTATGCGTGAATTAGCATTTGAAGGCTGGAGAAGAATGGATCTTATTCGTACAGGAAAATTGGTAGAATTAGTAAGTGCCCGCAACAAATGGGCGAAACAAAACGGTACAATTGCTGTATTTCATAACCGTTATCCTATTCCTATTGGAGAAATCAAGCTTAATGATGAGATTAATCCAGAAGATCAAAATCCTGGTTATTAATATCAATTAGAAAAGTTTTTAAAATAGTTTTTATCGTTTGGTTATGTGATTTTTTGGTTAATAATCACAGTTTTTGATTTGTAATGCCATTTTGGGTATAGGTAATAAAACAGTCCTGAGAATTCTGTTAGAAAAACTTATTCCAAAATGGCATTCTTATTTTTAGTTACAATTTTTCATCATTCAAATAACAATATGAAATTCAATACAATTCAGGTTTATATCACTTTATTTGTTTTAAATGCCTTATCGTTCCATTTTTATGCTCAGAATAAAGTAAGTCTGAACTCTTCAGACATTGTCTGGAAACTAAAACCGCAGGCAGAATTAGGAAAAGACAGCCTTAAAATAACTGCTGCAGATTATTCAGATAAAGACTGGGTAAAAGCAGTAGTTCCGGGTACGGTTTTTAATTCCTATGTAGTAAGCGGTTTAGAAAAAGACCCCAATTTTGGCGACAATATTTATCAGGTAGATAAATCAAAATACGACCGTAGTTTTTGGTATCGTTCAGAATTTAGCATTCCCGAAAATTTTACCAAAGAAATTATCTGGCTCAACTTTGAAGGAATCAATCGTGAAGGTGATATTTACCTCAACGGAAAAAAACTAGCCACGCTTAGTGGAATGATGCAGCGCGGTAAATTTGATGTTACAAAATTAGTGCACCGCAAAGCAAAAAATGTGCTGACTATTTTAGTAAGTATTCCAAAACAGCCTTTGAACAATTACGGAAGCCCAACTTATATTTCAAGTGCCGGCTGGGACTGGATGCCGTATGTACCGGGACTAAATTCAGGAATTACAGATGATGTTTTTTTAAGCAATACAGATAAAGTAACAATTGCAGATCCTTGGGTTCATACTAATTTACCAACGAACGCTCGTGCAGATTTAGATGTAAAAGTCGACCTTAAAAATTCATCTGCACAAAATCAGGAAGGAGTTTTAACAGGTGTAATAATGCCTGGAAATATTACTTTTTCTAAAAAAATAAGTCTTGATGCCAATGCAGTTACAAGTGTAAAATTAAGCAAAGAACAGTTTCCGGAACTTTCTATTCAAAACCCTAAATTATGGTGGCCAAATGGTTACGGAGATCCTAATTTATATACGTGCCAATTCACATTTAAAATTGGAGATGTAGTTTCTGATTCCCAAAAAATAACCTTCGGAATCAAAAAGTATACTTACGATACAGAAGGCGGCGTTTTGCATATTTCGATTAATGGAAAACGCGTTTTTCTTAAAGGAGGAAATTGGGGAATGAGTGAATATATGCTTCGCTGCAGAGGTGAAGAATATGATTTGAAGGTCAAACTTCACAAAGAAATGAATTACAATATTATTCGTAACTGGTTAGGTTCAACAACAGATGATGAATTTTACCAGGCTTGCGATAAATACGGAATTATGGTTTGGGATGATTTTTGGCTAAATGCAAATCCGAACCTTCCTTTAGATATTCATGTTTTCAACAGCAATGTAATTGAGAAAATAAAACGAGTTAGAAATCATGCCAGTATCGCAATCTGGTGCGGAAATAATGAAGGTTTACCTCAACCTCCGCTCAACGGATGGATTGCCGAAAATATCAAAACTTTTGACAACAACGACCGTTATTATCAGCCTTGTTCTAACACAGGAAACTTAAGCGGCAGCGGACTTTGGGGCAATAAAGATCCAAGGTTTTATTTTACAAAATATCCTGAACCTTACCTAGGAACAGGAGACGGCCCAAGCTGGGGTTTAAGATCTGAAATTGGTACAGCCGTTTTTCCGAATATAGAAAGTTTCAAAAAATTTATTCCCGAAAAAGACTGGTGGCCAAGAAACGATATGTGGGACAAACATTTCTTCGGACAAAAAGCCTTTAATGCTTCTCCCGATAATTACGATAAAAGCATAACAGAACGTTACGGCAAACCAAATAATCTCGAAGAATATACCAGAAAAGCCCAATTATTAAATATCGAAACCAACAAAGCCATGTACGAAGGCTGGTTAGATCATATGTGGGAAGACGCTTCGGGGATAATGATTTGGATGAGTCAGTCCTCTTATCCAAGTATGGTTTGGCAGACTTACGATTATTATTATGATTTAACAGGAGCTTATTGGGGCGTAAAATCGGCATGTGAACCTATGCATATTCAATGGAGTCCAGTAAATAATTCAGTTAAAGTAATCAATACCACCGGAACTGATTTTAAGAATTTGACTGCCGAAGCAACGATTTATAATTTAGATGGAAAATCGGTAGCGAAGTTCAGCCAAAATACCATTGTAGATTCTTATTCAAATACAGCGACAGAAAGTTTTGTAATTCCGTTTTACTCTAATCAGAAGGATTTAGCTTTTCAAAAAAATGTTACCGCATCATCGACAGATGGAGGAAACACAAAAGATATTACAGACGGTGATTCAAATACCCGCTGGGCAAGTAAATCAACAGATGATGAATGGATTTACATCGATCTTGAAAACGAATATATCATCAATCGCGTAGTTTTAAACTGGGAAAATGCATTCGGAAAAGAATATAAAATTCAAATAAGTACAGATGCCAAAAACTGGACATATGTAAGTACGATTAAAGATGGAAAACAAGGACTTCAGAATATTTCGTTTGATGAAACAAAAGGCCGTTATGTTCGAATGTTGGGAATAAAAAGAGGTTCAGGCTGGGGATATTCCTTGTATGATTTCAAAGTTTTTGGAGCAGAAACTAATGCCGATACTTCGAGTTTGAGTCCGGTACATTTCATCCGATTAAAACTAAAAGATGCTCAGAATAAAGTAATGAGTGAGAATTTTTATTGGAGAGGTTCTAATATGAAAGATTTCACAGATTTGAATAAATTGCCAAAAGCAAACGTAAATGTTTCCAGTAAAGTGGTAAAACAAAACGGGAAGTATGTTATTAAATCGAAGATTTCAAGCCCTTCAGGAATTGCATTCGGAATCCAGATACAAGCAGTAAATGACAAATCGGGAACTCAAATATTACCCGCAATTGTAAGCGATAGCTACTTTACTTTGCTAAAAGGAGAAAGCAAAGAAGTTACAATAGAATTTGATGAATCAGCTTTAAAAAATGGAGAAAAACCAGTTGTAAAAGCGACTCCGTATAATAAATAAGGAAATCATATCGTCAACGTCAAACCTGACAGGTTTTTAAAACCTGTCAGGTTTAATCGAAACGGAGAAAAAATATACAAGTTCCCACAGACTAAAAAAATCATTCTAATCCTTTTAATCTGTGGCAAAAAACAATACAATATGAATATCAAGAAATACAAAGCATTACTATTTATACTAATACCCATTTTAGGTTATTCACAAAATAATCCATTAGAATTATGGTATAAAAAACCGGCATCTCAATGGGAAGAAACATTACCCTTAGGAAACGGACGTTTAGGAATTATGCCCGACGGCGGCGTTACAACCGAAAAATTGGTTTTAAATGATATCACCCTTTGGAGCGGATCACCACAAGATGCCAATAATTACAAAGCATTTTCATTTCTGCCTCAAATAAGAGAATTGCTTTTAGCAGATAAAAATACTGAAGCCGAGAAACTGATCAATGAGAATTTTGTCTGCACGGGACCAGGATCAGGAAGTGGAGACGGCGCAAATGTACAATTTGGATGTTATCAGGTTTTAGGAAATATGACCCTGAAATTTGATTACAAAACCAAATCACAAGCCACTAACTACAGCCGAAACTTAAATATACAAACTGCAACCTCAGCCACACAATTTAATATTGACGAAGTTACTTATAAACGTGAATATTTTGCAGGTTTTGGCGATGATGCCCTTTTTGTAAAACTTACTTCCAGTAAAAAAGGAAAGCTGAATTTTACCGTACAGTTAGACCGACCAGAACATTTTAAAACGCTAAATGAAAATGACAATTCTCTTGTTATGACAGGACAGCTGAATAATGGAATTGACGGAAAAGGAATGAAATATAAAGCCAAAGTAAAAGCTAAAACAACTGACGGAAGCGCTTTATATACTAATAATTCAATTGAAATAAAAAATGCAACCGAAGTTGTACTTTATATATCCGCAGGAACAGATTTTAAAGATAAAAGTTTTGAAACTTCTGTAGATAAAATTTTAGATGCAGCAATTCAAAAGAAATATCAGGATCAGAAGAAAACCCACATTCAGAATTATCAGAAATTATTCAATCGTGTGGCTTTAAACTTTGGAAAATCAGACAAAAAAATATTGCCTACAAATGAACGTTTAGATGCTTTTTTAAAAGAACCAGATTCAGATACCGAACTTCCGGTTTTGTTTTACCAATACGGACGATATTTAAGTATCAGCAGTACAAGAGTTGGATTGCTTCCGCCAAATTTACAAGGATTGTGGGCGCATCAGGTGCAGACGCCATGGAACGGAGATTATCATCTTGATGTAAATGTGCAGATGAATCATTGGGCACTGGAAACGGGGAATCTTTCAGAATTAAATCTTCCATTAAAAGATTTGGTCAAAGGAATGGTTCCTTACGGAGAAAAAACAGCAAAAGCCTACTACAATGCAGATGGCTGGGTAGCGCACGTAATTACCAATGTCTGGGGATTTACAGAACCAGGCGAAAGTGCTTCATGGGGAATTGCAAAAGCAGGTTCAGGCTGGTTGTGCAACAATTTATGGAACCATTATTTGTATACAAACGATAAGACTTATTTAGCAGAAATTTATCCCATTATAAAAGGAGCAGCTCAGTTTTATAACAGCATGCTCGTAAAAGATCCGGTAACAGGCTGGCTGGTAACTTCACCATCAGTTTCTCCAGAAAATTCATTTTTCTTGCCAAATGGTCAGGATGCGCATGTTTGTATGGGACCAACAATTGATAATCAAATTGTTCGTGAATTATTTAATGATGTAATCACAGCTTCTCAAAAATTGGGAATCGATAAAGATTTAAGTTCTGATCTTGAAAAAAGATTAAAATTATTGCCGCCGCCGGGAGTTATTAGTCCCGACGGAAGAATTCAGGAATGGCTAAAACCGTATAAAGAACCAGACGCACAACATCGCCACATTTCTCATTTATACGGATTATATCCTGCCTCTTTAATAACTCCAGAAAGTACACCAGAACTTGCCGAAGCAGCTAAAAAAACTCTTGAAGTTAGAGGAGATGATGGGCCAAGCTGGTCAATTGCGTATAAAATGTTGTTTTGGTCTCGTTTGAAAGAAGGAAACAGAGCTTATAAATTATTAAAAACAATTTTGAGACCAACGCTTGCTACGAATATTAATTATGGAGCAGGAGGAGGAGTTTATCCAAATTTACTTTCGGCAGGTCCGCCATTTCAAATTGACGGCAATTTTGGAGCTACAGCAGGAATTGGTGAAATGCTGATTCAAAGCCACGCCGGATTTATAGATTTATTGCCTGCTATGCCAGATGTTTGGTTAAAGGAAGGTGAAGTAAAAGGACTTAAAGCCGAAGGTAATTTTACCATAAATATGAAATGGGAAAAAGGAAAAGTCACCAAATATGAAATATTATCTCCTATACCCATAAAAGTAAAAGTGAAAGTAAATGGAGAATTGAAAGAGATTACATCTTCGAAATTGTAGTTTTTATATTCCTGCAAGGTTTCTAAAACCTTGTAGGTATTAAATTGTAAAGTGAAATAAAAAATTAAACCTACAAGGTTTTGAAAACCTTGCAGGACTTAACAATATCAATAAAAAATTAATTGCCTCCAGCTTTAGCTGGAGGTTTAAAAAAAGTCTATTAACAAAGGGCTTTAGCCAAAATCATAATGTTTTGGCTAAAGCCTTTTTAAAATTAATTCTTCTAACCTCCAGCTAAAGCTGGAGGCAATTAAAAAGAAGAATGAAATCATGTCATTAATTTTTATCTTAAAAAAAAATGAATTACAATAAAATAATAATCTGCGGTGCATTTCTAAGTTCTATACTTCTAACAGCGCAGACAACAGAAAAAATAACCTCACATGTAAATCCGTTTATTGGAACGGGAGCGGCACACGGATCGCCACTTTCGGGGAATAATTATCCCGGAGCGACAGTACCGTTTGGTATGGTACAGCTTAGTCCCGATACCCGAAATACACCTGATTGGAGCGTTGCCTGCGGTTATAATTATAACGATAATACCATTGCAGGTTTCAGCCACACGCATTTAAGCGGAACTGGTGTTGCAGAATTATTCGACATTATGTTAATGCCTTTTAGCGGTGCAATAGTTAAAGAAACAGAAGGACAAAATGCCTATCAATCTAAATTTACGCATGATAAAGAATCGGCAAAACCAGGTTATTATAGCATAGAACTTTTGGATTATCAAATAAAGGCAGAATTGACGGCGACAACACACACGGGCTTTCATAAATACAGTTTTCCGAAAAATAAAGAAGCCCATATTATCATCGATTTAGATCATTCGATGAAAAAATCAGATTGGAATACACGTATTATTGCTTCGCAATTGTCGTTTCCAAATGATCATACTATCGAGGGATATCGCATTATTACAGGCTGGGCACCAATGCGAAAAGTATATTTTCATGCGGAATTTTCACAGCCCATAATTCATAATCATATAAAAGACGGGAGTAATGTTTATGAGAATGCGAAAATCGTTAATGGAAATGCAATCAAAGCAATCTTAGATTTTGATATTTCGAAACAACAGGAAGTTTTGGTGAAAGTTGGAATCTCTGCGACAAGCATAGAAAATGCCCGTTTGAATGTGCAAGCTGAAATTCCTACTTGGGATTTTAACGGAACCGTAAACAATGCAGATGCTGTTTGGGAAAAGGAACTCGGCAAAATAAAAATTGACGGTTCAGACGAACAAAAACAGATTTTCTACACCGCTTTGTATCATACTTTTATTCAGCCGAATACTTTATCAGATGTAAACGGCGATTATCCATCGGCAGATTTTACGGTTAGAAATTCTTCTAAACCTTATTATTCAACGTTTTCTTTGTGGGATACGTACCGCGGAGCACATCCATTATATACCATTTTGCAGCCGGAACGTTCTGCTGATTTTGTAAACAGTATGCTGGAGTATTATAAAGTCTTTGGCTATTTACCAATCTGGCAGTTATGGGGCCAGGAAAATTATTGTATGATAGGCAATCACGCTATTCCAGTTGTGGTTGATGCCGTGCTTAAAAATTTATCCGGCATTAATGCAGACTTAGCATTTGAAGCTGTAAAAAATTCAGCAGTTCGTGAACATCCCGGATCACCATTTGACATTTGGGAAAAGTACGGATACATTCCCGAAAATTTAAAATCACAATCGGTTTCCCTGACTTTAGAAATGGCGTATGATGATTGGTGCGTGGCAGAATTGGCAAAGAAACTCGGAAAAACAGATGATTGTAATCATTTTACAAAACGTTCTCAATTCTACAGAAATCTATATGATAAACAAATTGGTTTCTTTAGAGCCAAAGATGATAAAGGCAATTGGATAGAACCTTTTGATCCGTTAAAGTATGGTGCAAATGGTGGATATCCTTTTACGGAAGGAAATGGCTGGCAATACTTTTGGTATGTTCCGCAAGATGTAAAAGGACTTGTAAATTTGGTTGGAGGAGATAATGCTTTTACCAAAAAGCTAGATACTTTTTTCACTTTGGAAGATAAACCGGAAGAAGTAAATGATAATGCTTCTGGTTTTATTGGTCAATATGCACATGGAAATGAGCCAAGTCACCATATCGCTTATTTATATAATTATGCAGGTCAGCCGTGGAAAACGCAGCAATACACAGCTGAGATTTTGAAGAAAATGTACAACACAACTTCATCCGGTTATTCGGGAAATGATGATTGCGGAGAACTTTCGGCTTGGTATATTTTTAGTGCGATGGGATTTTATCCTGTTAATCCTGCCAGCGGTACATATGTTATTGGTTCTCCATTATTAAAAGAAGCTTCAATTCAGTTGAAAGATGAGAAGACTTTTAAAGTTGTGGCAAAGAATGTTTCAGATAAAAATATTTATATCCAAAGCGCAAAGCTAAATGGTAAAACGTATACTAAGACTTTTATTCATCAATCGGATATTGATAATGGCGGGGTTTTAGAATTTAGTATGGGACCAAAGCCTAATAAAAAATGGGGAGTTAAATTAGAGGATAGGCCGGATAATTAGATTCTTGCCCACGGATTATGTGGGTTGAACGGGTTTTAGCAGATTTTAATTTAAACTTCATTTTTAGAAACTAGCCGGAATGTGTTTATACGCATTCTTGTCATTCCGAGGAACGAGGAATCTTCACAAGTAACTCTACAAAGAAATTCCATTCCTAAGTATCAATCTTTATCGATTTTGCAACGAAGATTCCTCGTTCCTCGGAATGACAAAATTGAGGAGATTCCATTTTCGTTTTAAAAATAAAACCACAAGCCCCGACTGATTTTTAAAAATCTGTCGGGGCTAAACTTAAATTACCAATACTAACTTAAACAAAAACTGATTCCTCATTTTTCAATAAGGATAAATGTATCGTAACGCCTGAATGGCTTTTTTCTTCTGCAAGAACTGTTTCAAAAGTCTGTTCTGCTTCTGCTTTTTTATCAAGACCCAGAAGCCCTAATCCCTGTATATATAGACAGTGAATTTTATTTCGTTTATCTAAATCATCTTCCCAAATCATAAGATCTGGAAGCGATACTGCAAAATAATCGATCGTAATAGCATCGTTTACATGTTTTTGAGCGTAAGCGACTAATTTTTCAAAACGTTTTCCTGCTTCGGCAGTATTATTTAATTTTAAGAAAGCTAAACCTTGATAGAAAATTTTGTCCGGCTGTTGATCGTTATAGAAAATAGCGGCCGTTGGTTCGTCTAATCCCTGAGTTGCTTTTTGCCACCAGTTTTGAGCTTCTTTCAAATCGTTTTTCTTTTCGTAAGCAACGCCAAGCCAGTAATGAATATCATTTTCCTGTGCACCCGGAAGTTTTCCTTCACCTAAATTATCAGGATAAATTTGAGCTTGTTCCAAAAGTTCTATGGCTTTATCGTAATTTCCTTGTGAGATTTGCTGTTTTGCAATTTCAGTTAAAGAAATAAGATATTGTCCGCTCACTTTTCCTTCGCCGCCTTCCCACGGGTGGAAAATTCGGTTTTGTAATAAGGTTAACGCTTTATCATGTTTTCCTAAAAGATTGTAAATAGCGGCTCTTTCTAAATAAACATCATCACGCTGAATTACTAATTCTAAATGTTTTTCTAAGAAAGCCAATCTGAAAACCAAATCTCTGTTCAAACGTTTGTACAACTGATCTAATTCCATCAGGATTCTTGAATCTTCTAAATCTAATGAAAAAGCTTTTTCTAAACTCGAAAGTGCTTTTTGTTCATCGCCCAATTTGTTGTAATACGCCAATGATAAATTACGATGCACCGTAGGGAAACTATTGTCTATAGCGACAGATTGTTCCCAGCAGGAAATAGCATCATCATAAAACTTCGAAGCGTACCAAAAGTTACCTAAATAATATAACGCTTTAGCATCATTGTTTTGCTTCTCAATTACATTTTGAAGCACCAACGCAGCTTCAACCTGATTTGGGAAACAATAATCCGGTTTTGCCTCAGAAGCCATTTTGAAACATTTTTCGGCTTGACCGAAATCATTTAATTTTTCATAAAAAGAACCTGCAAAATACCACGCCATTGGGTATGTATTTTCATCTTTCAAACCTTCATTTAATAATCCGGCAGCTTCTTCATAAAAACCGGCAGCATTATAATCTAAAGCATATTCGATATACGTATGAATGTTGTTTCGGATAAGAGAATTAAAATAGCTGAGGTCTTTTTTATCATTACTTAAAAGATATTTCTCATAAAGTAATCCAAAATTAAAACAGTCGTCTTGCAAATAGTTGTTTGTAAGTGCAAGCGCTTTTTCTTTTTGATTTAATTTTCGAAGAAGTGCTACTTGCAAATGCAGTGCTTTATGGTCTTCGGTATTTTTAGAAATTGCTTTTTTAATATGCGTTAATGCCAAATCATAATCACCTTTTAGAGCGTCAAGCTGTGCAACATAAAAACAACCCTGATTTTGCCAGGCCGCATTCCATGTTGATTTGTAAAAAGCACTGTAAGCATCTTCGTTTTTATTTTGATATTTAAGACATAATCCTAAATTAAAATAAGCTTCACCTTCATACGGATTTGGATTTCGCTGTGTCAATGTTTTTATTGCTGCCCTAAAATAAGGTTCCGCTTCTGCAAATTTTGCTCGGCGCATTAACCACAATCCCATTGCATTGTTAGAACGAATATCTCCAGAATCACGTTTTATAGCTTCTTCATAATATGGAATCGGACTGTAAGTAGCGTGTCTGTATTGTTCTAAATGCTGAGCCGTTAGAAACAATTGTTCGTTATTTACAATATCTTCCGGAGCAAGAGCCGGTTTTGCAGCTTCGGGAATTTCATCTTCGTTTTGGCCTTCGTAATTCCAGTCTACTAAAACTTTATCATCTGCATCGGTTACGGCAATTGATAAACCTTCTAAACCAAAATTAAAATCAATTGTTTCTTCAAACGAATTGTATGGTGAAGCATCATATTGTTTTTGGAATATAACAACATCATTATTTTTTAAAGTAACAGTAGTTTTAGGATAAACGCCAGTTGTATAAGCTTTAATGACTAATTTATCATCAATACTTTCTAAATTAACCATCGCATTTTTGGTCGCATTTTTTACAATCCCTAAATCACGATACGGCATAAAATATTGTGTAAAATCCTTTTGTTCTCCCGGCATAATCCACGTAAAATCCGGTTGATTATCCGTATAAACTCCGCACATTAATTCAATATAAGGCCCATCTTCATCCGTAAGGTTACGATCCCATGCGCGACCGAAATCGCCGTGTCCCCAAGTCCATTGTTTTTTTCCGGGAGAAACATGATGATTCGCAACGTGAAGTAATCCGCCTTTTGAATCATTTTCATATCCGCCCACAAAATTATATTTCGAAGCAATCGCCATATAAGAAGTTGGAACTGGAATATTTTTATAACGAGAAATATCAGTTCCCGGCGAATAATCGACTTTATAATACGTCCCTTTTGCAATTGGGAAAGAAGAAACATCACGTTTTCCATGATCAAAAACAGCATTTACATCTGGTGGAAAAACCGATTGATAATCATCATTTACTTTAACTGCCGGATTTGCCCACCATAAAAATGTCTGTGGAAACGATGTTCTGTTGTATAATTGCGCTTTGATTTCTAAATATGCTTTATCAGGATATAATCTAAAACCTGCCATTCCTTTGGTTCTAAACATACGTTCTACTTCGCTGCACCAAACTGTTGCGCTTCCGTCTTCGTGTTCTTCTATCGTAAAATCAACAGGATCAAAAGTCGTTGGTCTGTGATGCTGCGGCCAGTTAAACTCGATTCCGCCAGAAATCCACGGGCCTGTAAGTCCAACTAATGCCGGTTTTACAACCTGATTATAATAAACAAAATGACGATTTTTAGTTTTGTCATACGCCATATGAACTCGTCCGCCAAGTTCAGGCAAAATCATTATTTTAATAAATTCATTTTCAAGATAAACCGCCTGATATTCTTTGTTCGTTTTTTCGTCTGCTATTTTTTCAATAACCGGATACGGGTATACAGATCCGTTACTTCCCTGGTATACTCTTTTCTCAATAAATACAGGATTTTTTTCAGGTTTGCCCACCTCATAAGTTGGCAGGATTATTTTTTCCTTCCAAACATTTACTTTTTGCATGATGTAATGAAATTTAGATTATTGAATATTCTTCGATTGACGATCAGAAACCATTAGTTCCTCAATCTCTTCAAGACTTTTGTTTTTTGTTTCAGGAAGTTTTCTGAAAACAAATACAAATCCTAAGGCACAGATAATACCGTACACCCAGAAAGTTCCTGATGTGCCCAGGTATTCGTTAAAAATTGGAAATGTTTGTACCAATAGAGCAGAAGCAATCCAGAGTGCAAATGTGGCAATAGACATCGCAACACCTCTGATTCGGTTTGGGAAAATTTCAGATAAAATAACCCAGGTAATAGGTGCAAGTGACATTGCGTAAATGGCAATGGCTAATAATACGAGTAATAATAAAGGGAAACCGGTAACATTAGTATAATAAAAATAGCCTAATAAAGCATAAATTATCGCCAATGCAGCAGATCCAAAAAGCATTAATTTTTTACGTCCCCATTTGTCTACAGTTCCCATAGCAACCAAAGTGAAAACTAAGTTGATGCTTCCGGTAATCACGATATTCATAAATAAATCGTTGATGCTGTAACCAGCTGAAACAAAGATTTCCTGAGCGTAATTAAAAATGATATTAATGCCGCACCATTGCTGAAAAGCCGCCAAAACAATACCAATTATTAATATTGGCAAAGCTTTTTTGTCGAGTAACATTTTGAAATCTGTTTTCTCCGTTTCGTCTGTAAACGTTTCTTTGATTTTTGTGATAGCTTCTTTTCCGTAAGCTAATCCGCCAATTTTGGTAAGTGTTGCTTCTGCCGTCTCGTTTTTCCCTTTTTTAGCCAGATATCTAGGGCTTTCGGGAATTAAAAACATTAAAAGAAAGAATAAAACTGCCGGAAAAAATCCTGCCCAAAACATCCATCTCCAGCCCGTTTGTCCGTTCCATGAAGCCAGAATTTGAGCGTGCGTATAACCTGCGGGAATCACTTCTGTAATCAGCATATTGGTTATTTGTGCTGCCAGAATTCCTATAACTACAGTAAGTTGGTTAATCGAAACAAAAAGTCCGCGGGTTTCCTGAGGCGCAATTTCTGCGATATATAAAGGTGATATTGTAGAAGCAATCCCAATTCCGATTCCTCCAATAATTCGCCAGATAATAAATATGGTAAAAGTTTCTGAAGCTCCCGTGCCAATGGCGCATAAGGAGAATAATACGGCGGCAACAATTAACATAGGACGTCTTCCGTACGTATCTGCCAGTTTTCCGGCAACTGCTGCACCTGCCACACAGCCAACAAGGGCACTACTCATTGCCCAGCCCTGAAGCGCCGGAGAATCTGAAATGCCAAAATAAATTTCGTAAAATGGTTTTGCACCACCTATTACAACCCAGTCGTAGCCAAAGAGTAAACCACCCAATGCTGCAACAAGGCTAATCGATAGTAAAAAGGTATAATTATAATTTTTCATAAAAAGGGTTTAATAGCTTTTGTAAAATTAGCGGAATAGAAACCTTTGATTTATGGATATTTTTTTTGAATAGATGGATTATAATCTGATTTTTTGATGCGGTGTATTAAAATACGAAAACCATTGCGTTACTGTTTGTATTCTGTGCGATATTGTATAGGCGAAGTACTCATTATTTTTTTAAACAAACGGGAGAAATACAGCGGATCATTAAACCCTAAATTAAAACTAATTTCCTTTATGCTCATCGTAGTGAAACTAAGATACTGACAGGCTTTCTGCATTTTTAAATAGTTGAAATAATGTATGGGAGAATAGCCGGTCTGCTTCTTGAATAAGGTAAAAAAATGGGATGAGGAATAATTAAAATAAGCAGCAACATCATTGATTTTTAGAGAAAGATCCAGATGTTTTTTCATGTAGTCAATTGCGGATTCAATAGTATTATCCTCTGAAAATTTTCGGTTCTTTTGAATGAAAAATTTCTCATATAAAAAAGCATTCAGCAATTGCCATAGTGAAAGATTAGCAAATTCGAGATTACTCGCGCTGTAACCGTCTTCCATAACGTCGAGTATGTTTTCAAAAAGTTCAATGCGTCTTTCTTCAAGTGAAAGCTGCGGTGCTGAATCTGGAAACTCCGTTATGAATTTGTCGTAAAAATGAGGCGCTTGTGGTCCAGTAAAATGAATCCAGAAAATACTCCACGGGTTTTGTTTTAAAGCATAATAATCGTGCGCAACTTCTGGCGGTATAATATAAAAAGTGTTCGCTTTGAGCGTTATAGTTTTATGCTCTTTGCTGATAATGCCTTCTCCTTTATAACAATAAATCAAAATGTATTGCTTGCTTCCGTGTTTTCGTTTCATGGAATGATGGCTCGCGTTTGGGAAAACTCCAATATCTGTAAAATACAAACTCGCAATAAGAGGATTTTTTTTGATGTTTGAAAGTATGTTTTTAGGAATCACAATCATGCGCTGTCCTAAGAAACCTTCTTTAACTTTTGTTTTTTCTTTTTGAGATGAATTTTTCATTTTCTGGATTGTCTTTTCCAAATATCGTAATTTAATCCATGCTTTTAAAAAAAATGTCCATTTTGAGACGAATAATCAAAAGTACATTTGAAACACTATTATAACCTTGGTGTTTTTAATCCTTTTTTAAAACAATATGAATCCTTTAGATACAATTGTATATGAGCCTTTTGGCTGGTATGCTGAGAAAGAAATTTTTAAATTTACACTTACAAATGTTCACGGAAATTATGTTGAACTGCTTAATTATGGAGCCGTAGTAAAATCCATAGTAGTGCCGGATAAGAACGGAAATAAAGAAAATGTAGTTTTAGGATTTCCAACTTTAGAAGGATACATAAAAGATAAATCTTATATAGGCGCAACTGTTGGTCGTTTTGCCAACCGAATCAATAATGCCGAATTTTCTATTGATGATAAAACTTATTATTTAGATAAAAATGATGGCAAGAACAATAACCACAGTGGTTCAGCCGGATTTAACAGCAAGGTTTTTGATTTTAGTATAAAAGAAGATGCTGTAATTTTTACTCTGGAAAATGAAGATGGAGACGGCGGTTTTCCCGGAAATTTAACGACCAAAGTCATTTATAAATGGACGGATAAAAACGAACTGAAAATTGAATTTTTGGCTGTAGCCGATGAACCAACTCCAATAAATTTTACGAATCATTCTTATTTTAATTTATCGGCTTGTGCCGAAAAAATACAGCATCATTATCTCAACATCCAAGCCGACAAAATAGTAGAAAGTACAGAAGATTATATTCCGACAGGAAGAATTATACCTGCAGAAAACTGCTCTTTTTATCATTACAAATTAGGTGATGTTATGAAAGATGGCGGACTGAATACGTATTATATTTTTAATAGAAATAATGTTGATGAAGATTCGGTTTGTGAATTATTCGAAGAAATATCAGGAAGAATAATGCGTGTATTTACGTCTTATCCTGGCTTGCAATTGTATACGGGAGATTATTTAAACAGCGTCGAAATTGGGGAACATTCTAAGTTTTATGAACCTTTTGACGGTCTTTGTTTAGAATGCCAGTATTATCCGGATAGTCCCAATCATGCACATTTTCCAAATACAATATTCAAAGCAGAGCAGATTTATAATGAAATGATTACTTATGCTTTTGATGTTATGACTCTTGAAAATTAAAAATATTTATGCCACAGATTATAGGGATAAAAAGGATTTTTTTTGCCACGAATTGCACAAATTTTCACTAATTAATTCGTGCTAATTAGTGGAATTCGTGGCAAAATAAACTTTACAATCTATGTGTTAAAATAACCGCAACTATTAATAACAAAATTGAACTATCACCTTTAAAAATTATATAATGAGAAAAATGTTTATTCATCGAACTTTGAGCTTACTGATACCAGCAGTATTTTTTGTACTGACAAGCGGTAAAGCTCAAAACAAAGACCTTTACCTGAAGTCTAAGGATAATTTAAATAAAATTACTTTGTCTTTAACCGAAGATGGAAAGTTGTCGTATAAAGTTACCCGCAGAGATAAAACGATAATTTTAGATTCTCCGCTGGGTTTGAATCTTGAAAATAATGATTTTACTTCTGGTTTGTCGGTTGAGAAAGTTTCGCCTATCGAAGAAAAACGTGAAAAATACGAACTTAAAGTCGCCAATAATAAAGTTGCTGATCATGTTTTTAAAACTAAAAGCATAACGTTTAAAAACAAGCAGGGAGCTTTAATCACAATTGATTTAATTGCTGGAGAAGAAGGGGTTGCTTTTAGATATAAGTTTACCGAGAAGGAAGAAAAAACCAGAGTGGTTAAAAATGAAATTACAGGATTTCATATTGATCAAAATGCAAAAGGCTGGCTTCAACCGTACAACAAGGCTGGAGATTATACTCCGGGTTATGAGGATTTTTATGTGAATGTAAAATCTGGAGATCCAATAAGCGGCGCACGAAATGTTTCGGTTGGATGGTGTATGCCGGCGCTTTTTAATGTAAACGATACTAAAAATTGGGTTCTAATTTCAGAATCTGGAGCCGAAGGTACATTTCCGGGTTGTCATTTACAGCCGGATTCTAATGGCGGAATGTATAAAATTGCTTTTGCAGAAAAAGATGAAAAATTCACTTTGCCTTTGCCGGACACAAACGCTTATCCTGAATCAAGTTTACCGTGGACAATGCCTTGGAGAGTTATTTTGATTGGCGATAAAGCGGGAGATATTTTATTGTCAACTTTGATTACGGATTTGGCTCCGGCTTCTAAAATTGAAGATACTTCATGGATTGTGCCGGGAAAAGCAGCCTGGTCATGGTGGTCGCATCCTGATGATTTTACACCAGAAATGTATAAAAAGTTTACTGATGTTTCGGCTTCATTTGGTTTTAGATATACGCTTTTTGATGCGGGTTGGGAAAAAGCGAATAAAGAAGGAAAAATTATTGATCATGCTTTGTCTAAAGGAGTTCAGCCATTAGTTTGGGGATATTCGGCAGAATATTTTAATCCTGAAAAAAGGAAAAAAAGATTTAAGGAACTCGCTGATATGGGAGTAAAAGGCGTTAAAATAGATTTTTGGTGCTCAGACAGACAAGAAGTTATGAGTACGCTTCAATCGGTTTTTGAAGATGCTGCCAAAGAACATTTGCTTGTAAACCTGCATGGAACAACAGTTCCAAGAGGATGGCATAGAACATGGCCCAACTTTGTAACGGCAGAAGCTATTTTAGGAACGGAAAGTTATTTTTATGAGCCAAGATTTCCTGAAATGGCAGCGCAGCAAAATACAGTATTGCCTTTTACAAGAAACGTTGCAGGACCTGCAGATTATACTCCGTTTGCTTTAACATTTAGAAAATATACGCGTTTAAATACAGCAGTGCATGAATTGGCTATGGCCATGATTTATACATCAGGAATTATTCATTTTGCCGATTCAGAAGAGGTTTTTAATTCACTTCCTAATGAACTTAAGGATTTATTAAAAGAGATGCCGGCGACTTGGGATAAAACCGAAGCTATAATTGCAGAGCCAGGAAAAACAGTTGTTTTGTCTCGCAAAAAAGATAATCTGTCTTATATTATTGGAATAAATGGTACTAATGCAGTATCACCAATTTCAATTGATTTGTCGAAATACGGTAAGGGCTTTTCAAAATTCAGAATTATTTCTGAAGGAACAGATCCGTTAATGGAATTTAAGATTTCAAATTATCCTATAACTTCAAAATGGCAGTATAATTTAGCTCCAAAAGGAGGATTTATTATTCAGTTTATAAAATAAATAGTTGAAGATTAAAAGCAAAAAGCCTTTAAACGTTTCTGTTTAAAGGCTTTTTTTATTTCTATTGGCTGAAAGCTTTTAAGCTTTAACCTTTTTTGTTTTTGATTTCTTTCCTTTTTTCCACCAAATAATAAATCCGGTTATAGGAAGAGAAGCTCCAATCAAACTTACCAAACTCCAGATTATTTTCCCTGTAAGACCAAAGAAAACTCCTGTATGCAAATCATGATTACTGGCTTCATATACATCTGCAGCATTGTTGTCTTTGTAAAGTTTAGTACGAAGCATTTGACCTGTTTTTCCGTCAAAGAAAAGTGTATTTTGGTTTCTTGCCCAATCATTCGGATACGTCATTCTTACTCTCAATTCTCCTGTTTTTCTAATCGAAAATGAAACAGAAGTTGCTCCCGGATATTTGGAGTTGGCACTTTCGTAAATGTTATTGTAACGAAACGGAATTGTGGTTGAATCAATTTTTTCTTTAGACACGACTTCATCACCTTTTCTAAGTTTACTTCCGGTTACTATACTAACCGATTTTTTAACCGTATCGTATTTAAAATACGTTCCTGAAAAAGCGATTAAAAGCAAAATAATAGAAGCGTAAAATCCTAAAACCTGATGCAGATCGTAATTAACTCTTTTAAAAGAGCCGCTCCACTTTATTTTTAGCGATTGTTTTATTAATCGTTTTTGATTTGGAAACCATAATATTAGTCCTGTAATCAACATTATGATAAAAATTACTACTGACCAGCCTTGTATGAATTCGCCAAATTCTCCCAGCAATAAAGTACGGTGTATTTCAAGAACAATATTTAACCAGTCAGAGCTTTGCTTGTTGATTAAGCTTCCGTCATAAGGATTGAAATAATAGGTCTTTTTCTTTTTGGTTGAAATTTCAATTGCAGCATTAGGTTCTTCTCTGTTTACTTTTAAAGCTGTAATTTTCTGTTTAGGTTCCAATTTTTTATAATTTTCAATTATAGTTTTTAATCCTATAAATGATTTTTGCTGAACAGGAACATGCAGATATTCTTTGTTTGAAAAATCACGGATTTCTTCTTCAAAAACATAAAGAAATCCGGTGATGCTCACTATAAAAACAATGAGGCCCGATGCTAAACCGAGCCACAAATGTATTTGTCTTATTGTATTTTTAAAACCTTTGGTCATAACTTATTATAAAAGCCCAAATGTAAATAATATCAGTCGAAATAACGAACTGAAAATCTTAGAATTTAAAGGTAATATTTCCCGTAACTCTCGTTGGATTTTGAGCAGCTAAACGGTATGACCAGTATTTCTCGTTTGTTAAGTTATCCACTTTTAAACCTAATCTGTATTTTGGTCTGTCATAGAAAACAGAAGCATCTAAAACAGTATATTCAGGAATTTGGAATTTAAAAGTAGCTGTATTAGTCTGGAAATATTTGCTTCCGTAAATTCCACCAACACCAAATCCAAGACCAGATGCTGCACCTTGAGTTAATCTGTAACTAGCCCAAAGATTCGCAGTTGTTGGCGAACCTGCAGTTGTAGGTCTTAATCCGTTAGTACTAGGATTTGATTTTGATAATCTACTGTCATTATACGTATAACCAGCAACGATATTTAAACCTTTAATAGGGTTTGCAATAAGCTCAGCTTCAAAACCTTTGCTTAACTGCGTACCATCCTGAATTTGAAAATTAGCATGATCAGGATCATTACGGGTCATGTTAGTTACTTCAATATTATAATAACTCAAAGTAGCACTAATTTTATCAAAGTCGAATTTAAATCCTCCCTCTAACTGATTCGCATGGTTTGGTTTAAAAGTATCTCCGTTAAAATCTGAACCTCCAACATTATTAAATCCGTTCATGTAATTAGAGAATACAGAGATTTTCTCTTTAACAATTTGATAAACAGCTCCAAATCTAGGAGAAAATGCAGTTTGGTTGTAATCGCCTGTAGTAGTGTTAGTAGCCGGATAATACGTTCCTTTATTAAAATAACGGTCAGCTCTAACACCTCCCATTACAATTAATCGATCAGTAATGTTCAATACATCAGATATATATGCACTATATGTTCTTTCGTTATTAGATACATAATTTACATAATTAACTCCCGCAAATAATGGCTTTATTTTATCAATGGTAAAGTTATTATAAGCTTCTCCCGGTGTTCTAAAATTGATAGCCGGCATATTTACCGTTGCATCATTACGCGTTGCACGAAGGCTGTAGAAATCTAAACCAGCTACAACTCTGTTACGTAAGCTTCCAATTTTGAAATCACCATTAAAGTTTTGCTGAATGTCTGTACCGTAATAAGGATAATCCTGATTTGTAACAGCTTGTCTTAATGTTTCATTACTTAAAGCTGTTAAAGCTACAGTATATCCTTCTGAAGATGATCTTGTACGCGAAACAATCGTTTGTGATGTCCATTCATCTGAAATTTGATATTTTAACTGTGCAAATATATTATACTGCTGAGCGGTGTAATTTACAGTATTGTTAGCAAATGAAAGTTTATAAGGGATTCCCATTTCTTCAATGCTGTGTGCAGTAGCACCAGCTCCGGTAAAAGGAGCTAATCTTGTTGGTGAAACTCCTTTTGATGCGCTAAATTCAGCATCAATAAGTAAAGTCATTCTTTCGTTTACCTGATAAGAAAAACTTGGCGCTATAAAAAAGCTTTTGTTAAAACCTGCATCCTGAAAACTTCTTTCGCTATGCAAAGCTGTATTAATTCTAAAAAGAGCTGTTTTATCATCATTAATTGGTGTATTAATATCGGCTGTAAAACGATTTAAATCCCAATCACCAGCAGTATATGATACTTCACCTTTAAAGAAATCAAAAGGTTTTTTTGTTACCCTGTTAAACAAACCTCCAAAAGATGAAATTGTACTTCCAAACAATGTTGCCGATGGCCCTTTGATAACTTCAATACGCTCTAAGTTAGAAGGATCAATTGAATTATAAGTAAAACTTCCAACCCCGTTTCTTACTAATTGAGGTGTTGCAAATCCTCTCGAAATATTAGTTGATCTTCCCTGATTTCTAACCTCAGAAATACCTGCACCAGGAATATTTTTAAAAGCACTATTATAATCCGTGATTACCTGCTCTTTCATAAGTTCTTTACTTACAATGCTGTAAACCTGCGGATTTTCCATGTTTTTAAGTTTCATTTTAGAAACTTCTTCACTTTCTTTTCTTGCAAATCGGTTTCCTCCAGAGCTTACAATAACTTCCTCTAATTTTTGTGAAGTATAAGTAAGTTCAAAATCAAGAGTTGGATTTGAATTGTTTTGATCTACTAAAATTGAAGCAGGAGTAGACTCATAACCGTTTAGTTTAATTTCAACTAAATACGTTCCAAAAGGAATGTTTTTTAGTAAATAAGTACCATCAGAATCAGTAGTTGTAGTTTTATTTAATTCTGAAATTTTTACCGTAGCACCTTGTAAAGGATTTCCGTCTTTCAGGATTGCTTTACCTGAGATAGTTCCCAAAGTTGACTGAGAAAAAGCAGTTTCTGAACACAAAAAAATAGTCAGTAACGCTAGAAACACTCTTGTTAAAACATTGTTTTTAAGTGTTTTAAATGTTGTTTTCATATGAAATTTTGTAATTTATTCTTATTTAGACTGATTACAAATATATAAATAGAACTATAAATTCATATAGCAACATTAAAATTTTCTTAAAATAATATTAAAAACTTTAAGTTGAAAAATCGGGAATCTTAAAAAATTATTGAAAGTTTTTTATAAGAGAAAAAACCTCAATAAATGAGGTTTTAATCTTTAATATAAAACAGGTTTTATTGTTTTTTATAAAATAAAGCTGCTATTGCAAGAAGCGAACTGATTCCTCCAAAGAAATAAACAGATTGATAGTTATAGAAGCCTGCGATAAGTCCCGCTGCGGGTCCGGCCAATGCTAGTGAAAGATCAAAAAATGCTGCGTATGCTCCTAAAGCTGTTCCGCGCATTTGTGGAATTACTTTTTTAATTGCTAATACGCCCAAAGATGGAAATATTAAGGAGAACCCTATTCCGGTAATACCGCAGCCTGCCAAAGCAATCATTTTTGAAGGCGCAAATCCAATTAAAAGCTGACCTATAATTTCGATAACCAAAGATATAAGTGCCACTTTATAACCGCCAAATTTATCAGGAAATGAAGAAAAAAGAACTCTTGTTATTATATAAAAGAATCCAAATGCCATGAAAGCCAATGACGGATTTCCCCAGTTTTTATCTAAAAACAACAACGCAATAAACGACGATATACAAGCAAACCCAATAGCAGAAAATGCTAACGCCAGTCCTTGTTGCGAAATAAGTCCCACAACTTTGTAAAACGGAGATCTAACAAGAGAAGGGTCGACAGTTAAAGAAGGCAGTTTTAGGGTAAAAAGCCAGCTTGCAGCAGAAAGCAAACAGATTAAAATAAATACGATCGTTATGCCATAAGTACTTTTGAGCCATAAAGCCGCCGGAGCACCAATTGCTATTCCTGCATACATAGCAATTCCATTCCATGTCATTACTTTTCCAGATTGCTGTATGCCTGCCAGACCTATTCCCCAGGATAGAGCGCCGGTTATAGCAAGACTTTCAGAAGTACCATGTACGATTCGGGCAATTATCAATAAAATTATAGCGACTAAAACATTATTAGAAAATAAAGAAGCTGTTACATAAATGCCTCCTGAAATAATCATTAGTAATACTCCCAGATGATTGCTGTTTTTGGCTCCTTTTGTATCGGTTATTTTTCCGGAATATGCCCTTGTAAACAAAGTTGCCAATGACTGCAGTCCGATAACTAAGCCCACAATAAAATTGCTGAGGTTTAAATTTGTTTTTATAAAACCGGGCAGAATTCCCAGAGTCATGCCAATAGTTAAGTAAATAGCAAACACCGATAGAATTATTGGTGTGATCATTTTAGTAAAATTGTTGGTTTGTACCATTGTAGATTTTTTATAATTATACAACGGCAAAGGTAGACGGGAAGGGCAGCGCAGGCGATAGCCGATTAATGGCTGTTATTGGACAATTGATGGTTTTGAATTTCTAAATTCAAGAGCAGTCATCGCAGTATTCTTTTTAAAGAAGCGTGAAAAGTATTGATAATCTTCATAGCCTAATTCGTAAGCTATTTGTTTAACATCAAGTGTGGTATAATAGAGCATACGTTTGGCTTCCAGTAAAATTTCCTGATTGATCCAGTAACTTGCCGGAAAGCCCGTGATTTGTTTTGCAATTTCGTTAAGGTAAAGTGGTGAAATATTTAAAAGAGATGCATACTTCTGAACCTGTTTTACTTTTGTTTTGTGCTCAGCTATTAGCTGTTTAAATTTTACTACAGTATTATATTTTTGTCCTTCCGGACGAATCACTGAATCTTGTGAATCTAAAATTTTTGAAGCTACCAAACCAGCAAGAGTTTCTATCATTGATCTTACGACAGAATCAAACAACGGTTGTTGTGTTTGTTCAAGCATTGATGCCAATAACGGAAGTATTTTAAAAACCGTTTCATCATTTGTTACAGATGCAGATTGTTTTGCATTTAAATAGGTAATGAAAATGTCACGATATTGAAGCGGAACTAAATCATTATCTACAAATACCAACCAGCCTTTGCATTGCTTTGCTTCAAGATAGCGATGTACTTGTCCGGGAGCGACGAAACCTACAGCGGGACCAATCTGGGTTATTTCTTTAAAATCAAGTTCCCAAAGAAAATTTCCATTTTGCAGGATAACAAACATATAATGATCGTCTCTGTGGGCAGTGTGCAAATATTCCTGAAGATTATCAAAGGAAGCAATATCGATACCCGGAGCGTTTAGCTCATCTTTATGTATTTCTATAGTTTCTTTTTTAGTCGGCATAATTCACCCAAAATTTTTATAAAACTACAAAATAATTCATATGCGTATACTCAATTATAATCCTGAGTCAGATTTCAATTGAAATCTGACTCAGGAAATACTATTTATAATTCACCTGAATTTCTTCGATAGTTAGAGTTAATTTTGAGCATTAAATTTTGCAATAGCTTCTGCTGTGACCGGCGTAAATAAATTGACAAGATTACCATCTGGATCACGAAATAAGAATGATTTATTTCCCCACAGCATTGTGGTAGGCTTTTGAACGATATTATTTTGAAGATAATTTTCTAATCTAATATAGTCTTGTTCTACATCTTCTGATTTAAGTTCTATAATCACACTGCTGTTTTGAGCTGGTTTTGCAACTTCATCTCCACCGAAAAAGGCTAAAGTTTTGGTACTTCCAATTGCTAATGTTGTGGTTGGTGTTTTAAGTTCGGCAAAGTCCGGTGTATATTGCACTGCTGTTACGCCTGTAACGTGCTCATAAAATTTTACTAGTTCTTCTAAGCGGGCAGTAATAATGCGAATTGACACTAAATTCATTTTTCTTTTTTTTAAAATTATAAGACAAAAATAATTTAGGATTGTGACAGCTGTTTGTCAGGAGACTTTGGATTTTTTCGTATTTATTCTGAATAAAATAGTTTATACAAAAGGATGAATAAAAACTCATCCTTTTGTATAAACTTTATTTATCAAAGAAAATTAAATGCTTTGTTGATCCGTTAAAGCATTCAATTCCAGCATATCATTTTGATCAAGTAAAATTTCTTTCGCCTTAATGTTTTCTTCCAAATGATGTAGATTGGCTGTTCCAGGAATAAGAAGAATATTATCAGCGTGATGAAGCAGCCAGCTCAATGCAAGTTGACGCATAGTTACACTTTTACGATCGGCGATTTTTTGCAGTTGTTCAGTCAAAGGCGTCATTCCGCCTCCAATAGGAAACCAGGGTATAAAAGCAATACCCTGAGATTTACAATATTCTAATACAGGTTCCCACTGACGTTCTAATACACTGTATCGATTTTGTACCGAAACAACTTTGAAATACTTTTGAGCTTCTTTAATTTCATCAACTGATACTTCTGATAAACCAATATGCCTGATTTTTCCTTGTTCCTGAGCTTTAGCCAAAAAATCAAAACTTATTGGAGCAGGAACTTTAGGATCGATTCTATGCAATTGGTATAAATCAATACGTTCCAGTTTCAACCTCCGCAGACTTCCGTCAAGTGCATCCTGAAGGTGCTGCGGGCTGGCGTCGTTATTAATATCTGCCCATGGACCAAAACGAACCAAACCGCCTTTAGTTCCAATAATCAGGTCTTGTTGATACGGGTGCAAAGCCTCGGTTATCAATTCTTCCGAAATAAAAGGGCCATATTGATCGGCAGTATCGATAAAATTTACTCCCAATTCTACAGCGCGCTGCAGTACCTTAATAGAATTCTGCGGATCCTGCGGCATACCAAATAAATCGGGTGAGGTTATACGCATTGCTCCATATCCCATTCGGTTAATATTCAGGTCACCTCCCAAAAGAAATTTAGATTTAATTGATGTTTCCATAATTTAGTTTTTATAGATACAAAGCTATTGAGGCGACTTGAATTTTGATAAAGACTTTTCAAAGCATTATTTATACTTTTCAAATCTTTTTTCTAAAATCAGAAGGAGTAGTTCCTGCATATTTTTTAAAAAACCTTGTAAAGTAGCTTTGATATTCAAAACCAAAACCAAATGTGATTTCGGCAACACTATAATTTGTATAACTCAGGAGTGATTTAGCCTCAGCAAATAAAAGTTCGTTGATATGTGTCGTTGTCGATTTACCGGTAGCCTTTCTTACCGCAGTATTGAGATGGTTAACATGTACTGAAAGACAGCTGGCGAAATCTGATGCAGTTTTTAGTTTAATTGTCTGTAGAGGTAAATCAACTGGAAACTGTTTTCGGAGTAAACCAAAAAATGAAGCTACAATTCTCGAAGTGCCTTTATCAGTTCTGTCCTTCGTATTTCGCATTTTTAAAGCCTCATGAAATATTAAATTGAGATGACTGCGAAAAAGATTCTCTTTGTCATCATACTGAATATCAGAGTCTGCCCGAATACGCTTAAATAAAACAGATAAAAATTCTAGTTCCTCGTTATCCGGAAAATAAACAGGCGATGACTGTTCATTAAATAATTGGCTGGCTAATCCGTTGAGCTGTGCGCTGGAATTAATAAACTTGTCATCAAATACACAAAAATATCCTTCTGTTTCGATTTCACGTTCGGGCACCACCCATGAATGAGGCACAAGCGGATTAAGCAGTACTAACGCAGGTTTGTCTACTTCTATAGGAGAAAGTTTGCCGTAATACAATTGGCATGGAGGCCAGCCTGTTGTTACCAGACTAATTTTATAGAAATCCCTGCGATTATAAGATTCCAGTGTACATTTATTTTCTCCAATCGCTGCTACCAGAAACTGACTCATATTTTATTTAGATATATCTTAATCATTCACAAATTTATACAATTCAATTATAATGAATAAGTTCTATGCCAAATTTTTAGATTAGTAATTCTAACTTCTTACGCTTGCCAATAGATCATGCGGATATCCCAAAGTAATAGCACTCAGTTTATCTAATTGTTGAATATGTTCGGTTGTTAATTCTATAGAAGAAGCTTTAAGTCCATCATTAAAATGCTCAATGGTACGCGCACCTAATATTGGAAAAGCGCTTTTAGATTTTACCCAAGCAAAAGCCACTTGTCCGGGTGTCGAATCAATTTCTTCTGCAATAATAAAAAGTTGATCCAGTATTGCTTTTGATTTTTCATCTTCGTGGTAATCAGAAGAAGCAAGAGTTATTCGCCCTGTTTCTCCTTTTCTGTATTTTCCCGTTAATGTTCCGCCTGCTAAAGGTGAATACATCATAGTTCCTAAGCCAAATTGCTCTGCCATTGGTATAAATTCACGATCTGCAGTACGCTGTAATAGATTATATTCGATTTGTACAGCAGTCAGTTTGGTTGAAGCAGCTATTGCAGAAACCTTCCATGCAGGAAAATTAGTTAAACCAGTATAAAGCACTTTTCCACTTTTTACCAAATCTTCTAAACCTCTAATAATTTCGTCAAGCGGAGTAACGCCATCATCAAAATGCGGCATATAGATATCGATATAATCTGTTTTCAAGCGTTTTAAACTTGATTCTACAGCTTGTCTCATTGCCTTGCGATGATTTCCAAAATTGCTGATTTTAGGCGCAGCTTCATTACTTTGTGTATATTTTGTACAGATGATAAAATTGCTGCGCTGATGTTCTATAAATTTCCCAATCAGTTCTTCCGATTCTCCAAGTTGGTATCGGTCAGAAGTATCTATAAAATTCCCGCCCGCATCTGCATAAGCCGTTAATATTTTATGAACTTCTTCGGGATTTGTTCCGTGTCCTTTACGTGTTCCAAAACTCGCTGCGCCCAATATAATTTCGCTGGAATATAATCCCGTTCCTGTGCCGAATAATTTATATTTCATGATTTTTTTATTTTTTGTAAAATTACAGACTGCTTTTAAATCAGTCAAGTACGGCTAAATTCAGCCGTATAAGATTTATCATTTTTATATTTTACCTTTGATACCCAATTCGATTAATTATGTACAAAAAGAAGATTCCGGTAAATTTAGACTGCGGACTGCATTTGTTTATGGAGGTAATTCAGGGCAAGTGGAAAATCGCTTTAATCTGGTGTATTCATTCGGGTATAAAACGTCCCGGAGAACTCCAGCGCAAAATATCAAAAGCATCCAGAAGACTTCTCGATACGCAGTTAAGCGAACTTGTTAATCATGGTATTTTAACCAAAATTACTTATGACGAACGTCCTTTAAAGGTAGAATATGAACTGACTTCTTTAGGAAATTCACTCATACCCGCAATTGAATACACAGCGCAGTGGGGCGAAGACCATCGTGAAGAATTAGAAAAATTAATTCAATCATAATAATACAAAACAAAAAAAGTTTGTAGCTGATATTTAAATATTAGTTTAAAGAAGAAAATAAAAAGTTATGATAAACGACTATAAAAAACACGATCTATACGGCAAAACACTAATTCAAAAAATTGAATTGACACCGCCGTTTAATTTTGATTTTCCGGTTACGGAGCAGGCTTGTTTTTTATACGTGAAAGGAGGAGACGTTGAATATCAAATCGATGATGAACAAATAAGTGTTGCCACAAATTATTCGTTATTACTAAACTGTATAAATTCCGGGAAACAAATACACAATTCAAAGACAAACAGTAATTGCGAAATTGTAATTGTTACGTTTTATCCGGAGATATTAAAAAAAATATACGACAGAGAACTTCCGTTATTGCTTCAAAAACCTAAGAACGTAATATCAAATAAATCAAGTGAAAAAATAAACAACGATTTTCTAATTCAGAAGTACATTGAAGGATTATTGTTTTATTTTGAAAATCCATCTTTGATCAACGAAGATATTTTGGTATTAAAAGTAAAAGAGATTATACTTTTGCTGTCTCAAACACAAAATTCAGAATCGATACAACTGATATTATCACAGCTTTTTTCTCCTACGACTTATACTTTCAAACAAATTATAGAAGCAAATCTGTTTTCACAACTCACAATTGAAGAACTGGCGCAGCAAAATAATTTGAGCGTTTCATCATTCAAACGAGAATTTGCAAAAATATTCCATGATACACCAGCCAATTATATCAAAGCTAAAAAACTGGAAAAAGCTGCCGAATTACTGCAAGTTTCAGATCAGCGTATTACTGAAATAGCATTTGACTGCGGTTTTAATGATCTGGCAAATTTCACCAAAAGTTTCACCAGTAAATACAACGTCAGCCCCACAAATTACCGCCAGAAACTGAATAACAAAGAGTAATTGTAAAACTCATTTTTATAATATTTAAGCATCTTTCATTTAGTTGAAGGATGCTTTTTTTTGTGAACCAAATTGCCAAATAGTTGGACTAATTGACAAAACCATTCTCCTTGATCTATCGGAAGTTTGCTATGTATTTTCAAACAAATTTAAATCATAAAAAAATGGGACTATCAAGTTTAGGAATTTTTCACACAATTATAGGTGTTGCTGCAATCGTAGCAGCAGTAATAGATTTTGTCAAATATGGTAAAATCAATTTGAACACATTATCCGGTAAAATATATTTTTACGGAACAGTCGTAACCTCACTAACCTCGTTAGGAATCTCCAAACATGGCGGATTTAATCCGGGTCATGTCTTTGCTATTTTTATTATCGTTCTGGTATTAGCAGCTTATTTTCTGAATTCAAAAAGAAAAAACAGCGGGAGAGCTCGTTATTTTGAAAATTTCTGGCTGTCTTTTAGTTTTTTTCTATCACTAGTTCCAACCGTTAA
This sequence comes from Flavobacterium sp. 2755, assembly GCF_031455715.1. Classification (NCBI taxonomy): domain Bacteria; kingdom Pseudomonadati; phylum Bacteroidota; class Flavobacteriia; order Flavobacteriales; family Flavobacteriaceae; genus Flavobacterium; species Flavobacterium sp. 2755. Next base: position 421,776 of record NZ_JAVDTG010000005.1, read on the forward strand.
TGAAACTTTTACCAGAGTTCCGCTAGGACATCCGCTGGCTAAGGATATTAAAGATCCTGTAATTGGGAATACACTTCTTGTTTTATTACTGCTTTTTATTGCCGGTTCAATATTTCAGTTTAGAAAACAGAAGTTTATCAATAAAACAACAAGACTTTAAATCAGGAAACATACTATTTTAAACAACAAAGCCATGAAAATAAAAGCCTTTTTCATTTATATCTTACTTTTCTCGTGTGCATTACAAGCACAAAACATGGTCAGTATGTCATCTGTACATCCTGTGGCAGACACCACAAGTGCAGGAAAAAGAGAACTGGCAATTCGCTATCCGGCTTTAAGACAATTTGGTGTTTCGGCGAGCAGTTTTGGTTACAGCGATTTTGATTCAAAATTGGATGATCAAGATTTTGCAAACGGAAAAATAAAGACCGAGCGCATCACTACTTTTTTCAATTCTCCGGCAATTCAGTGGAGTGGAAATTCTCTTTCGGCGACGGTTTTTTATACGTATACCGCCATCGAACTTAAAGATATAACCAATCTTACTGATTCTCAATTAATGCCTTTAACATCGGATAGAAATACCATAGATGTTGCGGTAAATTATTCCAGATCTGACCGTATTTTTAATCATCCCATTATATATTCATTGGTTGCCAGAGGCATTTCTGATAATCTAAATTCTGTGAAGCGTTTTAATTTTAATGGAAGTTTTACATTGCCAATAAAGAAAACAGAGAACTCTTCGTTTTCTGTTGGACTTTTAGTGTTGATCGATCCTTCTTCGCCAATTCCGGTAGAACCCATTATAAATTATTATCATAAGTTTCTTTCGTCAGGATTGAAACTTATTGTAGATATTCCCACAGGAATTAACCTTAAAAAAGAAGTGGCCAGAAATGCATGGGTTATTCTTGGTTCCAACCAAAGTTCTTTTAGTACTTTTTACAATCGTCGAAATAATCTGCTCGATGGCAAAGTAAGTTATAATACAATTGAGCTTAAAAGCGGTGCCACATTTGAATATCTCTTTGCCAAAAATATTATGTTAAGCGTGGGAGGCGGTATCAATAATTATTTCTCTTCCAGATTATTTAAAGATGGAGAACATTATAGCAACGCTTCTTTTACAAGCGATAATACAAGTGCGGGTTATGTAAATGCAGGTATTTCTCTATTGTCTTTCTAGCAAACAAAATAGCTTATAACAAAAGCCCCAAACTGAAAAGATTTAGGGCTTTTTTTTTGGACTAAATCGCCAAATAATTGGGCTTATTGACAAAATCCTTCTCTTAAGTATAACGCAATTTTGTAGTGTCAATAATGACAATCAAATTAAACAATAATAAAGTAATGAAACGTACAGCAAAAGCACAATGGACAGGAAGTGCAAAAGAAGGAAAAGGAGAATTAACAACTCAAAGCGGAATTTTAAACCAAACAAATTACAGTTTTAAAACTCGTTTTACAGGAGAAGAAAAAGGTACAAATCCCGAAGAATTACTAGCGGCGGCACATGCAGGCTGTTTTACAATGGCAGTAAGTTTTGCCTTGACAGAAAAAGGCTTAACACCAACATTATTGAATACTGAAGCGACTTTAACGATGGAAGGTTTTGCTATTTCAGGAATTCATCTTTCGATTACAGGAAGTGTACCGGGAATTAGTGAAGAAGAATTTACAGCCGTTACAAAAGCTGCAGAACAGAATTGCTTAATCTCAAAAGCTTTAAGTATTCAGATTACTTCTGATGCGCAGCTTTTCGCTTAAATAAAATAATTTTTAAGCTGAACCAAATTACCAAATAATTGACCTTAATCGCAAAAACAAACTCTTTTTTGTATTGCAATTTTACAAGGTCAATAATGGCACAATTTAAATTTTAAAATCATGATAACATCAAAAAAAATGAAGGGAATTGTAATGATGGTAATTGCAGTTCTGTCTCTAACAGCTTCGAATATTTACGCACAGGAAACATTAAAAAAAGGAGATAAAGCTCCAGGATTTACTCTAAAAGATCAAGATGGCAAAGATTTTAAACTGGCAGATCATCTGGGAAAACAAAAAATAGTGGTTTTTTTCTACCCAATGGATCAGAGCCCGGTTTGTACTGCCGAAGTATGCGCGTTTAGAGATGCTTACGCAAAATACAAAGATGCCAACGCTCTTGTTATCGGGATTAACCAAGGTACTGTTGAAAGCCATAAAGCATTTCAATCAAAAGAAAAACTTCCTTTTGATTTGTTAAGCGATCCGGATAATAAAGTATTGAAATTGTTTGGAGTAAAAGAAGAAAACTTAGGCACTATGATCCTGAGCGGACGTGAAACGTTTGTGATTGGAAAAGATGGTGTTATTGCTTACAGTTTCAGAGATTTTATGAAAGGTGAAGATCATTCGAAAGAAGTACTTTCTTATCTGAAAAAATAATAATAAGTTCTATTTTTTAAAGTGTCCGCTATTAAGTATCGGTGCTTCAAGGTTACTGACGGCATCGGTGCGAGGAGCGGCTAATCGTAAAATTTTATTCAAATGAAAAATTTAAAAAACGGTTCTGGTCTGTTATCATTTTGTTTTCTTCTGTTTTCAATGCTTTATGTTTTGAATGCAGAAGCTCAAAAAAAAGCGACAGAAAATGAAATAAATTTTGTTCCAAAGAATTATCAGCAGGCACTTACTATGGCTAAAGCAAGTCATAAAAATATTTTTGTAGATGCATACGCAGTATGGTGTTCGCCTTGTAAACAGCTTCAGAAAACTACATTCAAAGATCAAAAGGCAGCTGCTTATTTTAATAAAAATTATATCAATTTCAGTATTGATGTTGAAAAAGGAGAAGGAACTACACTAGCCAAAACATGGGGAATTGAAGGTCTGCCGACACTTTTAATTTTGGATCAAAACGGAAAAATAATTGCAAATCATATTGGATATGTTGATGGTGCAGGATTGCTTGAATTTGCTAAAGAAGCCTCGGCTCAATAATCTACGCTTTTGATTGAATCAGAAGTTTTTCGAGGAACAATTTCATCAGATACTCATCTGAATTAATAATAAAATTTATGAAAAAACACGTTCTGGCAATTTATATCCTGATATTCTCCTCGCTTTCAGGATTTGCATTTCACACTTTTAAAAGTTCAGTTACTTCGACTCAGGCAGCGGCTCTTCAAACAGAAACTGCAACATTTGCAACAGGCTGTTTCTGGTGCGGAGAAGCTAAATTTTCACAGCTTAAAGGCGTATTAAAAGTTACGCCTGGTTATACTGGTGGTCTTACAGAAAATCCGAGTTATGAAGAAGTTTGCACGGGAACGACCGGACACGCTGAAGCATTTTCTATTGTTTATGATCCGTCTTTAATTTCATATGATGAATTGCTGGAAGCTTTTTTTCTTTCACATGACCCAACACAATTAAATCGTCAAGGCAATGATGTTGGTACACAATACCGTTCGGCGATTTTTTATCATAATGAAAATCAGAAACAAAGAGCCAAATATTGCATTGCGCAGCTCAAAGAGAAAAAAATCTACGAACGTAATATCGTGACAGAGGTAACCGCTTTCATTAAATTTTACAATGCCGAAAGTTACCATCAGGAATATTATAAAAAGCATCCTAATCAGGCGTATTGCCGATATGTAATTCAGCCCGAGCTGGAAAAATTCAGGGAAATATTTAAAAAGAAACTCAAATAGTGATCACTATGAAAAATATAGTATTAAGCTGTATAGCAGTTCTATTGACTGCCAGCGGTTATGCTCAAAATATGAAATCAGAGAAAGGACATGAAAATAATCCTTACTATTCAAATACTGATACGTCAAAACTAAATGTTTCTGATGCCGAATGGAAAAAAGTATTACCGATTGATTTATATCTGGTAGCAAGAGAAAAAAATACCGAAAGACCTTTTACAGGGAAATACTGGAAAAGCATCACTAAAGGAACTTATTATTGTGCAGCGTGCGGTAATGTACTTTTTAAATCTGATGCCAAATTTGCAAGCAGCTGTGGATGGCCGAGTTTTTATGAACCTCTTAGAAAAAACAGCGTTCGTTATCACGACGATAGCTCACACGGAATGAGTCGTACAGAAGTTCTCTGCGGACGATGCGATGCGCACTTGGGGCACATTTTTGATGATGGTCCGGCACCTACTTACAAAAGATTCTGTATGAATTCTGTTTCGCTGGATTTTGAACCAGAAGGAGAATCAAAAAAATAAATAATATGTATCAAAAATTTAAGGGTATTCTTGGAATATTTTTCATTTTGTTTTTTATAAATGTAAACGCGCAGATTCAGGAAAATCCTGTAAAATGGAAATCAAGCATTGAACAAGGTTCTGGCGATACTTTACATTTAAAATTTTCGGCTGTAATTAAAAAAGGCTGGCACATCAACAGCCAGTTTAATAAAATACAAGATGGTCCGCTTCCTACATTTTTTCATTTTGAAGAATCAGACCAATATGTTCTTGCAGGCCGAGTAATGGAACCCAAACCTCTCAACCGAATAGAGAAGGAGTTTGAGAATCAGACTTTGTACTATTTTGAAAATGAAGTCACTTTTATACAAAAGATAATTCCTAAAGCAAAAGACAGCATAAAGATTAAAGCAACTGTCAATTATATGTCGTGCGGAAGTACAATGTGCCTTCCGCCGGAAACCGAGGAAATTAATTTAAAATACTTGCCTAAAAAAAGTGCAGAAAATGCACATTATACACCGCCTGTGAAAGAAGCTAATTTATGGTGGATATTTCTGGGAGGATTCCTTGGCGGATTTTTAGCAATACTAACGCCTTGTGTATTTTCTATGATTCCGCTTACGGTTAGTTATTTTACCAAAAATGGAGGAATAAAGCGAGCGATTATTTATGCCGCATCCATTGTGGCGATATATGTCACACTTGGTTTAACGGTTACGCTGACTTTAGGACCAGATGCGCTGAATGCTTTGGCAAGTAACGGTATCGTAAATTTTATTTTCTTTTTGATTTTTGTTGTTTTTGCGATCTCATTTTTAGGCGCTTTTGAAATAACACTTCCAAGCAGCTGGCTTAACAAATCTGATGAAATGGCAGATAAAGGCGGATTGATCGGAATATTTTTTATGGCTTTTACACTGGCATTGGTTTCGTTTTCCTGTACAGGGCCAATTATAGGAAATCTTTTGGTAGAAGCTGCAATCAGCGGAAGTATTGTTGGACCAGCAATAGGAATGTTTGGGTTTTCATTTGCACTGTCCATTCCGTTTCTGCTTTTTGCCGCTTTTCCGAGTATGCTTAAAAAACTGCCTAAATCAGGAAGCTGGCTGGGAAAGGTAAAAGTGATTTTAGGCTTTTTAGAATTGGCTCTTGCACTAAAATTCCTCTCAACTTTTGATCTTGTTTACGGATTGGGAATATTAAAGCGTGAACTTTTTATAGCCATTTGGATTGTTATTTTTACCTTATTTGGATTTTACATGTTGGGCAAGCTAAAGTTTGATGAATACGAAAACAATTCAAAAGTTTCAATTAGTGGTTTTGTGTCTTCTATTTTGATATTCAGTTTTGTGGTTTATTTGATACCGGGGCTGTGGGGCGCCCCTTTGAAATTAGCCAGCGGATTTTTACCTCCGTCTTTTTATAAAGAATGGAATCAAAATAATACTGCTTCTGTTTCGTCCAATACAGAGAATGAAGCAGAAAAACATTCGCAGCCCTGTCCGCAAAATCTCAACTGCTTTCATGATTATGAAGAAGGACTGGCTTATGCGAAAAAAGTAAATAAACCAATCATACTTGATTTTACGGGTTGGAGTTGTGTGAACTGCCGCAAGATGGAAGATAATGTATGGAGTGATAAAGAGGTATGGGAAAAGCTGAATAACAATTATGTACTGATTTCACTTTATGTAGATGATACAACAGTACTTCCGGAAAAGGAACAGTTTATTTCGAAAACTACCGGCAAAAAGATCAAAACAATTGGGAATAAATGGAGTGATTTTCAAACTGAAAAGTTTCAAACCAATTCGCAGCCGTATTATGCTTTGATGGATACAAACGGAAATATGCTTTCTAAACCAGCAGCATACGAACCTGATGTGAAAAAATATGCGGCATTTTTACAAAATGGAATTGAGAATTTTTAAGTTGTTTTTGATAGCTTGATTGAGAAAAACATAATCTTTTTGATTCAGACCAATAAAAAACCCCTTAAAAATTTTCTGTTTAAGGGGTTTGGCTTTTTGGCTTATTCTAAAAGTATCATTAATTAATTTTAACCAAATGATTTTCGATAGTAGCTCTTTGAGATTCGTATTGAGCAGGAAGTTTTAAGTTTTGACCTAATTCTTCTAAGCTTTCATCTACAGTAAATCCGGGATTATCTGTAGCAATTTCAAATAAAACACCTCCTGGTTCTCTAAAATATAAAGAATGGAAATATTGTCTGTCTATCTGTGGTGTAATTGACAATCCGTAAGCTTCGATTTTTTCACGGAAGTGCATTAAAATTTCATCATTTTTTACTCGGAAAGCAACGTGATGAACAGTTCCGTTTGCATTTAAACCTCGTTTTTCATCTGCCAATTCTACCAAATCAACAATTGCAGCATTTTCTACAGCATCTGTAGCATAGCGGTAACGGTTTACATCCTGATCGATTAATTTGTAACCAAATATTTCTGTTAAAATTGCAGCAGTTGGTTTAATATCGTTTAAAGTCAAAGTAATGTTATGAAAACCTTTTGTAGCTACATCTGCTTTTACTTCATATGTTTCCCAGGCTTTTCTGTTATCGTCTGTTTTAGATTCGATTAATTCTAATTTTAAACCATCCGGATCTAAGAAAGTAAGATATTTTTCTCCGAATTTTTCAGCTGGTTTATTATAAATTACATTGTATTGTTCGAAACGTTTCTGCCAAAAATCCAAGCTTCCTTTTGGAACAGAATATCCAATTTCTGTTGCCATTCCAGAACCTTTTCTTCCTTGCTGAATTCCTTCTCCCCAAGGGAAAAAAGTTAAAATTGTTCCGGCACTTCCAACCTCGTCGCCAAAGTAAAAGTGATACGTTCCCGGATCATCAAAATTTACTGTTTTTTTAATGAAACGTAATCCTAAAATATTAGAGTAAAAGTTGAAGTTTCTTTTTGCGTCACCTGCTATTGCAGTTATATGGTGTAAGCCTAAAATTTTATTTTCCATGGTATTATACTATTAAATTGTTATTGATTTCTTATACAAATTTACCTCCATTATCGCTCTGGATCGATTAACCTAGATTAAGAAATAAAAGCCACTTTTTATTATTCGTAAACCAATAACCAAATAGTATTCCAAGTGCGCTATTTGTTTGTTTATTAGTGTTTTACTTGTGTTGTGTTTTTTTGTTTTTACGATATATCGCAATTTTATAAATGAAGCTGTTTCATTTAGAAAATGGATAAAAAATATAACGAGGTTATTTCTTAAATTTCATAAATAAAAAAGCCGACAGAACGTCGGCAGTTTATAATTTTATAAATATTGATTTTCGAAGTTTGGGCTCCATATTTTTTGTTTTGTGTCCTTTTCCTGTAGTGTCTTCAACCAAGAGAATAGATCCTGTTTCAAATTTTCTTTTTTCTCCTAAAGAAGTTTCGATTTCTACACCGCCTTCCAATAAAACAATATATTGACGGTCTGGTGCATTATGAAAATCATAATCATAAGAAGGTTTGACTTCTCTAAAAACGATTGATTTTACAGGCTCATCATCAGATAAAAAACCAATATCGCCATTGTTTTTCAACGGAACTTCGAAGTCTTCAAAATGACTTTCGCCATTGGTATCGCTGTAAACTCGCGTTATCGTAATCATTATTTTTTGTTGAAAATTAATGCATTTGCACAATCTACTTCATCCTGACTTATGGTATGTCCCATATTTGGATAGATTTTTTTAGTAACGTCTGCGCCCATTTTTGTCATAAGCGCTTCAGATTCATTTACTCTTTCAACAGGAACATGGAAATCAGGATCACTTGTTCCAATGAAAATTGGTGTATTCTCGAAATTTCCGGCATAATGATTCTCATATACTTTATCGCCAATAAGTCCGCCTGTAAAGGCAACAACTCCACCGTATTTTACAGCATTTCGGGCTGTAAATTCTAAAGCCAGACAAGCGCCCTGAGAAAATCCAAGAAAATAAATGTTTTCTTTTTCAATTCCGTTTTGCTGAATTGCAACAACAACCTGATGAATAGCTTCTAATGATTTTGAAAAAGAAGGTTCATTTTCATTAATAGGAGCCAAAAATGAATATGGATACCAGGTTCTGTTTTCGGCCTGAGGCGCTACCAATGCAAAGTCATCAACCTTAAGATGTTTTGCAATTGAAAGTATATCATGAGCACTCGCACCACGGCCATGAATCATAATCAAAGCTTTTTTAGCTTCGTTTAAAGGAATACCATCGGTTAAAATTTCTGTATTCATAATGTTATATTTTTAAAATTATGAGGCTGATTAAAGTAGATTTTTTCACCACAGATTATAAAGATTAGCACAGATTTTTTTAATCTATTTAATCTGTATAATCTGTGGCCTATAAAAAGATTTTTAATTATTTTTTCCAAATATCCTGATATTCATCCGGATGTCTTGTGAATTGCGCATGAACATAAGGGCAAAGCGCTAAAACCATTAAATTATTAGCACGAACATACGATACCATTTCATCCAAAAGTTTTTTTGCATAGCCTTTTCCTTCAGCTTCCGGTTCAACTCCTGTATGATAAACAGTCAATAAATCAGGTTTAATACTTACCGTCATTTCACCTTGTTTTTTACCATCAACATAAAGATTAAAAGCTCCATGTTTTTTCTCGTCTAATTCTAGTTTTATCTTTTCCATATTGTTCTAGTTATAATTTGATGTTGTTAATTTCTTTTACAAACTTAGGCAATACACACAAATCTGCTCATTAACCTAGATTAAGAAAAATTTTACTTCCCAGATTTAAAATAGATTCTATTTGTTCATTATTTATATTTCACTATCGGTGAATTCTTTTAGCGAAATATAGTTATTAGAATAATTTTTTAAAAGTATATTTATTTGATTATCAATAAATTAGTAAATTAGCATAGTGCTTGCTTTATCTGTTTCCATGATTAGGCACAGGAAAGAAATTAGAATACTTCTGAAGTATTGGAATTCTTAATAAAATGATTGAAATCTAATTTTTAATAGGTGCTTTGCCCTGATTATACTGCTAATTTAGAAGTAAGGTACGTCATATTTTATAAACCTCAATTACTCATTAAATATTAATCTTATGACAAAATCAAAATCTATTATTCTGATACATGGAAACTTTGTAAACCAAACAAGTTGGGAAAAGTGGAAAGACCGATACGAACAAAAAGGTTATACCGTTTACACGCCGGCTAATCCCGGACATGATGGGATTCCTTCTGACTTAAGAAAACAAGTCCATCCTGATCTTACCAAAACGGGTTTTATAGACGTGGTTAATAATATCATTAAATTAATTGAAACCCTGCCCGAAAAGCCATTAATTATAGGACATTCAATGGCAGGAATGGCGGCGATGAAATTATTAGAATTAGGTAAAGCAGCTGCGGCAGTAAGTATTGATGGTGCTCCTCCAAAAAATGTATTTCCTCCTTTTGCAACATTAAAGTCAGTTATACCGGCATTTGGTTTCTTTTCCTCCCAAAAATATTTCATGGGCAGCCGCGAATGGTATGACAAATGCTTTTTCAACACACTTCCGGAAAGAGACAGAGCAAATGCTTTTGATAGTATTGCCGTTCCTGAAAGTTATAAAGTAAGCCGTGAACTGGTATTGAATTCTTTTTCTAATATTGATTTCAGCAAACCTCACAATCCTATTTTATTTATTGGTGGAGGCAGCGACACTATTTTTCCTTCATCACTTACCACGACGCTGGCCAGAAAATATAAAGACAGTAACAGCAAGATTGACCTGAAAATTTTTCAGGGAAAAAGCCATTTTATATGTGGTGAACCAGGCTGGGAAGCTGTAGCAGATTATATTTTAGACTGGTACGAACAATTATAAACTTTGATAATGCATACTAACAATTAAAACATAATACAATGAGCAAGATTACGGTAAAAGACGGAACAGAGATTTATTATAAAGACTGGGGAACAGGAACGCCTATTTTTTTTCATCATGGCTGGCCTTTATCAGCAGATGACTGGGATGCACAAATGCTATTTTTCTTAGATAAGGGATTTAGGGTAATTGCACATGACAGAAGAGGACACGGAAGATCTACACAAACGTATTCTGGTAATGAAATGGATACCTACGCTGCAGACGTTGCAGAACTTACTGAGTTTTTAGATTTAAAAGATGCTATACATATCGGACATTCTACAGGTGGAGGTGAAGCGATTCATTATGCCGCAAAATATGGTAAAAACCGTGTGTCAAAAGTAATACTTATTAGTGCGGTGACGCCGTATATGATCAAAAATGAAGGCAATCCGGATGGAGTGCCGATAGAAGTTTTTGATGATATTCGTTTCAACACAGCCAATAACAGACAGCAGTTTTATCACGATATTACTTTTCCATTTTATGGATATAATAGAGAAGGAGCAGATATAAAAAAAGGAATTCAGGACAATTGGTGGCGTCAGGGAATGAATGGCGGGATTAAAGCGCATTATGACTGTATAAAAGCATTTTCTGAAACAGATTTTACCGAAGATCTAAAAAGTGTTAATTTCCCTGTGCTTATATTACATGGCGAAGACGACCAGATCGTGCCTTATAAAATTACTGCGCTAAGAGCTATTAAACTGGTAAAAAACGGAAAAATAATTACTTATCCGGGACTTTGCCACGGAATACCAACAACAGATGCAGATAGAGTTAATGCAGACATTCTTAACTTTATTAAACCTTAAGTATTTTATTTAAAGATTTTCTATCAGAAAGAGGAAAATTTTACTCACTTATACATTCAGAGATTTATTTTATTTATAAATCTCTGAATGTTTTTTTTTTAGATATGCTTTTTTTTGGGTTGTTAATTTCTTCAAGAATATAAATCCAGCTCTTTTCAAGGTTTATTTGTTTAAGAGTGTAACTATCAAATTTTCAGTGTTTTATATTGATTTCGTGTTGAGATTTTTTACCTTTGATGACTTCATAAATAAAAAAATCGCTTAACGCTTAGCCCCGAAACGTTTGCAGTAATGATTAAGAATTGAATTATTAATTAAAATTACAAACATTAAACAATAGGAGCTATGGAAAAACATCTTCAGGAAATTCGGGAACAGCAAAAAACTTCATGGAATAAATTTTCTCCGGGCTGGAAAAAATGGGATAAGGAAATGATGGATTTTCTTAAACCAATGGGAGAAAAAATGATTGATCTGCTTGATTTGAAAACAACAGATCATGTTTTGGATATTGCATCCGGAACAGGTGAGCCGGCACTTAGTATAGCAAAATATGCTAAAAAAGTAACCATTACAGATTTATCTAATGATATGCTGATAATAGCAAATGAGAATGCTGAAAATAGAGGCATAAAAAACGTTGATTTTGTGAATTGCGACGTTTGTGAACTTCCTTTTTCTGATGAATCTTTTGACGCAGTCAGCTGCCGTTTAGGCTTTATGTTTTTTCCGGATATGGAGTTAGCCGCAAAAGAAATTTTTAGGGTTCTTAAACCTGGCGGCAGAGTTGTAACCTCTGTTTGGGATATTCCCGAAAAAAACTTTTGGGTCACTGCTATTGGAGGGGCAATTAACAGGAATATGGAATTGCCTCCACCCAATCCTGATGCTCCGGGTGTTTTTAGATGTGCAAAATCCGGATTAATAGAAGATTTATTTCATAAAGCAGGTTTTAAAGAAATCAAGGCTTATGAAGTACAGGGAGAATTAAATTGTCAAACTCCGGAAAGATACTGGAGCATGATGACTGAAATTGCAGCTCCGGTAGTAGCAGCTTTAAGCAATGCAGATGATCAAATGCGGCAAAAAATTAAAACTGAAGTTTTAGAAATCGTTCAAAAAGCGTATCCGGATAAAGTTATTATAGAAGGAAACTCTTTTGTGGTCTTAGGAGTAAAATAATCTTTTCAAGATATTAGTCATAAAGTGATAAATACTTTTTTTATGCAAAGATTCCGGATTAACCCAAATAAAAAACCCTTAAACATTTCTGTTTAAGGGTTTTGCCTTTTTGTAGCGAGGACGGGAGTTGAACCCGTGACCTCAGGGTTATGAATCCTGCGCTCTAACCAACTGAGCTACCTCGCCTGGACTGCTATCATTGAATTCCTGATTGCGGGTGCAAAGATAGAAATAATATTAAAGCTTACAAGAATAAAATGAAGAAAAAAAAATATTTTTAAAAACGCATTGTTTTTGGACATATATTCTTATATTTCGAAAAAATTAAAAGTAGCACATGGATTCAAAAATACGTTACGAAATCGAGTTTCCGATCAATTCTTCGCCACAATTATTGTATCAATATATATCAACTCCGTCAGGTTTATCAGAATGGTTTGCTGACAATGTTAATTCAAGAGGTGAATTTTTTACTTTCATCTGGAACGATTCGCAGGAAAAAGCACGTCTTGCTTCTAAAAAAACAGGTGAAAAAGTAAAGTTTAAATGGGTTGATGAAAGCAGTAAGGATACTGAATACTTTTTTGAACTCCATATTTTAGTTGATGAATTAACTAAGGATGTATCATTAATGGTAGTCGATTTTGCAGAAAAAGAAGAAGTAGGCGAAGCTAAACAATTGTGGGAGAATCAAATCTCAGACCTAAAACATCTTATAGGATCTGTTTAGTAAAAGTCTATTTTATGCCTTATATTTGCCCTGAACAAAATTCAGGGTTTTTTTATGATCAATTTTAACGGAAACATTGCACAAGAAGAAAATATACTAACTCAAAATCGTGCCTTTTTATACGGAGACGGCGTTTTTGAAACAGTAAAAATAATCAACAATAAAATCTTGTTTCTCGAAGATCATTATTTCAGGTTAATGGCTTCAATGCGTGTTGTTAGAATGGAAATTCCCATGAATTTTACAATGGAATATTTTGAAGAACAGATTTTAAATCTTGTGCAGCAAAAGAACATTGCTTCATCGGCAAGAGCCAGAATAACTGTTTTTAGAAACGATGGTGGTTTGTATCTGCCAAAAACGAATGAAGTTTCTTTTTTAATTCATGCAACACAGCTTGACAATACTTTATACGCTTTAAATACGGCCGAATACGAAGTTGATTTATATAAAGACTTCTATGTAACAAAACAATTATTATCGTCGATTAAAACGACTAATAAAATGATTAATGTTACCGGAAGTATTTTTGCCCATGAAAACGGATTAGCGAATTGTATTTTAGTAAACGATACTAAAAATGTTGTCGAAGCTTTGCAGGGAAATTTATTTATGGTTTCTGGCAAAAAATTAATTACACCTCCAATTTCTGAAGGATGTTTAAATGGAATTATGCGCAAGCAGGTTTTAGCTTTAGCTAAGAAAGTTGAAGGTATAGAAGTCGTGGAAGAAATAATTTCGCCGTTTGATCTTCAAAAAGCAGATGAATTATTCTTGACAAATGTAATCACAGGGATACAACCGATAAGCAAATACCGAAAAAAAGAGTTTACAAGTAATCTGGCTCATTTATTAGTACAGAAACTAAATGAATCCATATCCGAAAATTAATTCAGATATGGGTTTTCAGGTGCATTTGACCAAATAACATAATCACCGCCAAGTTCAATAATCTGCTCTTTCCAGAAATGGGTAGTAGATTTTCCAATAATTTTGTTTTTGTAATTATTGTCAGCAATGATCCAGGAGTTGCCCTGCATTTCGTTTTCAAGCTGATTTTCGTCCCAACCAGTATAACCTAAGAAAAAACGAATATTGTTCTTATTGATCGATCCGTCGTTAATTAAGTCTTTGGTTGATTCGAAATCTCCTCCCCAATAAATTCCGTTAGAAATCTCGACACTATTCGGGATCAAGTCAGGAATATTATGAATGAAGTACAGATTGTCTTGTTCAACTGGGCCTCCGTTATATATTTTAAAGCTGGCTTCAATTTCAGGTATTAAATCATTAATAGTGTATTTTAATGGTTTATTAATGATAAAACCTATTGATCCTTCTTTGTTATGGTCTGCTAATAAAATTACCGATCTGTTGAATGATAAATCTCCAATTATTGAAGGCTCGGCAATAAGCAGGTGTCCTTTTTTTAATTTTTCTGAAATCATACGGCTACAATTTTTATTAAATTTAATCATAAATTTTTTAAATTCACAAAAAAAATCGTTAAACCGCACAAAAAAACCCTCCATAAGGAGGGTCTTAATTATATTATTTAGTTTAGAGAACTTTCTTACTTAGTTCACTGCACCTTCTAATTCAGCTCCAGCTTTGAATTTTACTACATTTTTTGCAGCAATTTTGATAGTTTTTCCTGTTTGAGGATTTCTACCGTCTCTAGCAGCTCTCGCAGATACTGACCAAGATCCGAAACCTACTAATGAAATTCTTCCGCCTTTTTTCAAAGTAGTTCCTACGTTTCCTAAAAATGACTCTAAAGCTAATTTAGCCGCAGCTTTTGTAATTCCTGCATCAGCAGCGATAGCATCGATTAATTCTGATTTGTTCATAATAATTAGTTATTAATTGTTGGTTAAAAAAAATTGTTAATACACAAATTTAGTAGGAAATCCGTTGCGTGCAAGTGTTTTCTCTAATTTTAGCAATAATTGTTGATAACTTGTTTTTTTTGTTCATAAAGCGTGTTGTTCATCGATCAAAAACAGGTAGAAACCCCTGTTTTACTGACTTTAATAGACCTTTGCGCTATCAGAAAAAGTTATCCCATTTAACAATTCTGCTACTTGCATTCGTTTCTTACCAGGTAATTGTAGACTTAATAACTGAATGAAGCCCTCTTTTATTGCAATTTTGATTTCTTTTTTGTTACTAATTAAAGTTCCAGCTTCATAAGAATGATCCTCTGAAACCAGTTTGGCTTCATATATCTTTATATTTAATTCTTCGTTTTTATCTTTCAAAAAACACCATGCTGCAGGATAAGGACTTAAGCCGCGAATTAGATTATTGATTTCATCTCCGGGTTTTGTCCAGTCAATTTTACAATTCTCCTTATTTAGTTTATAAGCGGTTTTAATATCGGCATTATCTTCCTGGATTGTTGTAGTAACATTTCCGTTTTCAATAACTTTTAAAGTATCAATAACCGTTGTACTTCCTAAATGCATTAATCGGTCGTGCAGCTGTCCGGCATTTTCTTTAGGTTCAATAGCAATTTCCGAATTTAAAATCATAGCCCCGGTATCGATTTTATCATCGATAAAAAATGTAGTAACTCCGGTTTTAGTTTCTCCATTAATAATAGCCCAATTTATAGGAGCTGCACCACGATAATTTGGTAATAAAGAAGCATGAAGATTAAATGTTCCTAAACTTGGCATTTCCCAAACTACTTTTGGTAACATTCTAAAAGCAACAACAATTTGCAAATTGGCATTCAAAGCTTTTAATTCGGCTAAAAAACTTTCGTCTTTTAAATTTGTAGGCTGTAATAGAGTAAGATTATTTGCCAGGGCATATTCCTTAACAGCCGAATATTTTATTTTTTGTCCGCGTCCAGCCGGTTTGTCTGCCGCTGTAATAACACCAACAACATCGTAATTGTTTTTAATAATGGTGTCCAGAATGCCAACTGCAAACTCCGGAGTTCCCATAAATATAATTCGTAATTTTTCCATTATGATTTTAAAGCGTATTTATTATTGGCTAAAATAATGATATGATTGTTTTCCAGTAATTCCTGAAGAACTAATATAACATCTTTAGCATCTAATTTTATTTGATTCTGAATTTCGCGCGAAGTTAGTGCAGTTGCTTTTAATAAGTGAAGAATTTTATCAGCAATTGAATCGGCTTCAGTGATTTTTCCTTTTTGAGTAATACAGAAAGAACAAACGCCGCAATTCGATTTGGTTTCCTCTCCAAAATAATCCAAAACTAATCTGTTCTTGCATGTTTTGTCTTCCTTTATATAATAGAGTACAGACGAAAGCTGATCACGTTTTAATTTGTTTTGTTTTTCCAGATATTTAGAAACCCGGTTTATTGTCAAATCATCTTCACGGACTTCATTAAATAAAATCGTAGCGTCGTTGTTTTTAGATTTGTATTCAATAATATCTTTCTCTTTCAGTTTTTCTAAAAGATTCGTAACCTGTTCTTCGGTATGATTTGATTTTTTTGCAATCAACGAAAGATTAAGCGGAGTTTTCATTTCATGAATTCCCGGATACGTTCTTAAAATCGCCAGAATAATTTCTTCATCATTCGGATTCAGACTCATATATCGAAGTACTTCTTTCGATTCAATTAAAAACTGCATGGAAACTTTTTCTGAAAATTCCTGAGACATGGTGATAATTCCCTGTTGATTCAAAAACTGTAAAGAATTATACGTTTTTAAAGTAGGGAAGTCATATTTATGGCAAAAATGATTCATTTTAAAAGAATACGAATCATCTAAGCCTTCGCCATAAGCAATCTGGAAATAATTGCACAATTTGATGTACATCGTTTTAAGGAACTTTTTATCAGGAAGAACACTTATAAACTGCTGCTCTGTTTGATTTGCATCTGAATTATTAAACAATAAAACCGAAAACGACTTTTCGCCATTTCGTCCCGCTCTTCCAGATTCCTGGTAATAATTTTCTATGTTTTCTGGTAATTGCGTATGGATAACTGTTTTTACGTTGTCTTTGTCAATTCCCATTCCAAAGGCATTGGTGGCAACAATAACCTGTGCTTGTTCCGACATCCACAACTGCATATTCTTATCTTTTTCCTGAGCCGAGAGTCCGCCATGATAATATGTTGCCCGAAATCCTAACGATTGCAATTGCGTTGACATATTCAAACACGATTTTCTGTTACGTACATATATAATAGATGGCTGCGGATTTTTCTTCAAAATCTGCTCAACGCGATACAATTTGTCTTCAACTTCAAAAACCATGTACGCAATATTCTTTCTTTCAAAAGACTGTTGAAAAAGTTTGGTATCTTTTAAACCTAATTCGGTTTTAATATCTTCTACAACTCGTGGGGTCGCAGTTGCTGTTAAAGCCAAAAATGGAATTTTAGGAAAGTATTTTTTAAGTTCAGAAATTTTTAAATAAGCCGGTCTAAAATCGTGGCCCCATTGCGAAACACAATGCGCTTCGTCAATAGCAATTAAATTTATAGGAAGGTTTTTAATGCGTTCTAAAATCCAGTCAGACTGTAAACGTTCTGGAGAAAGATAAAGGAATTTATAATTTCCGAATTGGCAGTTATCCAGAAGATCAATAATTTCTTCCGTATGAATTCCGCCTGTAAGAGCAATTGCTTTAATATCTCTTTTCTGCAAATTCGCTACCTGATCTTTCATCAAGGCAATCAAAGGAGAAACTACCAGACAAATTCCTTCGCGCATCATGGCAGGAACCTGAAAACAAATCGATTTTCCGCCTCCGGTTGGCAGCAGTGCAAAAGTGTCTTGCCCTTCTAAAACCGAATCAATAATTTCTTTTTGCAACGGTCGGAAACTTTGGTGTTTCCAGTATTTTAAAAGAATTTCCTGTGCGTCCTGCATGGCCTCTGTTTTAAAGTTAAAAATGTAGAAATCAGTTTCTAGTTTTACAACTTTAAAACCGGCTGCTAAATTTTGTCTAAGATATAAAGAATTCTGTTTTCAACCGTATCTTTCGGAACCTCAATTAAATCGTAACCGTATTTTTTGTACGTTTCAATTAAGTGTTTCTGAATGGTAAGTGCCTGTTCAAAATTTTCATAACGCTCCGTGTCGCTCTGATAAATTTCTTCCCAAGGCGGTAAAATAAAAGTTTTAGAATATTTATAATCCTCGCATGCTTTTACAAAATCTGCGGGATATTCATCGCCAATATAATCCATATAAGCCACAACATCAGGAATACCGCGATCTATAAAAACGATAGTATCGGGTTCTTTTTTAGCGTTTTCAAATTGCTGAATACGCCCTTCCAAAAGCATTTCGCTAAACAATAAAGGCTGTTCCAAGAACAATTGCTCAACGCCTCTTTTTTGGGCTTCGAGTGTAACTTCTCTGGAAATTTCAGGGTAACAACAATAGCCACGAGCGACTAATTCGTTTATAAGCGTAGATTTTCCTGTACCAGGACCGCCAATGAGAACTATGATTTGTTTTTGCACTATTCTAAAAATAAAGCGCAAATTTACCTAAACTTATTCGTATTTAAAAAGAATATTTATCAAGAGCGAATAATTTAGCATTTTTGACTGTAAACTGGACTGAAGTCCAGCTCTACAATATGGATCGTTCCTTCGGAACTAAAGTGTGAAAAGAGCTGTGAGTTCTTTAAATATTGTGGTAACTGGATTGAAATTCACCTCTATAATATAAATTGTTCTTCTTGAACTATATTGGAAAAGAGAGCTATAGGCTCGCCAAATATTGTAGGGCTGGACTTCAGTCCAGTTTATAATGTTGATTATTTTGGCGCAATCCAATTTTTTAATCACAAAACAAATATTTCCCAGAGCCTTTTCCTTTTTTAGAAGGAACAATCAAATGCGATTCAAATTTCTTTCCTTTCAAAACATCATTTACAAAGTCCAGAACATATTGTTGTCCGTCATGAAAAAGATAACCGGAGAATTCATGTCCGCCGCCACAGAAAGTAATCAGCTCAACATCTTTGTGTAAATCCTGCATATGATTGTAAACTGCGTAGGAACCAAATAAAATTAACCATCCCGAAGCATTTGTCGGGCAGGAGCGATGCGAACCCGCACTATAAGGAACGGTGTCGTCGTTACTTCCGTGTGCCAATAACATAGGGATAGCTTTTTCTTTGGTAATCAAATTGATGTCCTGAATAGCACCAGAACCTCCAATAAATCCTGTATATTTAAAGTTTTCCGGCAAATTGCTTTTGTATAGATTCATGAGTTTATAATCCCAAAATGAAGCGTGAAAACCAATTTCTGCTCCGGCACTAATTCCCGAAATAAAGATTTTAGAAGAATCAAGATTGTATTTGTCTGCGTTTTCAATTAAAAAGGAAGTAGCCTGCCACATATCGCTCACGCCAATTTGAATCGCTTTTATCTTTTCGGTTAAAACACCTTTGCATCCAAAATCTTTTCCTTTCATATATAAACTGTACGAAATGCTGGCAACCGCATAGCCATTTTGCGCCATAAACATCCCAAATTCTTTTTCGCTGGTGCGTTCTCCGCCAGAAAATCCGCCGCCAAAAGCAAACATAATCAACGGAATTTTTTCGTTAGATTTTTTCTTTGGCAGATATAAATCCAAATCCAGTTTTAAAGTGTCATTTTGAAAATAGGTTAGAGTTTTAACTTCTTGTGCGTGAATATTATTGATTGTAAGTGCAATAAAAAGTAAAAGGATTTTTTTCATTATAATGTGGTTTAGTTTGATTCCGATAATTACCGGAAGTGAAATAGCAAAGTATTTCAAATATAAAGGTTTGCCACGAATTTCACGAATTTTAATTTTAAAATTAATCAAAAGCCAGCAAAATTCAGGAAGATATTCACCTCAATAATAATTAGTGTAAATTAGTGAAATTCGTGGCAAAAAATCTACAGTTTCTCCAACGAAAAAAATCTAAAATCTAAAATCTAAAATCTGAAATCAAAACCGTATATTTGCGTTTATTTTTAATTACGAATGGAGAACGATAAAGAAAAAAATACCGCCGAATTTTTCGAAAGATTAAAAGTCGAATTAGACAACGCAAATACTTGGCCAGCAGAATATTTGTACAAATTCATTGTACCTTCTGTGGGTGATAATGTAGAACGTGTTGAAAAAGCTTTTGACAGAATGGGCGCGGTTATTAAAACAACAAAATCAAAAACTGGTAAATTTACCAGTGTTTCTGTAGATGTTACCATGAACAGCTCTGATGAGGTGATTGGCAAATACAAAGAAGTTTCTACAATAGAAGGTATAGTTTCATTATAAACTTATGGTCGAAAAATATAAAAAAGAAGTCGCAAATGACGTTGTGTATAATTTAGAATACAATTCTGAAAGACAGCGTTTGATTATTCCGGAGTACGGTCGTCATTTACAAAAACTGATCGATCAGGCTACTGCAATCGAAGATGATGAAACACGCAACAAAGCGGCGAAATATATCATTCAGGTTATGGGAAGCTTAAATCCGCATTTGCGTGATGTGCCGGATTTTCAGCATAAATTATGGGATCAGCTTTTTATTATGTCTGATTTTAAATTGAATGTAGAATCTCCGTACCCAATTCCTTCAAGAGATGTATTGCAGTTAAAGCCAGATGTTTTACAATATCCTCAGAATTTTCCAAAATACAGATTTTACGGAAACAATATCAAATACATGATTGATGTTGCTAATAAATGGGAAGATGGAGAAATGAAAAATGCATTGGTTATGGTAATTGCCAACCACATGAAAAAATCATTTTTGAGCTGGAACAAAGACACAGTAAAAGACGATGTTATTTTTGAACATTTATATGAATTGTCCGGAGGAAAAATCAACTTGCTGCACAGTACAGAAGAACTGTTAAACACAACAGATTTAATGCGTACAAACAAACGTGTATCAAACAAAATTACACCTGCAGGACAGCCTAAAATTCAAAACAACAAAAACAATAATAAAGGCGGTAAACCTAAAACTTTTCAAAAAAACAATAATCAGAAGTAAAGTCTCTAAGTTGCTAAGATACTAAGCTGCTAAGTTTTTTCTTAGAGTCTTAGAATCTCAGAGTCTTAGAATCTTAAAAAGAAGAACCTAAAAAAAATCTATGGGAATTTTTAAAATCGAAGGAGGAATTCCTTTAAAAGGAGAAATCACTCCGCAAGGAGCAAAAAACGAGGCATTACAAATTTTATGTGCCGTGCTTTTAACGGGAGATAAAGTAAGAATTAATAATATTCCCGATATTATTGACATCAATAAATTAATCACTTTGCTGGGTAATTTAGGTGTAAAAATTCAACGCAATGAACCGGGTTCGATTACGTTTCAAGCCGATGAGGTTAATGTTGGATATTTAGAAACAGAAGCTTTCAAAAAAGAAGGTGGAGCGCTTCGTGGTTCTATTATGATTGTTGGACCGCTTTTAGCACGTTTCGGAAAAGGATATATTCCAAAACCGGGAGGAGATAAAATTGGCCGTCGTAGATTAGATACTCACTTTGAAGGTTTTATTAACCTTGGTGCAAAATTTAGATATAACAGAGAAG
Source organism: Flavobacterium sp. 2755 (assembly GCF_031455715.1). NCBI lineage: Bacteria > Pseudomonadati > Bacteroidota > Flavobacteriia > Flavobacteriales > Flavobacteriaceae > Flavobacterium > Flavobacterium sp. 2755. Next base: position 443,191 of record NZ_JAVDTG010000005.1, read on the forward strand.
ATCACTTTTACGGGGTTGAATCTCCAGAAGAAGGACTGCAAGGAACAGATATGCTTCTTGACGAAGCTTCTGTAACTGGAACTGCAAATATTGTAATGGCTGCGGTTTTGGCAAAAGGACAAACAACTGTTTACAACGCTGCATGTGAGCCTTACTTACAACAGTTATGTAAAATGTTAAACTCTATGGGAGCTAAAATCACTGGAGTTGGTTCTAACTTATTAACTATCGAAGGCGTTGAAAGCCTTGGTGGATGTGAGCACAGAATCCTTCCTGATATGATCGAGATTGGTTCTTGGATTGGTCTTGCGGCTATGACAAAAAGTGAAATCACGATCAAAAATGTAAGCTGGGAAAATTTAGGTTTGATCCCAAATACATTTAGAAAATTAGGAATTACTATTGAAAAACGTAACGACGATATTTATATTCCGGCTCACAAAGACGGATATGAAGTAAAAACAGACATTGACGGATCTATCTTAACAATTGCGGATGCACCTTGGCCAGGATTTACACCTGACTTATTAAGTATTGTTTTGGTTGTAGCAACACAGGCAAAAGGTGATGTTTTGATTCACCAAAAAATGTTCGAAAGCCGTTTGTTTTTCGTGGATAAATTAATCGACATGGGAGCAAAAATCATGTTATGTGACCCGCATAGAGCTGTGGTTATGGGACATAATTTTGAATCTCAATTAAAAGCAACTACAATGTCTTCTCCTGATATTCGTGCGGGAATTTCATTATTGATTGCGGCGCTTTCTGCAAAAGGAACAAGTACAATTCAAAATATCGAACAAATTGACCGTGGATACGAGCGTATCGATGAGCGTTTAAGAGCTATTGGAGCAAAAATTGTAAGAGCATAAAAATTATTTGCCACGAATTTAATCTAAGATTATCTAAAGTAATTCGTGGCGAAAAATAATTTTCTATAATGACAGATGAAAAAAAAGCTATAAAAGCTACTATCTTTAGTATAGTCGGAAACACCTGCTTGGCCTTGATAAAAGGTTTGGCAGGTTTTTTTGGCAATTCATACGCCTTGATTGCAGATGCAATCGAATCAACAGCAGACATATTTTCGTCCTGTTTGGTTTTATTCGGAATCAAATATTCTAATAAACCGGCAGATGAAAACCATCCTTACGGTCACGGCCGTGCAGAACCTTTAATTACTTTTTTGGTCGTTGGATTTTTAATTACTTCGGCAACAATTATTGGGTACGAAAGTATTGCCAATATTCAATCGTCGCATGATTTGCCAAAATCATGGACATTATATGTTTTAGGAGCTATAATTATTTGGAAAGAATACTCGTATCGTTTAGTGATGAAACGAAGTAAAGAAACCAATAGTTCGTCTCTTGCGGCAGATGCCTGGCACCATCGCAGTGATGCTGTAACTTCGGTTGCGGCATTTATCGGAATTTCGATTGCACTGATTATGGGTAAAGGTTACGAATCTGCAGACGATTGGGCGGCGCTGTTTGCTGCTTTTTTTATCCTGTATAATTGTTATAAAATTTTCAGACCTGCGCTTGGCGAAATCATGGATGAAAACATGAACGATGATTTAGTTGAAGAAATTCGTGTAAAAGCACTGACAGTACCCGGAATCCTCGGAACCGAAAAATGTTTCATCAGAAAAGCCGGAATGCGTTATCATGTAGATCTTCACGCTATTGTTTCGGCAAAAATTTCAGTAAAAGAAGGACATGATTTATCTCATAAATTGCAAGATACTTTAAAAGAGAAAATTCCGCAGTTAGGAAATGTTTTGATACATATCGAACCGGATGATTATCATTGAGATTCTAAGTTGCTAAGGTTCTGAGATGCTAAGATTCTAAGTTTTCTTTTAGGGATCTAGTCTGATTTTTTGTCAGGCTGAGCGAAGTCGAAGCCCGCGTAAAGATCTTCAAACTTTGAAAAAAAATCCGCTTATGTCCAGTCTGGTTACACCGAGATTTGACATAAGCGGATTTTTTTATTATTTAAGATGTTTTATAACTCAAAAGAAAAAAAACTTAGAATCTTAGCATCTCAGAACCTTAGCACCTTAGTTAAGAACATTCAAAATCTTCAGCCCAAACACAACACCATTTTGCTGGATTCCACCTTGGTAAGAATGCACGTAATCAATTCTAAATAACTTAAATTTCCCGAAACCTAGATTATCTAAACCAACTGTAAATTCAGTATACGGTTTACGATCCGGAATTGCCAGCGAATGAAAACCAAGATTCATTGTTGATTTTAAAAGATTCAAAAGTGGAATTTTATTTGTTACAAATCCCATATCGTTATGTTCTAAATGCATTTCAAAATAACTATCGTTTGTACTATTGTCATAATACGGCATTAAATTGAAAACATTCAAATAACGATCGCTGGTTCCAATGTGAGTTTGGTTTCCGTTAAAATGCCTGTAATCTATAAAAGAAATATTTTCGGCATTAAAGAATTTACCGGCTTTAAAATTCATTCCTAAAACACCTTTGTTATTTAATTTTAAATCATATTGAACAGCAGCTCCAATTCGTTCAAACTCGTACTTTTTTTCACTTGCGGCAAATGCCTTTTCAAAAGCTAAAAATACAGTTGGATATTTTTCATCTTTAAAATTATACCTTCCGTCTGGTCTTGAAATGTATTTGTTTCCAAAATTAATTCTGGCAGTCAAATTAGCTTTCATTAAATGATGCTGATTAAAAGCAGGTGTATTGAAATCATTTGGCGCCAGCGGATTATTTGACGAATAAATATCATCTCTTTTAAAGAACGAATAATCGGTTGTATTAAAAAGAGGTTTTCTTTGTTCGTAAGCTACTCTTGCGTTTAAATTTAGTCCGTTTGCGACATCTTGCGCATAGTTAATTTGAGCAAATTCCAAATTATACAATTTCATATAATTGTCTTTAAAAAACAACGAACTTACAGAATTGATCAATTTGGTAATAGGTTCTGCACTATTAAACTGTGCTGTTTTTGTTCCTCCAGAAGCCGAAATCGTGGCGTAATTAATAGTATTAAATCGGTGGCTGAATTCGCCAGTAACACGAAGTCTTTCATCAGAAAAACCATAATTGAAATCTGTACTTATTGAAGTGCTTTTTCCTTTTTCTTCATTCCATTTTTTAAATGAAAATCCAGTTCCAAAATTAAATCCCTGAACGGTATTAAAACTTAAAGATGTAGGACTTAGCAAGCCGTCAAACGTAAAAGAGTATTTCTTAAACGTATTTTTATAATCGTAACCGCCAAGAATATCCAAAATTTTAAACTTATTATTTTTTGCATCAATAGAATCAGTGTATTTTTTAGATTTTCTAATAACCTGCAAACTGTCTTTTTTGGTGTAATCGGTACTTTCTTCAAGCGTTAACGGAATCGGACGAATTTCATTCCAAAAAGAATCGTCTTTTTTATTGGCATTCAAATCAAAAGCTACGATTTCGTTTCCAAAAGTTTTCTTGGCAAACGACTCCGGAAATTCATAATTGGAATAAACATAATTAAACTGACCTGAAAATTTTACACCAAAACCTCCGGCATTAAACGAAAGTGTCTGTGCATTTTTTGACCAGATTTTGTTTTTTGGATTGTAACTAAAGCTTTGTTTTAAATTCATCACTTCAGTAAATTCATTTTTCATTCGGTAACCTTTTATGTCGAAATCAACGGCATAAATAGCAAAACTGTCATCAACAATGTAAATGTAACCTTCAAAAACAGGTTCTTTATCGCGCTTCGGAATTACTTTAATTTTATAAATCTGCTGTTTATTATCATCATAAAAACTTCCTTCCAGTTTATATTTATAATAACTGAAAGCATTATTGGCAATAGGAGAGATGAGGTTTACATCAAATTCTAATGTATTGTCATAGAAATCATAAGTTGATAAAGCAGCGGTATTATAACTAAAGCCTTTATTGTTTCCGGAAATTTTAGAGGCAATTATAGTTTCCTTTAATTTATCTGGTTTTTGATAAGAAACTTTCGAAATAGTTTCTGATAAATATAAAATCCCAGTTCCTGTCGAATCTAAATTTGAAGATAAATCCGGGCCAAGATCTACTTTTTGTCCTAATATTTTTTTAGGTAAATCTTTTACTTTTAAAATTCCTTTCGAATAAAAATCGGCAGTAAAACGGGCTGTTTTTTCAGAGTTTTCTTTTCGATTTGCAATCGCGCTTTTAATAATTGCGTTTGCAGGATTGTTTTTAGCATCAATAACAACTTCGTTTAAGTCAAAACTTTCTTCCTGCATTTTAACATCTAAAGTTACTGTTTTAGAACCTGCAGAAACAGTTATTTTTTGAGTCTTAAACCCCAGATATTGAAAAACAATTCTGTTTTTACCAATTTCTTTTACCTGCAATTGATATTGTCCTTGTTCGTTTGAAGTAGTTCCGCGATAGGTATTCTCTTCAAAAATAGAAACAAACGGCAGCGGATTCCCTTTTTCATCGGTTATAATTCCTTTGATTTGGGCAAAATTGGAAATCGAAAAAAATAAAAAGGCGAATAAAATGTAGTTTTTCATGAAAGTGGTTTCTCTCACAAAAATAAAAGAAGTTGAAAATGAGCTTATTAATAATTTGTTAAATTGTAATAAGGAAATTCAAAGTCAATTGTCAGGCTGAGCGAAGTCGAAGCCCCTCGTGCGTGATAAGCCCTTCAACTTCGCTCAGGGTTACACTATGTTACAAAAATGACTGAATCGCTAATTCGTAACTTTTTAATCCAAATCCTAAAATAACACCTTTTGCGTTTCCAGACAAATACGACTGATGTCTGAAACTTTCGCGGGCATAAGTATTAGAAATATGTACTTCGATAACTGGAGTTGTAACTGCTTTCATAGCATCGCCTAAACCTATAGAAGTATGAGTATAAGCACCGGCATTTAGAATAATTCCGTCAAATGAAAAACCAACATCCTGAATTTTTCCAATTAATTCCCCTTCAATATTACTTTGATAATAAGAAAGTTCAATGTTTGGAAATTTTTGTTTCAACGTTTCAAAATAATCTTCAAAAGTCTGACTTCCGTAAACTTCCGGTTCACGTTTTCCTAAAAGATTCAAATTGGGTCCGTTGATAATGCAGATTTTCATATTTAAAATTATTTATTGAAATATTGATATTGCTATTGCAATTGAATTGTGTAAAAATAAAAAAACCGATCTAATTAATAGACCGGTTTTTATTAAAGTATGTGATATATTTTTAGAACATGAATCCAGCTGAAATCTGGAATACAGAGTTTTTAACATCGGCATCTTTAGAAGCCTCTGTTAAGCCTAACCCGTAACGTCCTTGTAAAAAGAAGTTTTCAGTAAGTTTTACTCCTAACCCTGCATTTACTCCAAATTCAAAAGTTTCTCCGTTTTTAACATCAAAATCATTTTTTTCGCTTACCAAAAAAGAAGCTTGTGGACCAACTTCTAAGCTAAATGTGTTATTCAAATAAAATTTAGCCATTACCGGAATAGATATATATCCTAGTTCGTTTTTAATATCTTCACTTACTTCGCTAAATTTATATGATGCACCTGTAGTTGAATATAAAAGTTCTGGTTGGATCGAAAATTTGTCTAGTAATTTTAATTCAGCAACTAAACCAGCATGGTAACTAGTGATCCCTTCTTTATCAATTTGATCTGGAAAATCTCCAGTTTGATTTGCAAAGTTAACCCCTGCTTTAACCCCAATTTTTAATAATTGTGCCTGAATCGTAGCCGTTGTTGCGATGAACAATACAGCTGCTAAAAGTATTTTCTTCATAAAAAATGTTTTTAGTTTGGTATTTAAATGTTATTCTTTTTATTCAAAACTACATTATTTTGAATTTATTGTTTTATATCGATGTTCAGATAATTATTAAAATTCACACTTTTTTAAGATTTTTAATATGCTAAATTAATGATTTTTGTTTTAAAATACTGAAAACCAGATCAATATTTGTAGTTTCTTTCTGTCTTATTTTGATACTTTTCTTTCTTTTAGGGGTTATATTTTATTAAGTATAATCTTAGTTTTGAATTGTAATTAAAAAAATAAAACATGAAAAAAGTTATTTTAGCTGCTATTGCAGTATTAGGATTTGCATCTGCAAATGCACAAACAACAGGTTTCTCTAAAGGTGATGTATTTGTTTCGGGAGCTTTCAATGTAGGTTCTCAAAAAACTGGAGACTTTAAATCAAGTGATTTTACTCTTGTTCCAAGTGCTGGTTATTTTGTGAGTGAAAATATTGCTATTGGGGCGAAATTAGGTTTTAGTACATCAAAAGAAGGTGATAATAAAACTAATGACTTTACAGTAGGAGCTTTCGGTAGATACTATTTTACTCCAGCTTCTCAATTTTCAGTTTATGGTCAGGCTGGTTTTGACTACATGAACTCAAAAGTAAAACCTGGTGATTTTAAATCAAACACAATTGGTGGAAACATTGGTTTAGGTTTAAGCTACTTCTTGTCTAATCATTTTGCTATTGAAGCTACTTGGGTTGGTTTAGGTTATTATGTTGATAACAATGGTGGTCATGGTGCAGAGAAAACTAATACTTTTGGTTTGGGAACAGATTTAAGAGATGTAAGTTTTGGAGTTGTTTACAAATTCTAAAAGAAAATATTTTTAGTTAGTTTTTTTAAAAGCTTCCTCATTTTTGAGGGAGCTTTTTTCTTTTCATTTAAAAATAAATTGATATACACTATAAATAGCTTGCCTCCTTATTAGTCTTTTATTTGTTAAATTCCTAATTAATTTTTATGAAGTATAATTTTATATTTGGCAGATAAATTTCAAAAACAAATAAAAATGAAAAAAATTATGTTTACTGTTACCGCAGTAATGGCCTTTGCATTTTCAAATGCTCAAGAAGTTAAATTTGGAGTAAAAGCAGGTGCTAACTTAACTACATTAACAGGAGATATTGAAGAGGCGTCTTCAAAAGTTGGATTCCATGTTGGTGGATTTGCAGAAATTAAACTTTCTGATAAATTTTCTATCCAACCAGAAGTTCTTTATTCAACTCAAGGAGCTAAAGAGAAAGGTGAATTTGAGTTTAATGGAGATGTTTATGACGTTGAAATGAACTATAAATTGGCTTACATTAATGTTCCAGTATTAGCAAAATATTATGTTGCTGAAAAATTTAGCCTTGAAGCTGGACCACAAATTGGTTTTCTTGTAAGCGCAAAAGGTAAAGCAACTGTTCTTGGTAACTCTGAAGAAGATGATATTAAAGATGGTTTTGAATCAATTGATTTTGGAGTTGATTTTGGTGCTGGTTACGATTTTACTGAAAATCTTTCTGTAGGACTTCGTTACAATCTTGGTTTAGCAAACTTGGCTAAAGATGCTGAAGACTATAAAATTAACAATAGTGTATTCTCATTATCTGTTGGATACAAATTCTAATAAATATTCTTTTATTTTAAAAAGAGCTTCCTCATTTTTGAGGGAGCTTTTTTTTTTCAATTAAACCCAAATTCACCTTGTGTTAACAATTTGTATGCTTATTACTTTTTTTTTTGTTAAAATCCAAATTAGTTTTTATGAAGAATATTTTTATATTTGATTATTAATTTTAACCAAAACAAATTAAGATGAAGAAAGTTATTTTAACAACAATGGCTATTTTGGCATTTGGTTTTGCCAATGCGCAGAAAACAAGATTTGGAGTAAAAGGTGGTCTTAACGTTTCAACTTTAACTGGAGAATACGAAGATGATACAAAATCTTTGATAGGTTTTCATGTTGGAGGTTTCGCTGAGATAAAAGTTATTGAAAGATTAGCTATTCAGCCAGAGCTTTTATTTTCTGCACAAGGAGCAAGATTTGAAGGTATTGGAAATGATAAATATGATGCTAAATTGAATTATTTGAATATCCCTGTTTTAGCTAAATTTTATATAACAAAACAATTTACAGTTGAAGCTGGTCCACAAATAGGATTTTTATTATCTGCAAAAATAGAGGGAGAAGATGCTAAAGATTTTTACAAATCAGCTGACTTTGGATTTAATTTTGGAGCAGGATATAACTTTACTGATAATTTTTCTGCTGGTATTCGCTATACTGTAGGTTTATCAGGAGTTTATGATAACGATAATGAGGATTTAGAAGATTATATAGATAGCTCTAAAAACAGCAACCTTGCATTGTTTGTAGGTTATAAATTCAATTAGAATTTTTAAAAATACTTAAAAAACCTCCCAGAATGGGAGGTTTTTTTATGCATGAAATTTAATATTAAAATGTTTTAACAACACTTATATTTTGATAAGTAAATTTTTATATTTGGCTAAATTATTTTTAACCAAAAACAAAAAAATGAAAAAAGTTATCTTATCTGCAATTGCAGTTATGGCATTTGGTATGACAAATGCACAAGACGTAAAATTTGGTCTTAAAGGAGGTTTAAATGCTTCTAATTTTTCTGGTGATACAGAAGGATTAGATTTTAAATCTCGATTCGGGTTTAATGTTGGAGGATTTGCAGAAATTAAATTTTCTGAAAAATTTGCCATACAGCCCGAAGTTTTATATTCTACTCAAGGTGCAAAAGTTGATAACTTTGGTCTGGAAATTGATGGATTAGGCTTTTTTACAGGAGATGCTTCCTTTAACTTCGCTTATATAAATGTTCCTGTTATGTTTAAATATTTTGCAGCAGAAAAGTTTTCACTAGAGGCTGGTCCACAAATTGGCTTTTTAGTTTCTGCAGAACTTAAGACTAAAGTAGACGGTTACGGAAGTAGTACACAAGATATTAAAGATAACTTTGAATCAATTGATTTTGGATTGAATTTAGGAGCTGGATATGATTTTACAGAAAATTTCTTTGTTGGTGCAAGATATAATTTAGGATTAGCAAATATTGCTAAAACTGAAGAGGGAGATGATTCAAAACTTCACAACGGAGTTTTCTCATTATCTGCTGGATATAAATTCTAATTTGAATTTTTAAAATACTTAGAAACCTTCCCGAAACGGAAGGTTTTTTTATGCCCAAAAATGTTTTACTTTGTAAATATGAAATGGAACAATTATATAAAAGACTATCAATCGTATCTGCGAATAGAAAGAGGTTTGTCTAAAAATACAATTGAAAACTATAGCTTTGATATTGAGCGATTATGTCTTTTTTTAGAAACCAATCAAATTGATGTTTCGCCTATAAAAATTACGGATGAAACCATTCAGCAGTTTATATATTCGGTTTCAAAAGAAGTAAATCCACGTTCGCAGGCGAGGATTATTTCTGGTTTGAAAAGTTTTTTTAATTATTTGGTTTTTGAAGATTATCGAAATGACAGTCCGCTAGAATTAATCGAAAGCCCCAAAACCGGACGAAAACTTCCCGATACATTATCCATAAAAGATATTGATGCACTTATCGCAGCCATTGATTTAAGCAGTAATGAAGGAGAACGAAATCGTGCTATATTGGAAACATTATATGGCTGCGGACTTCGGGTTTCTGAATTGGTTTCGCTTAAAATTTCAGATTTATTTTTTGACGAAGGTTTTATAAAAATTACCGGAAAAGGGAATAAGGAACGTTTTGTGCCCATTGGAAAATTAACTAAAAAATACATTGAAATCTATCAGGACGAGATTAGAGTCCATCTCAATATTAAAAAAGGCTGTGAAGATACTTTATTTCTAAACCGCAGAGGAAACCAGTTAACACGTGCCATGATTTTTACCATTATAAAAGATTTGGCGGTAAAAATTGGTTTAAACAAAAATATAAGCCCGCATACTTTGCGTCATTCTTTTGCGACACATTTATTGGAAAATGGTGCCGATTTAAGATCTATTCAATTAATGCTGGGACATGAATCTATTACAACAACAGAAATTTATGTGCACTTGGACAGAAGTTTCCTGACAGAAGTAATGCATTCGTATCATCCGCGGAAGTAATTTTTTGGAAAGAGTCTGGTTTTTTTACATCAAAAGTTATAACTTGGTATCACATTTGTATTCAAGGGAAGTAAATTAAAAGGATTTTGAGGATTTTTTTAACAAATCCAATACGATATTATTTACTTAAATAGCGACATATGATTTTTGACTTGTACAGTAATGAAGACTGCATGGAAGTAAATAATTTTTACAGAAAATTATTTGCCGAAATGCCAGATTTGCTTTTTCAATTTGTTATAGATACTAATAATCATTATACTTTTCCTCTAGTCAGTAAAGCAGTTGATGAAATTTTTGAACTTTCATTTAAAGAATTTACAGACGATATTAAGCACATTATTTACGAACGGGTTTTTGAACAGGATAGAGAAAAATTTTTTCAGTCCCTGCTAAAAGCGCGTAAAGAAATTGTGCCTTGGGAATTAGAATTCAGATCTGTTTTACCCAAAAAGGGATTGCGCTGGTTTCGGGTTTCTGCAAAAACAGAACTATCTTCTGATGGAAAAGTTAGTTTTTTTGGACACATATCTGATATTACCGATTTAAAAGACAAAGAAGAAAGACTCCGTATTTCTGAAGAACGTTTCCAGTTTGCGCTTGATGCATCAACCGTAGGAATTTGGGATTGGGATATGGTAACTAATAATGTTTTTTATTCTTCGCTCTCCTTAAAAATTTTAGAATTAGAATCGGCGGATATTTTTGATGATCCGGAACGCTGGGATAAAATCGTGCACCCAGATGATCTTCCAAAATACTATTCAGACATTAAAGAACATTTTGATAATAAAATTCCGTATTACGAAAATTACCATCGTGTAATGACTTCAAGCGGTAATTATAAATGGATTTTGGATAGAGGTAAAGTAATCAAACGTGATGAAAATGGTAAGCCATTGCGTGTTATTGGAACCCACACCGATATTTCTCTGCAAAAAGAAAAAGAACTGGAGCTTTTAAAAACAATGAAATTGTACAGCGACCAAAATAGTAGGCTGTTAAACTTTTCGCATATTGTTTCGCACAACTTAAATACGCAGGCAGGAAATATAAAATCGATTTTGGATTTTATTGATGAAGATGGAGATAAAGGAACTGTTGGCGAAATGCTGGAACATCTTCGTACGGTTTCAAATGATTTAAATGAGACAATTTCTAACTTAACGCAAATTGTAAAAACACAGAGCAATATTAATATTGCGGTTGAACCATTAAAACTTTGTGAATATATCGAGAAAACTGTTGCGACTATAAAAGGGTATGATAAACAAAAAAAAGTTACGATTGTAAATAATGTTCCGCAATACTTGACTATTAATTTTAATCCGGCTTATCTTGAAAGTGTCTTGCTTAATTTCACTACAAATGCAATTAAGTATGCACATCCGGATCGGGATCCGCTTATTGTGTTTGATTTTGGAATTGAACCAGAAGGTTATAAATCTTTAAAAATTACAGATAACGGTTTAGGAATCGATTTAAAGGTCTATGGAGAATTATTATTCGGGATGTATAAAACGTTTCATAAACATGAAGAAGCGCGCGGAATTGGTTTATATATTACCAGAAACCAAATAGAAGCGATGAAAGGAACGGTTTCTGTAGAAAGTGAAGTTGGAGTAGGAACGAGCTTTAAAATCGTTTTTAACGATCTCTAAATAATAAAAAAGGCTGTCATTTGACAGCCTTTTTTATTTTATATAATTAAAAGAGAATTATTTAGCAATGTTAACTGCTCTTGTTTCTCTAATTACAGTAACTTTTACCTGACCTGGATAAGTCATCTCAGTTTGGATTTTTTGTGAAATTTCAAATGATAAATTTGCAGCATTATCATCAGAAACTTTTTCGCTCTCTACAATAACACGTAATTCTCTACCAGCCTGAATTGCATAAGCATTTTTTACACCGCTAAATCCGTAAGCAACATCTTCAAGATCTTTCAAACGTTGAATGTATGAATCTAAAACCTGACGTCTTGCACCTGGTCTTGCACCTGAAATAGCATCACAAACCTGAACGATTGGTGATAATAATGATTTCATTTCAATCTCGTCATGGTGCGCTCCAATAGCGTTGCAAACTTCTTCTTTTTCGCCGTATTTTTCAGCCCACTGCATACCTAATAATGCGTGTGGTAAATCACTTTCTGTATCTGGAACTTTTCCAATATCGTGAAGTAAACCTGCTCTTTTTGCCAGTTTTACATTCAAGCCTAATTCAGCTGCCATGATACCGCAAAGTTTAGAAACCTCTCTTGAGTGTTGTAATAAGTTTTGTCCGTAAGAAGAACGGTATTTCATTCTACCTACAACTTTAATTAATTCAGGATGTAAACCGTGAATTCCTAAATCGATCACAGTACGTTTTCCAACTTCGATAATTTCATCATCGATTTGTTTAGCCGTTTTAGCAACAACTTCTTCAATTCTTGCAGGGTGAATACGTCCGTCAGTCACTAATTTGTGTAAAGACAAACGGGCAATTTCTCTACGAACCGGATCAAAACAAGAAAGGATAATAGCTTCCGGCGTATCATCAACAATGATTTCAACTCCCGTTGCAGCTTCAAGCGCTCTAATGTTACGACCTTCACGACCAATAATTCTTCCTTTTACATCGTCAGATTCAATGTTGAATACAGAAACACAGTTCTCAACTGCTTCTTCCGTTCCAACTCTTTGAATAGTGTTGATGATGATTTTTTTAGCTTCTTGCTGCGCTGTAAGTTTAGCCTCTTCAATAGTTTCCTGAATATGAGACATAGCTTTGCTTTTAGCTTCGGCTTTTAAACCTTCAACCAATTGCTCTTTTGCTTCTTCTGCAGAAAGCCCAGAAATTACTTCAAGCTGTTGCAATTGACTTTTGTGTAGTTTGTCAACTTCAGCTTGTTTTTTATCTAAAACTTCAATTTTATTATTGTATTCTTCTGTTTTAGCTTCAAAATCGTCGTTTACTTTTTTAGCTTTAGAAAGTTCATTAGAAACCTGAGATTCTTTATCACGTACGCGTTTTTCTACTTCGGCTACTTTTTTATCGCGTGCCAGAATAACTTGTTCGTGTTCAGATTTTAATTCGATAAAACGCTCCTTTGCCTGAAGGATTTTATCTTTTTTTATGTTTTCAGCTTCTAAATTAGCATCTTTTAAAATAGAAGCTGCTTCTTTTTTAGCATTTTTGATGAGGTTTGAAATATTACTTTTCTCGATGATTTTAGCTATTGCAAAGCCTGCCGCAATACCTACAACACCTGAAATAATGATCGTTATGATGTCCATGTTTGTTAGGGTTTATATATAAAAAAAGCCTACATTAATTGCTTGTATAAACTCGTAAAGACAAGTTTTGAGCTAACTCACTGTTCAAGTTTCCCGGTCAAAGCTGGGCATACTATAGTAGCGACGATTTGCTCATTCTAAATTGTTAGTGTTGAGTTTACCAATTGTGAACTAATGTAGGCAGTATCTTAGTTTATGTAAAGAACGTTTAATTTTCGAGATATTGATCTAAAAGCGAATTTAATCTTTTAATTCGTTCAATGGTTTCTTCGCCATCGATTGCGTTATCAATTTGTTTTTGTTCCACCTGCGATGCAAATTGCAGTGCGCACATGGCTAATACATCTTGTTTATCGCGAACTGCGTAACTTTCTTCGAATTGCTTGATCATAGCATCAATTTTTTTTGAGGCGCTTCTAAGACCTTCTTCCTGAGCGGGTTCAACCGTTAATGGGTAAACGCGGTCGGCAATTGATATTTTAATTCTAAGCTTTCCGTCCATGTTTCTAATCTGATAATTGCGCTATACAGTAATCAATTTCGCGAATTAATGAATTTATTTTAAGCTTTGTCTCTCTCTTGTTATTGTCGCTGCCAAGCAACGAATTGGCTATCTTAAGTGTTTCATATTGCTTTTTCAAAGCTTCCATTTCTTCAGATTGTTTCTGGATAATTTGCACCGCTTTGTCTAATTCTAATCGTAATTCCTGATTATTTTTTTCCAGGCCTTTTGATTTTTCAAAAAGCTTCTCGACTTTATATTCAAGAGTATCAATTATTTCGGCAATTACACTCATTATAAATCCTATTCATTACTTAATCATACAAAGTTAGTATTCCTTTTTATTAATGCAATTTTTTCTCGATTTTTTTGCATTAAAAATAGACAAATAAATGAATTTCAATCAATTGTGTTTTTGTAAGTTTTTCTTCGGTTTTTACCTGTTAATTTTTTACCTTAGCAAAAATGTTACCTATGAAATTTTCAATACTTGCCCTTTTCTTTTGCCCTTTTCTATTCGCCCAGACACAATATCCTAAAGATTACTTTCGTCCGCCGCTGGACATTCCTATGCAGCTTTCGGGGAATTTTGGCGAGTTAAGGCCCAATCATTTTCATGCGGGTTTTGACTTAAAAACGAATCAAAAAGAAGGATTAAATGTGTATGCGATTGCTGACGGCTATGTGTCAAGGATTAAAATTTCGACTTTTGGAAATGGAAAATGTATTTACATCACGCATCCAAATGGATATACTTCTGTTTACGGACATTTGCAGACAACCCTTGGCCCAATTCAGGATTATGTAAAAAAAACGCACTACAAAGAAAAGGCTTATGAAATTGAAATGTTATTGAAACCAGATGAACTTCCGGTTACAAAAGGACAATTAATTGCGCTTTCAGGAAATACTGGTTCATCTGAAGGGCCGCACCTTCATTTTGAAATTCGTGATACCAAAACGGAGTTTGTCATTAATCCAATATTCTTTGGCTTTGACCAAAATATTAAAGATACCAAGAAGCCGACCTTGTCGAGTTTATACGTTTATCCGTTAGATAATGCAACAGTTAACCAGTCAAAACAGCCATTGCTTGTAAACATGACGCTTCAAAAAGACGGAACTTATCTTGCTTCGAAAGTAAAGACAAACGGAAAAATTGGTTTTGGAATTAATGCCTCAGATACTGATGATGTTTCTTTTAATAAAAATGGGGTTTTTAATGTTTCAGCATTTTTAAACGGAAACCAGAATTATAATTATCAATTCAATACCTATTCTTTTGATGAAATGCGTTATATCAACGCTTTTATCGATTATCCGCGATATAAAAAGACAAGCCAGCGCGTACAGAAACTTTTTATGAAAACGCCTTTTGCATTAAGTATTATCAAAACAGATTCGCTGAGAGGGATAATTTCTGCAGTACCAAATCTGACTTCGAATTACAGAATTGAAGTTTCAGATTATTTCGGAAATTCAAATTCAATTTCGGTGCCAATTGAATATGATTTGGAAACTCCGCTTGTTCCAGCAGAACCTGTAACATCAAAATATTTTATTCGTTACAATAAAGACTCCAATTTTGAGAAAGATAATATGTCAGTTTTCTTTCCTGCCGGAACTTTTTACGAAGATTTTAATTTAAATTTTGATGTAAAAAACAACAAGATTTATATTCATGATGATACCGTTCCGGTGCATTCTAATTTTACAATTACTATAAAAGATACCGTTTATCCGGAATCTTTAAAGGATAAACTTTATATAGGAAAAGGTACAAGCTATAACGGAACTCTTAGAAAAGGTGATGTTTTTACTGCCAAAGCCAAAATATTAGGAACGTATGGTTTGGTTCTCGATACCATTGCTCCGGTTATAAAAATCACAAAACCTGTTGAAGGAAAATGGATCAGCGATCAGAAAAAAATTGAGTTTACCATTAGTGATTCTTTGTCTGGAATAAAGTCGTATAACGGTTATTTAAACGGAAGCTGGGTTTTATTTGAATATGAAAATAAAAATAGAAAAATTACACATACTTTTGATGATCAGTATTTGACAGAAGGAGAAAACTTTTTAAAAATGGAAGTAGTTGATAATGTAGGAAATTCTACTATCTTTGAAACTCATTTTTTTAGAAGTCAACAAAAATAAAACCCAAATCTTTGAATAAAAACAGGTTAATATTCGCTTTACTTTTCTTGTGCTTTACTTGTATTTCATTTGCTCAAAATGCTCATGTAAAAGGTATTATTTTAGATAATGAAAATCATCCTGTTTCGAATGTCAATATAACTTCGGGGAAAAACAACACACAATCTGATGCGAATGGTTTTTTTGAAATTGATGTAATTTCGAATAAAAAAGCTTCTATCATTTTTACACACATTTCGTTAAAAATGATCAGTCTTACGGTTACTTTAAAACCAGATGAAGTTTTTGTTTTTAATCCTGTCATGAATAATTCTCAGGAACAAATGGGAGAAGTTTTTGTTTCTTCGAGAAATAAAAAACGGGTTCAGGGAATTACAACTATAGAAACTGCCACAATAAAAAAGATTCCGGGAGCAAATGCAGGTATCGAAAATATTCTAAAAACACTTCCCGGCGTAAATTCAAATAATGAACTAAGTACACAATATGCCGTTAGAGGTGGAAATTATGACGAAAATTTAGTTTATGTAAATGAAGTCGAAGTTTACCGTCCGTTTTTAATTCGTTCAGGTCAGCAGGAAGGATTGAGTTTTACCAATACAGATTTGGTTCAAAACGTTGATTTCTCAGCCGGAGGTTTTCAGGCAAAATTTGGAGATAAATTATCATCTGTTTTAGATATTACATACAGAAAACCAACACAGTTTGGTGCTTCGTTTGAGGCAAGTTTTTTGGGGGGAAGCGCTTCTGTAGATTTAGTTTCGAAAAATAAAAAATGGTCGGCTGTGACCGGAGTTCGTTATCGAAATAATAGTTTATTGGTAAACAGCCAAGATACGCAGACGAACTACACACCAACTTTTGCCGATATTCAAACCAATATAAATTATGATATTTCTGAAAAATGGCAGATTAGCTTTTTAGGAAATATTTCGCAGAATAAATATTTATATCAGCCCTTAACCCGCGAAACGAAATTTGGAACAATTGATCAGCCAATGGCTTTGGCGGTTTATTATGAAGGTCAGGAAAAAGATCAATACGATACTTATTTTGGAGCTTTTAAAACAACGTATAAAGTTTCGCCTTCGTTGACTTTAAAATTTATCGGTTCGTTATTTCATACTACAGAAAAAGAACATTTTGATATTTTAGCCCAATATCGTTTAGGAAATGTGAATGCAGAAAACCCGAAAGATGCATCAACAATTGATTTCACACGCGGAATTGGTTCGCAGTTGAATCACGCCCGAAATGATTTAGATGCGTTAATTGCCAATATGGAAATTAAAGGTTCTAAAGAATGGCAGGAAAGTCAGCTTGAATTTGGGTTAAAATATACACGAGAATCTATTCGTGACAGAGTTGTAGAGTGGGAGATGATCGATTCTGCGGGGTTTTCTATCAATCCGCCGTTGGTGATTCTGCCAGAAAACAATCAGCCGTATTCGCCTTATACAGGTCCGCTTTTGCCTTATCAGGATATTCGTGCTACAAATTTTAATACAATCAATAGATTTTCCGGTTATGCACAATGGAACAAACAGTCTGAACTGGGTTCAAGCCAGATTTGGTATCATATTGGAGCACGTTTTCAAAGCTGGAATGTTACTGGAGCTATAGAAGAAGGGAAAAATCAGTTTGTAGTAAGTCCGCGCGCGCAGTTCGCCATAAAACCGGATTGGGATCGTGATATGGTTTTCAGGATTTCGGGAGGATTATATCATCAACCGCCATTTTATAGAGAACTTCGTGATCTGGACGGAGTTGTAAATCCAAATGTAAAAGCGCAAGAAGCAGTTCATGTTGTGTTAGGAAATGATTATAATTTCAAAATGTGGAATCGCCCTTTTAAATGGGTGACGGAACTTTATTATAAATCCCTTTCGGATGTAAATGTGTATTCCATCGACAATGTCCGCATTCGATATGTTGCTAATAACAATGCTAAAGCTTATGCTCAAGGTTTAGATTTTAGATTAAACGGAGAATTTGTTCCGGGAACAGAATCGTGGGTAAGTTTTGGATATTTGAAAACAGAAGAAAATTACGAAAACAAAGGTTACATTGCTCGTCCGACAGATCAGCGTTTAAAATTTGCGATGTTGTTTCAGGATTACATGCCGAATATTCCAAGTGTAAAAGTTTATCTTAATGTAGTTTACAATACAGGTTTGCCAGGCGGCGCGCCGGCATATTCTGATCCGTATTTGTACCAAAACAGATTAAATGATTATAGAAGGGCTGATATTGGTTTTGCTAAAGTTTTTGTAGACAGCAGTACGCAGGGTTCAAAAACAAGCTGGTTGAAAAACTTCAAAGAATTAGCTGTTGGATTGGAAATTTTCAATCTTTTCAATAATCAAAATGCAATTACAAATACCTGGGTTCGCGATGTATATTCTAAAAACCAGTACGCGATTCCAAATTATATGACTTCGAGAGTTTTTAATATAAAACTGAATGCGAGATTGTAGCTTTTGAATTTGTCCAGTAAAATTCAATAAAAACCAAAATTACAATCAAAAATAGTATATTTGATAATTGAATATAATTTGTCGATGAAAAAGTACTTTAAATATATAGCCTTAGCAATTGTTGGAACATTAATTAGCTGTCGTGAAGAAGTTAAAAAGCCAAAAGTAAGTTACGATGTGTCAAATAAAGTAAGTGTTACAAAAACAGATTCAACTCAGATTGAAGTTGCTGATCTGCCTATTCAAATGGAAGGAACAGATTATTTAATTCATCCGGTTGGGGATTTAAGAGTTTTTGAAAAAGGCTCAAAAGCACGTTATGGATCTTCAAGTGTAAATGATGTAAGTTTTACAATTTCTAACTTAGGGGAATATGAAATTACAGGATATTTACAAAACCTTAAATTTCAAAAAACAGATTCAGATTCGATTCATGCTTTATCAGATAAACCTGTTTTGATTTTAACGGCAACGTATTTAAAAACGGTTGCAGATAAAACTAAAAATAAAGTTATGGTGTACACTTTAACAGATTCTGATACCAACAAAGACGGCAAAATTGACACAAGCGATATCAAAACTTTATATTTAAGTGATATCAGCGGAGAAAACTTTACAAAAGTCTCAGCAGATCTTCAGGAATTGGTTGACTGGAGCTTGATTGAATCGAAAAACCGTTTGTATTTTAGAACTATTGAAGATACTAACCAAAACGGTCAATTCGACAAAAACGATGTTTTACACTATAATTATATCGACTTAGCTTCTAAAAAATGGGAGGTTAAAAGCTATAAACCTATCTAAGTTGCTAAGGTTCTGAGATTCTAAGATTTTCAAATCTTTATACATATAAAAAGCCCTTTAAAAATTAAATTTTAATTTTTAAAGGGCTTTTTTATTTTTTAAGACTATGCAAAAAATCCTTTTAATCTGTATAATCTGTGGCTAAAAAAAACTTAGAACCTCAGCATCTCAGAATCTTAGCAACTTTAAAAAACTAAATCAGAATGTCGCTTTCTAAGTCAGATTTTTCGATTTCAAAACCGAACTCCAAGCGTTCAACCAATTCGATTACCAGTTTTTTATACCAGTTTTCAGATTTTGGGTGAATGTATATTTTCTCAATCAACTGATTGATATCAACATTGATTTTTATTCCGTCATTTAGTTTTATGCCGCTTTTTGAAGTATCGGTAAGAATACGGACTTCACGTTCGTATTGAAAACTTTTTCTTTTGAATAAAAAAGGAAAGAACAAATCCTCAAACGGAATATATTCTTTTTTATAATCGATGTAATTTACTTCGCCAATATACTGATCAAAATTATTCTCAGGCTTTAAAGCTTTTTGCAATCTTCCAATTGTAGACTGAATCGCTAAACCTTCGCTGTTTTGAGTAAATATCTGCCACATAGCAAACGATTCGTATTCGTTAATATGCCAGCTGCTTACGGCAACCTGTTCGCGATGCGTTTTATAATAATTTAAAAAGTCAGGATTGTCAACGGCAAGCTTTTTAATCTCTTCATAAGTCGGCTCGCTAAAAGTACCCTCATATTGATCTTCAAATTTATCAGATCGCGACATGAACAGTTTTTTAGAAAGCAGTAAATCAAGAAATTTAGATAGGTCAAGATATTTCCAAACAATAGTATCAGGATCGTCTGGCAGTTTAATGTTAGGGCTGCTAAGATACATTTTTCATAAGAATTAAATGATTTTAATCTTTACTACCTAAAGTTATAAAATAAAACACAGATTAAAGAAATTAAACTGAGTTTTAATATTTCCTTAATCTGTGTAGATTTTTTAGTTATGATGTGTAAGTCTTAAGATTCAAAAGACTGCATGGTAACCAGTTTATTATAAGTTCCGTTAAGTGCAATTAATTGGTCATGCGTTCCCTGCTCAACGATTTTTCCTTTTTGCATTACCACGATAACATCTGCTTTTTGAATCGTCGAAAGTCGGTGTGCGATCACAATCGAAGTTCTGTTCTGCATCATGTTTTCAAGCGCCACCTGAACAAATTTCTCGCTTTCAGTATCTAATGCAGATGTTGCTTCATCAAGAATCATAATCGGCGGATTTTTCAATACCGCTCTAGCAATAGATAAACGTTGTTTTTGTCCGCCGGAAAGTTTGTTTCCACTGTCACCAATGTTGGTGTAAATTCCTAAAGGCAGTTCTTTTACAAACTCATACGCATTGGCAATTTTAAGTGCATCGATAATTTCATCATCTGTAGCGTCTAATTTTCCTAATGCAATATTGGCTTTGATTGTATCATTAAATAAAATACTGTCCTGAGTTACTAATCCCATTAAACTGCGAAGCGAATGCAGGTTCATATCTTTTATATTAATTCCATCAATAGAAATCGAGCCTTCGTTTACGTCATAAAAACGGGTTAATAAATTCGCAATGGTACTTTTTCCACTTCCGGATTGTCCAACAAGCGCAACAGTTTGTCCTTTATTAATATTAAGAGAAAAATCTTTTAAGACATTTTCATCTTCATATTTAAAGTTGATATTTTGAACACTGATATTGCTTTCAAAAGTTGTTTTTTCGATTGCTTTTTCTTTTGAAACAATTGTGTTTTCCTGATCTAAAATTTCCAATACACGTTCTGCGGCAGCATTTCCTCTTTTTACACCATATGAAGCTTTAGAAATGGCTTTTGCCGGAGTCAGGATGTTATAAGCCAATCCCATGTAAGCAATAAATGAAGCGCCTTCTAAAGTTTTGTCAATTAAAACCATTTGTCCACCGTACCAAAGTAATATAGCAATAACCGTTATTCCCATAAACTCACTGGCAGGCGAAGCCAGGTTTTGACGGTTTCCAATGCTGTTTGATAAATTGAAAAAACGCTCCGTAGAATTTTTGAAAACATTGTTGAAATAGTTTTCGGCATTATATCCTTTTACCACTTTTAATCCGCCAATAGTTTCCTCAATAGTAGATAAGAAAGTACCTTGTTCTTCCTGCGCTTTTGTAGATTGTTTTTTAAGCTGTTTCCCAATTAAAGAAATAATGTAACCTGAAACCGGAATAAATATAAAAACGAACAACGTTAGCTTAGCGCTTATAATTAACATTGCTATTATCGTAAATATAATTGTCAAAGGTTCCTTGACAATAAGCTCTAAAATTGCTAAAAAAGAGGTTTGTACCTCATTTACATCGCCGGCGATTCTGGAAATAACATCTCCTTTTCTTTTTTCAGAATAAAATGCCAAAGGCAGTTCAAGTGTTTTTTTGTATAATGCATTTCGCATATCTCTTAAAACCCCATTTCTTAAAAAGTTAATAAAAAACATAGCCAGATAATCTGCTAAATTTTTTAATAAGAAGATCGAGATAATTATTCCAACCATTACCGAAAGTATAAAACCCGGATTGTTTGGATCGTTGTTTTTTGTGATGTAATAGTTTAGATAACTTTCTCCGTATTCTTTTATATGTGTGATTCCTTCATAAACAGGCATGGTTGTAAGTTTTTTGCTTTTACCAAATAAAACCTGCAGCATTGGAATCAACGCCATGAATGAAAGTGTGCTGAAAAGGGCATACAAAACATTGAAAAAGATGTTTAAGAACGCATATTTTTTATACGGATATATAAAAGGAACTATTTTTTTGAAATTACTCATTTATTTTTGAATGTTATTTTTCTGCTATGGCAATGCTCTTTCGAGTTTTTAGCAATATAATTTTGTGGTTATAACTAATTTGTTTTGGTGGTTTTTCAATGCACAAAATTAATCCAATTGATTAGTTTTCAATTTTTTTTTAGTTTTTTTTATTAAAAAACTCTGATTTGCATTTGTTCTAAATGTAAACCAGAGTTCTAAATGTCAAAATTTAATTAGCTGCGCAGAGATTCCCTGCGCAGCTATAATAGGTATTTAAAGAGCTTATCACTCGTTTTTTTTATTTCAATTGCATGTCTGCAATGATATTTTGTATTTTTCCGTCTAAGAAACTTTCAGCAGCATCAAAATCTAAAACCGATTCTAATTCGGCATTTACGCTGATATAGAATTTAATTTTAGGTTCAGTTCCACTTGGTCTTGCGCAAATTTTAGATCCGTCTTCTGTATAATAAATCAATACATTCGATTTTGGGATATCCATTTCAGATACTTCATTTGTCAATAAATTCAATGCTGTCGATGAATCATAATCTTCCACCATAATCACACGCTGACCGTTGATTTCTTTCAAAGGATTTTCACGTAAATCAATCATCATCTGATTAATTTCCTGTAAACCTTCCATTCCTTTTTTAGTCAGTGAAACTAAATATTCTTTATAGAAACCATTTTCAACATAAAGTTGTAAAAGTTCTTTATAAACAGAACTTCCCGCAGCTTTTGCCTGAGCAGCAACTTCGCATATTAATAAAGTAGCGGCAACGGCATCTTTATCTCTAACAGCGTCGCCAACCATAAAACCAAAACTTTCTTCACCTCCGCCAATAAACTGAAGTTCAGGAAAATCTTTGATCATTTTAGCGATCCATTTA
Source organism: Flavobacterium sp. 2755 (assembly GCF_031455715.1). NCBI lineage: Bacteria > Pseudomonadati > Bacteroidota > Flavobacteriia > Flavobacteriales > Flavobacteriaceae > Flavobacterium > Flavobacterium sp. 2755. The sequence continues at coordinate 466,094 of NZ_JAVDTG010000005.1, forward strand.
AATCCTGTTAAGCCAACTTTGCATTCAACACCGTAGCTTGTAGCCAGTTCCATCATCATTGGAGTAGAAACAATAGTAGAACCTACAAATTGTTTTCCGTTAATTTTTCCGGCTTTCTTCCATTGTTTTAAAAGGAAAGAAGTCATTAAAATCATCGTTTGGTTTCCGTTAAGCAAAATCATTTTACCGTCGTTATTTCTAACCGCAACACCTAAACGGTCACAATCAGGATCTGTACCCACAACGATGTCAGAATTTGTTTTATCTGCCAAAGCTAAAGCCATTGTCAAAGCCTCAGGTTCTTCCGGGTTTGGAGATTTTACAGTTGGGAAATCTCCGTCTGGAACCGCCTGCTCCGGTACAATATGAACATTTTTGTAACCCGCCTGCGATAAAGTATCAGGAACAGATTTTATAGAAGTTCCGTGCAGTGAAGTAAAAACAATATGCAGATTATCTTTGGCTTCAGCCGGAGTATTAAAACTTGCGTTATCGATAGACGATTTTACAAACGCTTTGTCAATTTCAGTATCAATATATTGAATTAAACTTTCGTTTGCGCTGAATTTAATTTTATCGTAGCCTAAATTTTCGATTACGTTAATAATAGCAGCGTCTTGCGGAGGAACAATTTGTCCTCCATCTTGCCAGTAAACTTTATATCCGTTGTATTCTGGCGGATTATGTGAAGCCGTAAGAACAATTCCGCATTGGCATCCCAGATATTTAAGTGCAAAAGACAATTCCGGAGTAGGTCTTAAATCTGAGAATAAATAAACCTGAATTCCGTTTGCCGAAAAAACATCAGCAACCACTTTTGCTAAAGTATTACTATTATGACGGCAGTCATAAGCAATAACAACCTTTAAAGGCTGATTTGGAAAAACCTCATGTAAATAATCAGATAAACCCTGAGTATTTTTTCCAAGTGTATATTTATTAATTCTATTGTTTCCTACGCCCATAACGCCACGCATACCGCCGGTTCCAAATTCAAGGTTTTTATAAAAACTTTCCTCAAGTTCTTTTGGAGATGTTGTCATTAATTCTTTTACAGCGGCTTGCGTTTCCTGATCAAAAGTTGGTGTCAGCCATTCATTTACAGCGTTTAAAATATTAGGTGCTATGTTCATGTAAATTTTCTTTTATGTTTTAAATAAAGATAGTTTTTCTTCAAAGGTTAATTTGACTCAAAAAGATTTTTTTTTCCTGATTTGTGTCAAAAATTCACTTCTCGTGCTACTTTATATCTTGCTTCGTTGCTTTTAGTTCTCAAAATGATTTCACCTAAAAATCCAGCTAAGAAAAGCTGAGTTCCCAGAATCATTGTTGTTAATGCTATGTAAAACCACGGATTATTAGTTACCAAGCTGTATTTTACTCCGCTATACATATGGTATAGTTTTGAAACTCCAATATATCCGGCAGATAAAAATCCGATAATAAACATAATTGAACCCATTGCGCCAAACAAGTGCATTGGTCTTTTTCCGAATCTTGATAAAAACCAAATCGTAATTAAATCAAGGAATCCGTTAATAAAACGTTCCATTCCAAATTTGGTTTCGCCGTATTTACGGGCTTGGTGAATCACTACTTTTTCTCCAATTTTACCAAAACCGGCATTTTTTGCTAAAACAGGAATGTATCGATGCATTTCGCCCGAAACTTCAATGTTTTTTACAACTGCATTTTTATAGGCTTTTAACCCGCAGTTAAAATCGTTTAACTCCACACCAGAAGTTTTTCTGGCCGCCCAGTTAAATAATTTTGAAGGCAAATTTTTAGCCACAACAGAATCGTAGCGTTTCTTTTTCCATCCCGAAACCAAATCGAAACGCTCTTTGGTAATCATTTCATACAATTCAGGAATCTCATCCGGGCTGTCCTGCAAATCGGCATCCATAGTAATGATAACATCACCTTTTGCTTTAGCGAAACCAGCATGTAAAGCCTGTGATTTTCCAAAATTCTTCATGAAACGAATCCCTTTTACATTTGGGTTTTCGTTAGAAAAACTTTCAATGATATTCCAAGAATCATCCGTACTTCCATCATCTACAAAAATGATTTCATAAGAGTAATTGTTAGACTGCATCACTTTAATAATCCATGTGTAGAGTTCTTGAAGCGATTCCTCCTCGTTTAGAAGTGGTATAAGTATAGATAGATTCATTTATAATTTTTATTCTTGTGTAGATTTGCTTTTAAAAAATGCTGCTAAAATTAATCCTAAAATAGAGTAGCCAACAATACTAAAAACCAATGCTTTTAATTGTTCCGTAGTCGAGAAAGGGCTGTTTTCTTTCATTTTAGCCAAAGCTTCGTTGATAGCTGCAGCCGGAGTTCCAAATTTTTGCAATGTCTCGGCCATATATTTAATAAGTAACTGGTTTACCGTTTCTTTTGCTTCCGGATCAATTACGTTAAATAATACGATACTGAATAAAGTAGAAATTGCTATAGCAATTATTGTAGTTATAAAAAAAGTGGTAAAGGCATCTTTAAAAGAGAAAAAACCAATCTCTTTTTTTGTTTTTGTAAGTAATAAAATACCAACTACTAAATAAATAACAAATGACAGACCGCCAATCCAGCCCGAAACAAACAATTTTAAATCAACGGCATATATTGTTGCCGTAATCAGCGCCAAAATAACACCTAAGATAATTCCGTATGTAACTCCATTCTTTTTTATAACTTCATTAATCATATTTATATATGTTTTAAAATTAATCCACAAATATAGCAATTCCCAATATAATCAAGGAGAAAAAAAGCTTTTTGAATTTAACTAAAAAAAAGTACGCTAAGTATTTGTTTATTAAAAAAGAATTGTAAATTTGCAAACTCAAAATTAATTAAAATTTTAAACAAAAAAGAGCATCGTTTGTTTATACCTTTTTCTAACCATGAAGAAGCTTCAAAATGAAAATGTTCTAAACAATAAATAAAAAGAAAAGATGAAAAAAGGAATTCACCCAGAAAATTACAGATTAGTTGCATTTAAAGACATGTCAAATGATGACGTTTTTATCACTAAATCTACTGCAGATACAAGAGAAACAATTGAAGTTGACGGAGTTGAGTATCCAGTTGTAAAAATGGAGATTTCTAGAACATCTCACCCTTTTTATACTGGTAAATCTAAACTTATCGATACTGCAGGACGTATTGATAAATTCAAAACTAAATATGCAAAACACGCTAAAAAATAATAGCTGTTTAAAATTATATAAGAAGCCTTCCAATTTGGAAGGCTTTTTTTATGGGATTATTTTTTGTTAGCCACGAATTCACGAATTATTTTATTATCATTCGTTTAATAAGTTGGAGATAAATAAAAATTCGTGAATTCAGACCTATCAGAAAAAACATATATTAATGAAACACATAAATATTTGTAACTTTGGCCTCGGTAACCAAACAAATTTTAACACATTAAATTAATTTTATGAATTACATTCTTTTTGACGGTCCCGTCCGGAATGCGCTATTACCTTTTACTTTTACCAGACCCGTGGCTGATATTTTAATCGGAATTATGACGATTCGCCAAAAATGGGAAACTCGTTTAGGATCGACTATAACAACAATTACGGAGGATTATCTTTCTGCTAAATTCCCAATGGTAGAAATGGAAGAAAACGTAATGATAAATGCTGCATATTTGCCAAATGATACGCTTGCAGAATTAGTTTCGGACTTAAAACCTAATCAGGCAATTTTTAAAGGAGAAGATGTAATTGCTTTTTTTACAACAGAAAATCAGGAAGAAGTTGATTTCGATTCGTATGAAATCATTCAATATAATGATGAATGTTTGACAGTAGAACACACTTGGGATATTTTCTCAAAAAACGACGCCGCCATTCGTGCCGATTTCGCTTATTTGACTGAAGACAGAAAATCACAGCCCATTCCTAAAAGTGTAAATACAATTGCGCCTGAAAATATTTTTATTGAAGAAGGAGCAAAATTAGAATTTGTAACCCTAAATGCATCAAACGGTCCTATATATATAGGTAAGAATACCGAGATCATGGAAGGAACTGTTATTCGCGGCCCTTTTGCTTTGTGTGAAAATGCACAGGTAAAACTAAATGCAAAAGTTTATGGAGCAACTACAGTTGGTCCGGGATCAAGAATAGGAGGAGAAGTTAAAAACTCTGTCCTGTTTGCTAATTCAAACAAAGGTCATGACGGATTTCTTGGAGATTCTGTTTTAGGCGAATGGTGTAATATTGGAGCTGACAGTAATAACTCAAACCTGAAAAACAACTACGAAGAAGTAAAATTGTGGAGTTACGAAACGGAAGGTTTTGCTAAAACCGGACTTCAGTTTTGCGGTTTAATGATGGGTGATCACAGTAAATGCGGAATCAATACGATGTTTAATACCGGAACTGTTGTTGGAGTAAGTGCTAATATTTTTGGATCTGGTTTTCCTAGAAATTTTGTTCCGAGTTTCTCTTGGGGCGGAGCAGCAGGTTTCACTACGTATATTACCAAAAAGGCTTTTGAAACTGCAAAATTAGTAATGGGAAGACGTAATATTGATTTTGATGAAATAGAAGCTTCAATATTAGAACACGTTTTTGAAGAAACTAAAAAATGGAGAAAAGATTAATTAGATAATTAGTCAATTTGATAATGAGATAATTTCACAACCCGACAGGTTTTTTAAAGCCTGTCGGGTTTATTTTTTACTTTAATCCCGTTAAAAAAATTGAACGAAACATTTTTTTGTTTTGCCACAGATTAAAAAGATTAAAAAAGATTTTATCTCAAAGTCAATTCTTGAAAAAAATAATTCGTGAAAATCCTTTAATCTGTGGTAAAAAAGAAAATTTTCTAACTGTCACATTCTCAAAATTATCTAATTAATAAATTGCCACATTTTCTAATTGCCTAATTATCTAATTAATCTATCTTTGCAGCACGAAAAAAATGGGTAGTCAAGTAAACGATTAACCGATAAAACAAATTCACAGAAGATAATGATTACAGTTAACGATATTTCGGTTCAGTTTGGTGGAACTACACTTTTTAGCGATGTCTCTTTTGCTATCAATGAAAATGATAAAATTGCCCTTATGGGTAAAAATGGTGCGGGAAAATCGACACTTTTAAAAATTATAGCAGGGCAGAGCAAACCATCTACCGGAAGTATTTCTACGCCAAAAGATGCCGTTGTAGCATACCTGCCTCAGCATTTATTGACAAAAGACGGTTCGACTGTAATGGAAGAAGCATCTAAAGCCTTTGGTGAGATTTTTAAAATGAAAGCCGAAATTGACGAAATCAACGAGCAGTTAACCGTTCGTACAGATTACGAAAGTGACGAATACATGAAATTGATCGAAAGAGTTTCGGACTTAAGCGAGAAATATTATGCAATTGAAGAAGTAAATTATGAAGCTGAAGTAGAGAAAATTTTAGTTGGTTTAGGTTTCGAACGTGAAGATTTTACAAGACAAACTTCTGAATTTTCTGGAGGATGGAGAATGCGTATCGAACTGGCAAAAATCTTATTGCAAAAACCAGACTTGATTTTACTGGATGAGCCAACCAACCACATGGATATTGAAAGTATCCAATGGTTAGAAGAGTTTTTAGTGAATTCAGCAAAAGCGGTTGTAGTAATTTCGCACGATAGAGCGTTTGTAGATAACATTACAAACCGTACGATCGAAGTAACAATGGGAAGAATTTACGATTATAAAGCAAAATATTCTCATTATTTAGAACTAAGAAAAGACCGTCGTATTCATCAGCAAAAAGCTTATGACGAGCAGCAAAAAATGATTGCTGATAACAGAGCCTTTATCGATCGTTTTAAAGGAACATTCTCTAAAACAGATGCCGTTCAGTCTCGTGTAAAAATGCTGGAAAAACTAGAAATCGTTCAGGTAGACGAAGTAGATACATCGGCATTGCGTTTAAAATTCCCGCCGGCAGCACGTTCAGGACAATATCCGGTTATTGTAAAAGAAATGGCAAAATCATATGGAGATCATGTGGTTTTTAAAGATGCTAATATTGTAATCGAAAGAGGTCAGAAAGTAGCTTTTGTTGGAAAAAACGGAGAAGGAAAATCAACGATGATCAAAGCGATTATGAAAGAAATTGGCGTTGATTCAGGAAGCGTTGAAATTGGACATAATGCACAAATTGGATACTTTGCACAAAATCAAGCTTCATTATTAGATGAAAATGCAACCATTTTTGAAACAATTGATGCCATTGCAGTAGGTGATATCCGTACGCAGATAAAAAATATTCTGGGAGCATTTATGTTTCAGGGTGATGATATTACCAAAAAAGTAAAAGTACTTTCAGGAGGAGAAAAAACACGTTTGGCAATGATTAAATTATTGTTAGAGCCTGTTAACTTGTTAATTCTGGATGAGCCTTCAAATCACCTGGATATGAAAACAAAAGACATTATTAAAGATGCTTTACGTGATTTTGACGGGACATTAATCTTAGTTTCTCACGACCGTGATTTCCTTGACGGACTGGCAACTAAAGTATTCGAATTTGGAAACAAAAGAGTTAAAGAACATTTTGAAGATGTTGCAGGTTTCCTTGCTCACAAAAAAATGGACTCCATGAGAGAGATTGAAAAATAATATTTACTAAAATAAAAAACAGAAAGGCATAAGTTAATTCTTATGCCTTTTTTTTGTATCGTTGAATACAGGAAAGTATTTTAATGCAGTAATTTTTACAAGACATTACTATTTTTCTTATTTTCGTAAGATATTTCCAATTACCTTTTAGTTATTTTTAGGTTTTTTCAAGCAATTAGCTAAGTTCAATTTTTTATTTCTGGAGCGTATGAATACACCTTTACTAATAAGAATTGCTTTTTTCCTTTTTTTAATACCACTTCTCACGAATGCGCAAACTGCCGAAACCCAAAAGGCAGCTGATTCTGAAGATGGTGTTAAGTATCCCCAATTTCAGTTTAAAGGACTTTTTCAGGCAAGATATCTCGAAAGTTTTGGTGACAATGTAGATGTTATGGGCGTTCACCATTCTACAGGCGACGTAACCCAAAGTTCCTTTGATATTAAAAGAATGCGTGTTGGGTTAAATACAAAATTAAGCGAAGCTACAGAAGTCGTAATTCTGGTAAACCTTGCCGATTTTAAATCAGATACAAAAGGTAAAGTTCTCGAAAATGCCTATGCAAAATATACCTTCAATAAATACATTGCCGTTTTAGGAGGGCAGTTTCGGCCGGCTTTTGGTATTGAGGAATTAGTTCCGGTTGATATTATAAAATCATTTGATTTCTCGAATCAGTATTATGAATTTGGAAAAAATGGCTGGACAAGCTTTCAAATCGGAGCTTCTGCAACCGGAAATTTTGATTTGGGCAAAATTCCCGTAAATTATTCTGTTTCAGTTTTAAACGGGAACGGTAAAAATCAGGAAAAAGACAACGATAACGGAAAACAATATTCTTCAAGATTGGTTTTCGAATTATCAAAAAAACATAAAATTAATCTCGGTTTAAACGGAGGTATTGGTAAATATTCCAAAGAAAAAGTATTTGCCTTTGGTGCAGATGTTACCAGCGATTTCAGACTTACAGACCGTTTTACTTTTGATTTGCAGATAGAATACAAGCGAGGAACAAATCACAACTTATATTTTTCTTTACCCGTTGATTCCAGAACAGCTGATGTAGCTGATTATCAAATGCGCGGAATTTATTTTCTACCCAATGTGCGGTACCAAATCGATTATAAAAAATTAACTTCTTTAGAAGTATCCTGCCGTTATGAAAGATTTGATCCAAGTTTTAAAATCGATTCAAATGTTAGACAGACTTATACTCCTATGATAAGTCTTGAATTTGGAAAAAACTATACAGGTCGTATAGAAATGGGATTTGAAATAGACCATTTCGACCGAAATATCCCGGATACATCAACCTATAACGACAATTTATTTTTAATTCAGTTTCAGTGCAGGCTGTAGTTTAATTTAATTCCAAAACCATGAAAGAAGTACAAATTCCTCAAACCCTGATTACACTTGCCGTTGGAGCAGCAATTTGGTTTATTCCTGCGCCAAACGGAGTTGTACCCGAAGCCTGGCATTTGTTTGCCATATTTGTTGCGACCATTTTAGGAATTATTCTAAAAGCCGCACCAATGGGAACCATGTGTATGATAGCCATTGCCTTAACCGCTTTTACGCAGGTTTTAGCGCCGGGCGATCCCGGAAAATCAATTACATTGGCCTTAAAAGGTTTTGGAGACAAGGTGATCTGGCTTATTGGAATTTCATTTTTTATAGCACGCGGATTTATAAAGACAGGTTTAGGAAACCGAATTGCTTTTCTGTTTATTCGATTATTCGGAAAAAGTTCGCTTGGATTAGCTTACGGTTTAGGTCTTGCCGATTTGGTTTTGGCACCAGCCGTACCAAGTAATACAGCCCGCGGCGGCGGAATTATTTATCCCATAATGAAATCAATGTCGATGAGTTTTGGTTCTTTACCGGAAGAGCCCGAAACACATCGAAAACTAGGTTCGTATTTAACATTGAACTGTTATAATATGAATTTAATAGCATCCTCCATGTTTCTTACCGGAACGGCAAGTAACCCAATGTGCCAGAAGTTTGCACTTAATTTGGGAATAAAAATAACATGGATGTCCTGGGCAGCCGCGGCAATTGTACCGGGATTATGTGCCTTTTTTGTTATTCCGTTTGTGTTGTACAAGATTTATCCGCCGGAACTTAAAAAAACCGGAGACGCACCGCAAATAGCTTCTCAAAAATTAAAAGAAATGGGGCCAATCACCAGAAACGAATGGATGATGCTGCTGACTTTCTTTATACTATTATTTCTCTGGATGACCGGCGATTTATTTTCTATAGATGCCACCACCACAGCCTTTATAGGTTTAGTGGTTTTACTGCTCACTTCCGTTTTAACCTGGGATGATGTAAAAGCCGAAAAAGGAGCGTGGGATACTATTGTGTGGTTTTCGGTATTAGTAATGATGGCAAGTTCCCTAAACGAATTAGGTTTTATTGGCTGGTTTAGTGATGTTGTAAAAGCCGAAATTGGCGGATTAAGCTGGCAGATGGCTTTTCCTATTATTATATTGGTATACTTTTTCAGCCACTATCTTTTTGCAAGTGCAACGGCGCATGTGGCGGCAATGTATGCGGCACTTTTAGGTGTTGGGGTTTCACTTGGAATTCCAGGATTGCTTCTGGCTTTTATGCTTGGTTTTGTGGGATCTATTTACGGAACATTAACGCATTACGGACATGGTCCGGCTCCCGTTTTCTTTGGGAGCGGATATGTCGATTTAAAAAGCTGGTGGGTCAAAGGTTTGATAACCGGACTTATTATGCTCTTTATTTATATGGCAATTGGCGGATTATGGCTTTGGGTAATTGGCGATTTTTAAATCCTGATTCCCGGTGGCAATAAATCTTTGTATTTTGGGTTTTTTTTGAAAAAAGCCGCGATTTTTGGGTGAATCGGTACAACTCTAAATTTTTTCTCAGTACTTAATTCCAAAATGCTTTTAAGTAAATTGTCAAGTACAGGCTGGTTTTCAAAGTTTTCGGGCGTATTGATTTTGGTTAAAAAAATCTTTTTTTCCTGAAAAGAGTATTCCACGCTTAATAATCCTTCAGGGACCACGGTTTCAAATTGTCTTGCAAAAGTGTTGTCTTTGATTTCCATAGTTTCGGTAGGTTCCATATTTGTCATGTTTTGGGGTAGGTTAAAAATATTAGAAAAAGAACGAAAAATATAGTCAGCTAAGATCTTTTAAAAAGATGTTTAGCTGCAGGTGATTTGGATTGCAAAGGTAATCATTTGATTTTCAATATAAAATTATTTTTTGGCGATCAGGTTCATTGCAAAATCGTTTGTTTTTACAACTCAATTTGTTTTAATATGTAATTATGGTGTGCGATTTGCTGTAGATATTATTAAAAAAAGTAAATTTAGCTTGAAATTTAGAGCTGTAGTTGTAATTCCATTTTAATCAAATGAGTAAAATTCCCGTATATTTTATGCCCGGTCTGGCGGCTAGCCCTGCTATATTTGAGAGAATCATATTAGATGAATCTGTTTTTGAAACCTGTTTATTAGAATGGGAAATTCCGCATCCCAAAGAAGCCTTATCAGATTACGCACTCCGAATTTCAAAAAAAATCAAACATGAAAACCCTGTGTTAATTGGCGTTTCTTTTGGAGGAATTTTAGTGCAGGAAATTGCAAAACATGTTCAGGCGAGAAAAGTAATCATTATTTCGAGTGTAAGAAGTAACATCGAATTTCCAAGAAGAATGAAAATAGGGAAGAAGACAAAAGCTTACAAGCTGATTCCTATGAAGCTGATTTTGAATATAGAAAGTCTGGCGAAATATTCTTTTGGAGAAAAAATCAACAAACGAATTAAATTATACGAAAAGTTTTTAGCCGTTCGCGATCTTAATTATCTGCAGTGGGCGGTAGAATCTGTTATTTTATGGAATAGAAACGAAGTCGACGATAATGTCATTCATATTCACGGCGATCAGGACGAAGTTTTTCCTATAAAATATATCAACAGCTGTATAGTAGTAAAAGGCGGAACCCATATTATGATTCTCAATAAATACAAATGGCTCAACGAAAATCTGCCTTCGATTATATTAGAAGAGTGAGTAATAATTGATAATTTACAATTAATAATTAATAATTGTTTTGTCACCCTGAGCGAAGTCGAAGGGCGCAAAGTAACTCTACAATAAAATTCTCTACACAATCTTGTCGTCCCGAGGAACGAGGGATCTCTGTAAGTAACTTGACAAAGATTGACGATTTACTTCGTCTGTCGCTATCGCTCGAGTCTCCTTACATCGAAATGACAAAAAACTAACGTACTGTCTTTGCGAGGAACGAAGCAATCCCACTCCGTTTATCACCAAAGTTGTTCCTTGTTAGTGAGATTGTTTCGTTCTTCGCAAAGACATATCTTGTGAATAAAAGCAGCCACACTACAAACCCTTCTTTTTTTTAAGTTCCTTATTAAGCCACTCAATTTTTTCATCTTTCAGGGCGATAATTTCAAGTCTTGCTTCAGCTAATTCTTTATAATTAAGATTGGCTTCGGGACTGCCACTGCTCTTTAACATAGTTCCCTCGCCGGTTAAAAGCCAGTTTGCATCAATATCTTTATATCTTATCAGTAAATTAGATATTGGAACCATTCCTGCATTGGTTCTTTTTTTACAAATTTCTGTAACAAGCGAAGAGCTAATATTTAGTTCTTTAGCAAAACTTTTGATATTTGAAACAACCTTTGCTTCTTTTAGATATTCATAAGTTATTAGAAATCTTGAAGTTACATCGTTCATTGCAGGAAAATTACAGATTATTGTGTTTTGTAGGTTTTTTACACAGTTTTTTGTGTATATTTGGATATTATTTAGCATTCAAAGATAAACTTTTTGTTATGACAATCGAACAAATTAAGGAAAAAACGCTGTATGGTGATTATACCTTGCTTGGGCAGGTTATGGGAATTAATGCCCCTGCGGCAAAAATGAGATTTTTTAGAGGAGATGAAATTGCGAAAAAAGCGTTACTTAAAATAATTGCAAACCGCGAGGCTTTAATTAAGGAATTTCAAAAGAAAACAAAAAAGGCATAGACTAATTTTCCAGGAAAGTCTGCCAGAGTAAAATTAAGATCATTAACAAATGAAAATAAGTAAGACAATGGATAAAAGGAAGACAAAAGTTTATAGCTCCTATGATGCAAATATTTTAGAAGCCTTGTTTATAAAATACGGACTGTCAAAATATTACATACGACAATGTGTGAACGGAGCTGTACACGGAATAACACCGGACAGCATAAAAAAAGACTATGAAATAATGGAAAAAGCACACAAAGATGTCATCATGAATCTTATTCAGACAACGCTTAAGTAATTAAGTAAAAAATATACCAGAAAACCAAAAAGTTATTATACTTCATGTCAGCTTTAAAACCCCAAGTTTTAGAAGCCGATTTATTAAAGCCTTGTTTTATTAATACACAGGCTGCCTTCATCATTATAAGCCTTATTGATAAGATTCGATAAGTGCCTTTTTTACTCAACAATACCACAAATACCACAAAATACATACGAATATCCCAAAAGGATATCGGTCCGGCATGTCTTTTATTCTGTTATTCTATGCATAGCAGCTGGAGGCCTGCTCCATTTAAATAATTAAATAATTTAAAAAATGAAAAAAAATCTATTTTGTATATGGCTTGTATTTGCCATATTATTTTCGGTTAACACGCAGGCCCAGATGACCATTGGGGGCAAGAAAGAACCCGAGGCTTTCTCTGTGCTGGAACTGCTTAACAAAGGAGGGCTTCGACTGCCCCAAATGACAACTGCACAGCGTAACACATTTGCAGTACAAGGTAAAATTGCAGGTGAAGGACTAACTATTTATAATATTGATACCAAGTGTGTAGAATATTGGAACGCATCACGCTGGGTAAGTTTATGTGACGGAACATCGCAGGCTTCAATAAGCCCGGAACCTTGTGTAAATGTAGCTGCAAATGGAACCGGATGTGACCAGACATTTGACGTTACAGATCCTGATTGTCCTGATGGTCTGTTTGAAATTGAAATTACAAGAGGTGAAAATTATGCTTCATTAAGCGGGGTAAATAAAAAAGACGGAAGTTTTAAAATTAACTTTAATCCAAACGAAACGGTAAACAAACACAACGTAATAGTTCGCGTTACAAGTAGTTGTACAGGGTTGTATAAAGAGTTTTTATTTTCTCAAAATGGGGTAGACTGCAGTACTATGCCTTATGCTGTGCCTACTTTAAGTGCATCTTCTTCTGTTTTGTGCGCAGGCGGTTCTGTATATCTTTCCGTTCCTGCTAATACACCTAATCTTGATAAATTAATCTGGATATATAATGGAGTTGAAATCCCTTCTAATCGCGGATTAAATTATCTTGTTGCAGATAAAGCAGGAAAATACAATATTTCTATGGGGGCAATGGGCTGTAATACCAATGCTGCAAATGAGAAAATTATTGAAGATTCAACTACTTCAACAGCGCCGGGCAGTATTACCATATCTGCAGATAATAATGGAGTGATTTGCGGTACGGGCACTATTGACCTTTTTGTAACAAGTGGAACAGCAACTAATATAGCCTGGTTCCATAATGGAGTAGAAGACAAAACAAAGTCAGGCAGAAAAATAACGATTAGTGGTGACAGTAGTGTAGGTCAGTGGTTTGCAGCGGTAAAAGAAGGAAGCTGTTATTCAAAACAATCTGCCAACATTATTACGGTAACAAAAAGCGAAGCAGCATCACCAATAATTATTAATGATAGTGATGTAAAGGTAAATGGAAAACCATTAAAAGATTTTACGGCTTTTTGTGCGGGCGGAACTTTAGATTTAAGTGTTGTTAATAAACAAAACGGCATTACTTACTCTTGGTATAATGGTACTGATAAAATTACGAGTAACCCTTATAAAATACCAGATTCTCAAACTAAAATATCACTTAGTATGATTGCTACTGATGACAGCGGAGCTAAATGCCCTGCTCAACAAAAGGCAATAGATATGGATGTAATACAGGGCAGTACTCCTGAAATAAAATCGATTGACGGAAATACAGCACTTTGCGACGGAGAAGCAAAATTGACAATTAATCCAAAAACAGCGGGCACTTATACTTATATGTGGTATAAGAATGTTGAGCTAATGAGTGGTGAGAATAAAGATTTTATTATTGTTAAACAGGGAGGAGATTACAGTGCTGCTATTGCTAATACTACAGGATGTGTAAGCCCGGCAATAAAAAAAACAGTTTCAAATAATAATTCAAACCGTCCGGAACTTTCATGGACAAGTTTTCCTGCTAATGATACAGCTTCTTTTGGTTCAAAATTCACATTTGCCACAAGTACGACATTTCCTGCTGAGTCTTATGTATGGACTAAAAATGGGGTTGAAGTTTCAGGTCAAGCCTCAGCAAATGGCACAATAGATTTTCTGGAGACAGATGGTGAAAGAGTTACTGTTGCGGTAACTGCCAAAAACTACTGCGGTACTTCAGATACTTTAGAAAAGGTAATTACATTGAACAACGGATGTCCAACACCTGAAATTATATCGCAGTCACAATTAGAGCAGACTGTAACAGGAGGATCTGATCCTGCAGTAAGTATTACTTTAAGAAGTGGAACTGCTAATCAGCCAACTTATCAATGGTATGTTAATAAAACAAGTGCAAGTACTACAGGTGCAGCCGCTATATCTGGCGCTACAGCATCATCATATACTGAACAAAAAATAGCGCAAGGTGATTATTATTATTACTGTATTGTACAAAATGGCTGTACAGGAACACCAAGTGCAACATCCGCTTTTTTCCATGTTAAAGCAAGTGTTGACCCAGCTAGCATAACATCAGGAAGCGGTACCCTAAGCGGAAAAACTTGTTTTGATATTGCTGAAAGCGGAAGTGTTGCTTGCGGTATGATTGATTCCCGATCTTCAACGAGAGCTGATTTTAATACAATGAGCGCACAAGAATATAAATTTACTACGAATAGCACCGCTTCAGTAAGTAATGTTCGTTTTGTTGTCGTAGAATCAGACAGCGGTAAAATTGTAGATTTAATTAGCAGTGATGCCGTAACTGATCCAACCACTACTATTGCTAAAGGCACAGTTGTTACACTTAAAGTAACATACAAAAAAACATTAAGCAGTACAACTTTACTTGCCAAAGACGGTACAGCTTACGGTAGAGATGATAAAAGTGCGCTTACCCTAACCATCTATGCAATTTACAATGATGGCCCTACTAATAATGGTACAGATAAAAAGGTACAGCTAACAGCAAAAATTAAAGACTGCTCTTGTTGTGGTGCAAAAGTTGGTCCTTTAGATTCAGATTGGAGAGTATTTTTGTGTCATAACTTAGGAGCAGATACATCTGTAGATCCTCTGGATAATAATCAGAGAGTAAAATTAGTTGGAGATTATTATCACTGGGGGATGAGTAGCCCTGTTAATCCTTTAATTATTAATCCAATAGCAAGCCCAGCTGGGAGCTGGTCCAATACAGGAAATATAAAAGGACCTAATGATCCTTGTCCTGAAGGGTATCGTGTACCTACTTCAGCTGAATGGGCTGCTTTATATAATAGTAATAACAATGTTCTGAGATACGCAGGTGTAAAAAATATGATGGTATTAAGTAGTGACGCAGCTTTTTATTTTGGTGATTATTTAATGCTGCCATATACAGGTGTCAAGCAGTATTCTAATAGTAATCCTCCTCAAAGTACACAACACTATTGGAGCGGGACCGGCAGTAATGGTAGTGGTAAGTTATCAACAGCATATTTAATGATAGATTCATATTTACCAACTTTTACAGGTACGGAGGGTTCTACTTCTTACGTATCTGGATTACCAGTACGTTGTATAGCTAAAAAAGACGGCGAGGGGGGTAAGCCATAATTTTAAATAGTTTGTAATACATGTTCACTTAAAAAAATCCTGAGAGAAACTTTTCTCTCGGGATAAAATAAAAACATAGTTAAGCTATCTATAATGGTTTAGCTATAAAAAATATAAATAATTAAGATTACCAAAAGGCCGTTTCGCTTTTCATTTCCTGCTCATAGGCAGGAATGGAAGGCGTTTCGGTGTTTTATAAAGTTTTAATTAATTGGTAAAAGAAATAAATAAAAACATGAAAAATAGGAGTTATGAGTTTTTTTGTCATTTCGACCGAAGGGAGAAATTACACAAGAAGTTCCGCAAAGTAAATCGCCAATCTTTGTCGATCAGCAATTGCGATCCTTCGTTCCTCAGGATGACATAGCAAACGTTATTATTATGGAGACACAATCCTGTCATCCTGAGGAACGAAGGATCGCACAAGAAACTCTACAAAGAAACTCCACAAAGAGAATCGCCAATCTTTGTCGATCAGCAAGTGCGATCTTTCGTTACTCAGGATGACATCTCAAAACTCTAAAATAAAAAAAATCCCAAATTCACAATTAGAATTTGGGATTTCGAATATTGTAATTTAAAGAAAATTAGATTTTCTTCATTTGTTCTTTCATCATAGAGATTTGCTCTTTCAGCATTCCTTGTTTGTCTAATTTTTTAGCTTCGGCCAATAAATTAGTTGCTTCCAGTTTTCTTCGGCGTGACATTGCAACTCCGGCAAGGTTTAATTTTGCTACAGCTAAATCCATGTCCATTGATAGTCCAAGTTCGATCGCTTTTTTGAAATGTTTTTCAGCCTGAATTAAATTAGTCTGAGAAAGCATGATACCGTGAAGGTAATTAAAATATCCTTGTTGTTTTCTTACTAACGCTGTTTCCGGATTTTTGATGTATGCTAACCATTTTTTAGCGCCTTCAAAGTCTTGTTTTCTTAATTTAAGAAAGGCTAAAAGGATAAATTCATTTTTAAAATAAAGAAAAATAGGAATTGCAGACAATAATATAAGGAAGATACCATTACCGGTTTCTTTATCTACAATTTGCCAAACGCCAGCTATTATAAGAAGTCCGGCCAAAATAAGTTTGATAATTTTATTAAACATAATTCATGTAAATTTGTGATTGCAAATATAGTAAAATGAATTAAAAATATTTTTATAAAACTACTTGCCAGAAAAAAAAGTCTTTGTATATTTGCACTCGGTTTTTGAGCAACGGAATTCAAAAACAGAAAAAGAGATAATAGACACCATTTTAAAGATACAAAGCAATGAGCAAAAGAACATTTCAACCATCGAAAAGAAAAAGAAGAAATAAGCACGGATTTATGGACAGAATGGCTTCTGCGAATGGAAGAAAAGTTCTAGCGCGTAGAAGAGCAAAAGGAAGACATAAATTGACTGTTTCTAGCGAACCTAGACACAAAAAATAATGTTTGTATAAACATACATAAGGCGATTACTTTTTTAGTATCGCCTTTTTTTATACCTTGTCGGTAAAAATTTTCTCAACATTCTAGTTTTTAGTACACTAAGAATGTTTTTTAAAATACTTATATAACTACACAATACATACAAAATGCCTAAAGACACATCAATTAAATCAGTTTTAATAATAGGTTCGGGACCTATTGTTATTGGTCAAGCTTGCGAATTCGATTATGCGGGATCTCAATCTGCACGTTCGATTCGTGAAGAAGGAATTGAAGTTATCTTAATTAACTCCAATCCAGCGACAATTATGACCGACCCATCTATGGCCGATCATATTTATTTGAAACCATTAACTACTAAATCGATTATTGAAATTCTGAAGGAACACCCGCAAATTGATGCAGTTTTGCCAACAATGGGAGGGCAGACCGCTTTAAACTTGTGTCTGGAAGCAGAAGAAAAAGGAATTTGGCAGGATTTCGGAGTAAGATTAATAGGAGTTGATGTAAACGCAATTAATATTACCGAAGACAGAGAACAGTTTAAACAGCTTTTAGAAAGAATAAATGTACCAACTGCACCTGCAAAAACAGCTACTTCATACTTAGAAGGAAAAGAAATTGCTCAGGAATTTGGTTTTCCGCTTGTAATTCGTCCATCGTTTACATTAGGAGGAACAGGAGCTGCAGTAGTTTACAAAAAAGAAGATTTTGATGAGCTTTTAACACGCGGACTTGAAGCGTCTCCAATTCACGAAGTTTTAATTGATAAAGCTTTAATGGGATGGAAAGAATACGAATTAGAGCTTTTAAGAGATAAAAACGATAATGTTGTTATTATCTGTTCTATCGAAAATATGGACCCAATGGGAATCCACACCGGAGATTCGATTACTGTTGCGCCGGCAATGACATTATCAGATACCACTTTCCAAAAATTACGTGACTACGCTATCTTAATGATGAGAAGTATCGGAAATTTTGCGGGAGGATGTAACGTACAATTCGCAGTTTCTCCAGATGAAAAAGAAGATATCGTAGCGATCGAGATTAACCCTCGTGTATCTCGTTCTTCTGCATTAGCATCAAAAGCAACAGGTTATCCAATTGCTAAAATTGCTTCTAAACTGGCTTTAGGATATAACTTAGATGAATTGCAAAACCAAATTACAAAATCAACTTCGGCTCTTTTTGAACCAACTTTAGATTATGTAATCGTAAAAATACCACGTTGGAACTTCGATAAATTTGAAGGATCAGACAGAACTTTAGGTCTTCAGATGAAATCTGTAGGTGAAGTTATGGGAATTGGACGTTCTTTCCAGGAAGCGCTTCACAAAGCAACCCAATCTTTAGAAATTAAAAGAAACGGTTTAGGAGCTGACGGAAAAGGATATAAAGATTACGAACAAATCATCGAAAAGCTTACATATGCAAGCTGGGACAGAGTTTTTGTAATTTATGATGCCATTGCAATGGGAATTCCGTTGAGCAGAATTCATGAAATTACAAGAATCGATATGTGGTTCTTAAAGCAATACGAAGAACTTTATGTTTTAGAGAAAGAAATTTCAAACTATAAAGTTTCAAACCTTCCTAAAGAATTGTTACTTGAAGCCAAACAAAAAGGTTTCGCCGACAGACAATTGGCTCACATGATGAACTGTCTGGAAAGTGAAGTGCATTCTTTACGTATGGAAAAAAACATCAACCGTGTGTTTAAACTGGTTGATACGTGTGCTGCTGAGTTTAAAGCAAAAACACCTTATTACTACTCAACTTTTGAGGCAGAAATCGAAAAAGCAAACGGAGAGCGTTATGTAGATAACGAAAGTATCCTGACAGATAAAAAGAAAGTTATTGTTTTAGGTTCTGGGCCAAACAGAATTGGACAGGGAATTGAGTTTGATTATTCTTGTGTACACGGAGTTTTAGCAGCAAAAGAATGCGGTTACGAAACGATCATGATTAACTGTAACCCTGAAACAGTTTCAACAGATTTTGATACAGCTGATAAATTATACTTCGAACCGGTTTTCTGGGAGCATATTTATGACATCATTCAGCACGAAAAACCAGAAGGAGTAATCGTTCAGCTTGGAGGTCAAACGGCTCTTAAATTAGCTGATAAATTATCTAAATACGGTGTAAAAATCATCGGAACTAGTTTTGATGCACTTGACTTAGCTGAAGACAGAGGAAGATTCTCCGATTTATTGACAGAATTACATATTCCTTTCCCAAGATTTGGAATCGCTGAAACAGCAGACGAAGCTTCAAAATTAGCAGACAGTTTAGATTTTCCGCTTTTGATTCGTCCTTCTTATGTATTAGGAGGTCAGGGAATGAAAATTGTAATCAACAAAAAAGAGCTTGAAGAACACGTTATCGATTTGTTGAAAACAATTCCAGGAAACAAATTACTTTTGGATCACTATTTAGCCGGAGCGATCGAAGCCGAAGCTGATGCAATTTGTGATGCTGACGGAAATGTATACATCATAGGAATTATGGAGCATATCGAACCTTGCGGAGTTCACTCTGGAGATAGTAATGCAACATTGCCTCCTTTTAACTTAGGAGAATTCGTAATGCAGCAAATTAAAGACCATACTTTTAAAATTGCAAGAGCTTTAAAAACAGTTGGTTTAATCAATATTCAGTTTGCGATAAAAGATGATACGGTTTATATTATCGAAGCAAACCCTAGAGCTTCAAGAACGGTTCCGTTTATTGCAAAAGCTTACGGAGAGCCTTATGTAAACTACGCTACAAAAGTAATGTTAGGGCACAATAAAGTAACTGACTTTGATTTCAACCCGCAATTGAAAGGTTATGCAATCAAACAGCCGGTTTTCTCTTTCAGCAAATTCCCGAACGTAAACAAAGCGTTAGGACCAGAAATGAAATCAACAGGAGAAAGCATCTTGTTTATTGATGACTTAAAAGACGATCAATTCTACGAATTGTACTCTAGAAGAAAAATGTATTTGAGTAAATAATCTCAGATTCTATTATAACCAAAAAAGCTCCAATGAAAATTGGAGCTTTTTTTGTTTTTTACTTTGCGCATAAGACGCACTGCTGTGCGTTTCTACGATATACTTTGTGTATTTGTTTGTCGAAAAATGTATATAAATTCCATTCCAATTTTCCGAAGAGGCGCACAGCAGTGCGTCTACGTCCAGTATTCACATCTGTTGATTTACTTTGCGCATAAGACGCACTGCTGTGCGTTTCTACGATATACTTTGTGTATTTGTTTGTCGAAAAATGTATATAAATTCCATTCCAATTTT